>CALHIB010000092.1 GCA_938030595.1 uncultured Rhizobiaceae group bacterium | reverse complement strand
CCCTCGCCTGATAATAGCGTTTCTGTTTCATCAATGCTTTGGGGCAATCCAGCCATGCGTATCTCCAACTCTTTGTAAGAATTAAGTTAGCGCGTTGTTGGGCATAAAAAAAGAGGCATGAACGATAAGTCCATGCCTCTTGATTAAAATATTATGTTTGGTGTTGTTTAGCCAAGGCCAAGGGCAGCGAATGCTGCGCCTTCTGCTGCTTCCAATGTAAGGAATACGCCCATGCCTGCAACAAGCGCACCTGTTAGGCGTGCGTTCATTGCAGTGGCTTCCGTTGCATTAAATACATTCTTCACAACCCAACCAGCACCCAGTGCAACTGCATATTGAAGCGCGCCAAGACCTAAAAGGTAGCCGATTAGAACAGAACCACCAATTGCAGCTTCTTGTGCTACGATTGAGTCACCAAATGCTGAACCGTGGAACAGACCGAAGACTGCAAAGATTGGAAGTGCAAGTGACATGCTAAGTGCACGGCCAGAAAGAACAATATAGCCTACAGCCAATAGTGAAAAACCAATGACTGCCTCTTTCATAGGAAGGCCAATGCCGTTTGCCATCATCAAGCAACCCACAAGCATTGCAGCGATGTAAGCTGCTGGCGCTGTACGGGCGAAACCAGTGTAAAGTGCTGCAACACCAACTGCGATGACGAAGAACAGGTGATCAAAGCCCAATAGCGGGTGACCAATACCTGATAGCAGACCTTGTGCGAAAGTTTCCATCGGCTGGCCAGCTAATGGGTGGTGCGCCAATGCTGGCGCTGTAGTTGCAAGTAGTGCTAATGCACCAAAAAGAGTTTTTTTCATTTTATTCCCCTTCATTTATCTCGTTATTGAAGGAGGGATTTCGTCAGAAGGGTCGAGATTTATCTCTAATCTTCCACGGAACACCCCGTCCGTTTTAGGTTCGACTTTACTTTCGCAAAGCCTGCAGGCTGGTCTCCTGGCTCACGGGTCTAAGCGTTTTATCTCCTTCCCAGCTTTCGCCAGTGGATTTGATAATTCGCTCACCGCTTACAGTCGCGGGGGCGGCTGCAGATTAAGGCCCCTATTTGGGTCATCCCCTTCTGCATTCCCATTTGATCCCCTAATGTCTGATACATTGTTCGGGGAACCTTACATACATCTATGTGAAGCCAATCGATATAAAACGTCAAGCAAATTTCGACATGATGAGTAGTTTTTACGACTTTAATGAAAGGCTTTTACAAAAAATAATATGTAAGGGCTGATAATCGCTTTCATTTACGCTGCAAGCACATTAAAAATCAACGCGATATGATTGTTAAACGACTCACAAAACCACTTTCAAAACTAATGGTTTCATGCAGCTTCAGCATGGCCTTGATGCTATCTCTTGGGTCTACACTCAAAGCAGACACCATTGCGATTTCTATTCCTTTAAGCGGTGACTATTCAGAAGTTGGCCGTAATTTTTCCATGGGCGCCAAACTTGCCATGGAAACCATTGGCAAGGAACATCAGCTCTTTATTGCAGATGACGGCTGTGACAAGGATCTGGCCAATTTGGCAGTCAATGACATTTCAGCCTTGAAACCAGCTATTGTGACAGGGATGCTCTGCAATGATGTAGCGATCACTTTTGCAAATAGCCTTAGAGACAGCAAACTCCCCTTGCTTGTTGCGGGAGCGCGATCAGTTCGTCTCATTAAGGATCGTGATCGTGAAGGCTGGAATCTTTGGCGCATGTCACCTGGTGATAATGCACCAGCCGAAAAACTCGCTGACTATATTAGTACAAATCTAAAAGACACAGCATTTGCACTTGTTGATGATGGTACCATTTATGGTCGCAACCTGACAGATAGTATCCGACTTGACTTAAACGATGCTGGCATGGCTCCTCAATTTGCGGATACGTTTCGTGCAGCTCAATCCACGCAATCCGGGATGTTACGCAGATTAGAACGCTCTGGTGTTTCTGTCGCCTTTATCGCATCAGCAACGACGCAAGACCTTCTAACCATTGCCAAAGATCATGAATCGCTAGGCATTAAAAACCAGTTGATTGTTACAGAACAACTCTCAACTTTACCCTTTTTACAAGAAGCAGAAGCTGTAGCCGATGGTATTTTAATCATGATGCAACAACCAAGCTTCACCCAGGAAAGCGCTGGTGCACTCAACAAACTGTTAAATGAGCGTAACATCAAACCTTCCAAAGGAATTTATGACGGGTACGCAGCGATACAAGTTGCCATCGCATCACTTGGTAAAACAAAGGATGAAACCACTCAAAACCTTAATTCGAAAAGGTTTGAGACAGTGCTTGGCGACGTAGAATTCGACAATTCAGGCAAGAACATTCATAATCCTTACAGGCTCCATATCTGGCAAAATGGAACACTTTTGCCATATGACAAATAAATCTGGCAGGACACCATAAAATGATAAAACCGGGCCCTACAAATTCCATTACCGATATCAAAGGGCTAAAGGTCGGCAATGCGCAAGATGACACTCTCAAAAGCGGTGTTACGGTTTTAATGTGTGAGGAACCCATGATTGCTTCTGTTGCAGTCCATGGTGGTGGCCCTGGCACACGCGATACAGAGTTATTGTCACCAGAAAATACAGTAGAAGCAATCAATGCACTGGTTTTATCAGGTGGCTCTGCCTTTGGTCTTGATGCAGCTTCCGGCGTTCAAGCTTATTTGCGTGAAAAAGGACAAGGCTTTACTGTTGGCAATGTGAAAGTGCCTATTGTTCCGCAGGCAATTCTATTTGATCTGATTAATGGCGGCGACAAGGACTGGGGCAAGTACCCACCTTATCGTGAGCTTGGGTATGAAGCTGCAAGTCATGCCTCATCAAAGTTCGAGACTGGAACGACTGGCGCAGGAACAGGTGCGCTGGTTGCTGGTTTAAAAGGTGGACTTGGCACAGCCTCGATTAAATTGGAAAACGGCATCACCCTTGCAGCGCTCTTTGCAGTCAACGCTCTTGGTAGCCCTTTGATTGGTAATACGCATCATTTTCATGCGGCTATGTTTGAACAGGCAAAAGAATTTGGCGGATATGGCCTTCCCTCGCCTACGCCTCGCAACGCGGATGCGTTGAACATAAAGTTTCTCGATCAGGCATCAAGTGTATCCAATACGACGATAGGTATTATCGCTACGGATGCTATCTTGACAAAAGCCCAAGCCAAACGTTTGGCGATTGCAGCACACGATGGCATTGCCCGCGCGCTTTATCCAGCGCATACTCCTTTTGATGGTGATCTTATTTTTGCTGTTGCAAGTGGTGGGTCTGGCATTGTTCCGCAAAAGAACGACTGGACTGACATGGCAGCGCACGCATCCAATGTAACAACGCGCGCAATTGCAAATGGTGTTTACTCTACAAGCGCTGAGAAAGGCGACTTATTTCCGACTTATAAAGAAAAATTTCCGAGATAAATTATAAAATTCAATGTTTTAAGTGGGGCGCTTTTTGAAAGGAAAATGACATGAAACGATTTCTAACATTTGTAACTTCAACTTTAATGCTCCTATCGGCTTGCTTTATTGCCAGCGCAGGTGACTTTGCCAAACGCGAAATACACGGGTTTTCTATAGATGGTGGTCTATTTGCTTTTGAAGAATTCGGTATACAAGATGGATCAGGTTTTCCCTACTCAAATCTCTATGTCATCGATACTGCAACCGACCAATGGACAGCAGGATCGCCATTTCGCGTACGACTTGAGGATGAAACCAAAACTGTTTTTGATGCTAGAGAAGAAGCCCGTATTTTAGCTGGACCAGTCATGAAGAGTTTTGAAAACCGTGGCAATGTGGTTGCAACAAACCGTGCTACAGAACTTGGCATTGATAGCAAACGCATTATCGCCAATCCTCGCCTTGTTGTTCCGCCAATTGATGAAGCAATAGAGTTTCGATTGGAAGAAATTTCATTTGCAGGTACGCAGCGCTGTGAAGCCTTTGGATCAACGAGTGGCTTTCGATTGCTACAAATTGCAACTCAAGATGGAGATGAAACAAGAAAACTTCATGAAGACACATCCATTCCGGAAAGCAGGAACTGTCCACTTCGTTATGACTTCGCAGATTTGGTGACTTACTACCCTGATGGTCAAAACCCGAAGTTCGCTATTCTAATCAGAATGCAAACTGTTGGTTTTGAAGGTCCTGATGGTAGATTTTTGGCAGTGACAGGTTCGCTAGATTGAGCTTAAGGCAAATGATCAACCGGATTTTGTCGCTTCAATATGCCCATAACTTCAACAGTATCATTTTGTATCCGATAGTATATTGAATGTGAGCCGCAGATGCTTCTTCTATACCCGTTTCGGATATGGTCTACAGATGCAAACAGTAATGGGCTAGCAGAAAGCAAATCAAAGTGCTCAATGATTTCCTGGAAATACTTATCGGCTTGAGTTTCACCCCATTGCTGAAAGCCTTCAATATATAGATTTTGAAGGTCTTGATCTGCATTTTTTGATAGTTTTAATTTATACTTCGTCATCTAATAAAAGTGACTTCTTAGTATCTTTCATAATATCTTTTGGTGAGCGAGTGCTGAAACCAGATTTCTCTGATGCCATGAGTTTATTTCTGATCAACTCAACATCTTTTGCACGTTCTGATTTTTCACGTAAAGCTTCACGAATAATTTCGCTATCGCTCGCGTAATTACCTGTCTTTAACTGGTTTTCAAGCCAGCTATTTTGTTCAGATGTAATTGTGATGCTTTTTTTAACAATAGACATATGACACTGCTCACATAAAGTTATCCTACTTTATACTACCAATACTGTTATTCAATGTAAAATTAAAAGCCTACTTCTTCACCTTTGAACGGATTTTGCCAATTACCAAATTCTGTACTGACCTGTTTTTATCAATGCCCACATGATCCGTTCCGTATTTGGATACGTCTATGGTTGTAATCTTGCCGTTAAAACCAGCGCCACGACGGTAGTTTTTGCCTGACGGTATTTTGTAATTTATGACCTGAACTGCACCTCTGGTAAGCGCTGGCGGCTGAGGAAAGCCTGGATCCAAACCAATCAACAAATCTGTTTTGACGCCTGCCCTACCCAAAGTATTTGCAAAACGCGCAGCTTCCACGCCTCCCAGTGAATGACCAACAATCACGATTGGATATGAAACTTTTTTACTTTTGGAACGTCTAATAATATCCTCTGCGACGGAACTCCAGTTACCATTCGAGAGTGCCTTGGCGCGAATACCTTTGGTTCGTAGCTGTCTCGTCATCTGGTTCATGCCGTCAGAGAAAACATTCAAGAAACCGCGTATCATATAGACTTCTTCAGACATGGCTGGTGAAGCCACAAGATTGGTTGCGCCCATTGTTATAGCTAGAAAAGCATTACGTATTGTCTTGTTCATAAGTTTTCCCCGAACCGCATTAAATCAAATTCAAACTCAAGATGCACAAATATGGTAAACAATATGTTGCCATATTTTAGACTTCTTTTCAAAAACAAAATCAACTCGTGGGTAACTGGTGTCTGGCGATTGATAGTAGCGTTGTGTGATGCTAGTAAAAACTCAACTTCATCAATAGGTAGATTTAAACATGATCCCTCGCTACTCCCGCAAGGAAATGACCGATATTTGGTCTCCACAATCGAAATTTAAAATTTGGTTTGAAATCGAAGCACATGCTTGCGATGCGCTTGCTGAATTAGGTGTCATTCCAAAAGATGCTGCAAAAACCATCTGGGATAAAGCTGGCGATGTTGAGTTTGATGTAGCGCGCATTGATGAAATTGAAGCGGTCACCAAACACGATGTGATTGCATTCCTTACACACTTGGCTGAAATCGTTGGTGATGACGCGCGTTTCGTACACCAGGGCATGACATCATCAGATGTGCTTGATACTTGTTTTAATGTGCAATTGGTAAAGGCAACAGACTTACTCTTAGAAGGCATGGACAAGCTTCTGGCAGCCCTTAAAAAGCGCGCCTATGAGCATAAAGATACAATTACTATTGGCCGCTCGCATGGTATTCATGCTGAACCAACAACCTTCGGTGTTAAGCTTGCGCAGGCTTATGCAGAGTTTGAACGCTGTAAAAACCGCCTAATTGCTGCCCGAGAAGAAATTGCAACTTGTGCGATTTCCGGAGCGGTGGGTACTTTCGCAAACATTGACCCTGCGGTTGAAGAGCATGTTGCAAAAGCCATGGGTCTTGCGGCAGAACCTGTTTCTACGCAAGTTATACCGCGCGACCGTCATGCGATGTATTTTGCAACGCTTGGCGTCATTGCATCTTCTATTGAACGCCTGGCAACTGAAATTCGTCACTTGCAGCGCACTGAGGTTCTGGAAGCGGAAGAATATTTTGCGCCTGGTCAAAAAGGCTCCTCAGCCATGCCGCATAAGCGCAACCCTGTATTAACAGAAAACCTTACAGGTCTTGCGCGTATAGTGCGTATGGCAACCGTACCAGCCATGGAAAATGTTGCACTTTGGCATGAGCGCGATATTTCTCACTCTTCCGTTGAACGCATGATTGGCCCTGACAGCACTGTAACGCTTGATTTTGCACTAACGCGTTTAACTGGTGTGATCGATAAATTATTGGTTTATCCAGAAAACATGATGAACAATATGAACAAGTTCCGCGGTCTAGTGCATTCACAACGCGTTCTACTTGCCCTTACGCAAGCTGGTGCATCCCGTGAAGATAGCTATCGTTTAGTACAACGCAATGCGATGAAGGTTTGGGAAGAAGGAAAAGACTTCCTTACAGAACTTCTGGCTGACAATGAAGTAACTGCCCTGCTTTCAGAGGAAACCATTCGTGAGAAGTTTGATCTTGGCTACCATACCAAGCATGTCGACACGATTTTCACTCGTGTATTTGGCTAAGTTCACAACTTGCTATAAAATATTACAACATCAAACGTGATGAAACCTGCCACTAATCTGGCAGGTTTTTGTTTTTATGATTGCCTCCCCTAACCAAAGGAGAAAATCATGACTTATAACCCAGACTATGAGCGCTCACGCATTCCGGGTGCAGGCGTTGGCGACTATCCGAACCAATATGATGAGAAGCCTATCAGCGGCAGATGGCTGTTTATTACTCTAGCAGCAATTTTTGCCCTATTTGGCGGACTTGCATTTTTTGCCGGCGATACCAGCGTTACAGTAAACGATGGTACCATAACCAAGCCCCTGGAAACAGAAGCACCGCAGCCTGTGCCTACGGCGCCTGCTACTCAATAAATGCTTTATTTATAAGTGGCAACACTCAGTTGCCACTTATTGCATGTTTCAAAATTAACCAATCATATTAACTACATAGGTTAACCACAAAAACACTTGGTTAACGAAACCTTAATGATTTCTATTCCTCTTCGTAACATTTTCTGATAGTTAAAATTTAGTTCAAAATGTATGGAGTATGAAACTTGACCAAACTGTCCGCGGCGGACATGTTTGCGCTCTCGAAGCGCGGATCTGTGTCTAATTTCCCTGAAAATCAAATCGCAAGAAGCAATAATGCTGTATCTAAAATGGTATCCAAGGCTGTCTTGGCTGGCTCTGTCATGCTTGCAACGCAGCTCGAGGCAAAAGAAGTGGACGACGGAGCCCCTTCTTTAATAGATGACGTTCAAACTGGTAGTCTTGGAGCAAGTGACCCGCAGCATGTATCAGAGATTGAACATAGGCCTCACACGTTTGAAGATACAAAGGCTGAAGTCGCTTCTATTGGTGGCGCTATTGCTACTGCTTCAAATGCAGGAACAAATGGCACATCCCCAGCGAAAACATTTGCCAGCGAAACAGGTCTTCCACGTGATTTTGTTACACAATCACCTGGCGTTTTGGATCCTTCACAACAAACCCAAGAGGTGCCGTTTGAAATTCAAACTGTTGAGAGAGGTCAAACTTCATTCAATGTAAGTACAAATTCCAGTTCAGATACATCATTAGTTATAGAAGGCATCAACGGTATTAATGGTACTGATGGACGCGATGGCATCGATGGAATAGATGGCGAAGACGGCACAAATGGGAAAGATGGTGCTGACGGGCAGGATGGCGCTGATGGCAACGACGGAACCGACGGTATCAATGGTGCTAACGGAACTGATGGTCGAGACGGCGTAGACGGTAAAGATGGCGAAGACGGTGTTAATGGTATTGACGGTCGAGATGGTGTTGATGGAAAGGATGGCAAAGACGGCACAAATGGGAAAGATGGCGCTGATGGGCAGGATGGTGCTGATGGAAAAGACGGAACCGACGGTATCAATGGTACTGACGGAACAGATGGTCGCGATGGTGTAGACGGAAAAGATGGTGCTGACGGTGTAAATGGTATTGATGGGCGCGACGGATCAGACGGCACCGATGGTCAAGATGGCACGGACGGGCGGGATGGCTCAAATGGAGCCGATGGAAGTGATGGCATTGACGGAAAAGATGGAATAAACGGGTATTCAACTGTTTATCTAGACGGAAGTCTTTTCGAAGGCACAGATATCCTTGATATACTCAAAGACGCTGGTTTTGATGTTCTGGAAGGACCATTCGGATCCATGGGAATTACCTTTGACCCTGCCCGCACCGACGAACTTATTGAGTTACTTGAAGCATTAGACACTGGCGACAGTAATGAAGTTGACACTTTTGAAGTTGAACCGGAACACGGCACGACAAGCACCACCGGCACGGAGAATGATGACTTTCTCTCCGGCAATGAAGATGACAATGTCATTTCTGCCTTTGGTGGTAATGATCATCTTTCTGGCGGCACAGGCTCTGACACACTACTGGGTGGTGAAGGTGTTGATACGGCAGATTACCGAAATTCAGAAGAAGGCGTTCATGTTGATCTGGAAACAAGAGAAGCGCTATTTGGCGATGCTGAGGGTGACATTCTAGTTTCAATTGAAAACCTGGCTGGCAGTTCGAATGATGATATTCTTTCCGGTGATGATGGCAACAATCGCCTGACTGGTCGTGATGGCGATGATATCCTTTCTGGTGGCGCAGGTAATGACCGGCTTATTGGTGGCGAAGGAGCTGACCAATTTATTGGTGGCGAAGGCAATCGCGATGCGGCCGATTTTAATCTGGCAGAAGAAGCCGTAGGCGTTGATTTGCTGAACGGCGGCTTCATGGGTGAAGCAGATGGCGACACCTATCAAGGAATAGAATTTATCGTTGGTTCCGCTTACCACGACATTTTGCTTGGTAATAATGACAACAACCGGATTAATGGTGGAGACGGTTGCGATGTTCTCAACGGGCGTGATGGCAATGACACACTCATTGGTGAAGCAGGCAGTGACATATTGAATGGTGGCGAAGGTGCCGATGTTTTCATTTTTGGTGAAGAGACCGGTTACGACATCATAGAAGATTTTGAAGCGGGTGCTGGTCGTACAGATCGCGTTCAATTTGATCATCTGCAGTTTGATGACTTTGAAGATATTCTAGATTCAATGGTTCAAACCGAAGACGGCGTAGTTCTAGCCATGGATAGTGGAACCATATTGTTCCAGGATTTGGATGTTTCTGACTTCCATGCAGATGACTTCATTCTTGCGTAGTCAGCTTTTTGATTACCATACAGGCTTGAACTACCTGTCTGGTTGTAAAGAGTACAAAAAGCTATAAAAACACGCAAGCAAAAGGCGGAAGGACCATACACCTTCCGCCTTTTTTCTTTGGCACTTTCTCCCTTGTTTATTTGAAACTTCCCACTTACATAGCAGGCATGAAAACATCACAAGCAGATATCCTGATCGTTCCTGGCTACAAAGGCGCCAATGAAGACCATTGGCAGACTCGCTGGGAGAATAACATTACATCCGCTCGCCGCGTTGAAATGGGCGACTGGCACAAGCCTGTTTTTGAGGATTGGAAAGCCAATCTGATAGCTGCTGTTGAAGAAACTACCAAGCCAATTATTCTGGTTGGTCACTCTATTGGTTCTCAGGTTATTGTTCAGGCAGCCAAAGAATTTGGCAAACCGATTACAGGCGCGATGTTGGTTGCGCCACCAGATGTTGAAAACCCTGAAATTAGACCAAAACACCTTTTGACCTTTGGTCCTGCGTCTACAGACCCACTGCCCTTTCCGTCTGTGACCATTGCCAGCCGAAATGATCATTTTTGTTCATATGAAAAAGCAGAAGACATGGCAGCTTCCTGGGGGTCGCTGTTTATGGATGCTGGTGAAAGTGGTCATATCAATCATGAAAGCGGGCACGGTCCTTGGCCTGAAGGATTGATGGTGTTTTCAAGATTCCTGAAACAGATTGAAGTTTAATCCACTGTTGGTTTTTGAGTGAGCGTAGAGCCAATCGCTGCAAGTGTAACCAAGACAATTGCGATGATGCCCTCCACACCTAATATATCGCCCAAAGCAACCATGCCAATGACAGCCGCCGCCGCCGGTTCAAGTGTTATTAAAACACCATAAGCTTGCGGCGTTAGTTTTTTCAGCGCGGAAAACTCCAGATAAAAAGGTATGGTTGTTGATAAAATTGCCAAGGCAAACAGATTGCCGAAAAGGGTTATATTTTCAAAAGCTAAAGGTATTGCCTCTGATGCAAACGGGAACATGAAAATCGTAGCCACAATCATGCCAAAGACCAAACCATCACTTCCTGGCAGTGCTTGATTAACCCGCTTACTTAAAATCACAAATCCACCCCAACCAATACCAGCCAGAACGGCAAAGCCTACCCCTATAGGATCCAAATCCGTACCAACTTGCGGTGCCAGCATCAAAACGCCTAAAAACGCGACGGCAATCCATAAATAATCCAGGCGTTGTTTTGATGAAAATGCACCGACCAAAAGCGGACCTACAAATTCAATGGCGACCGCAATCCCAAGCGGTATGCGGGCAATGGATTCATAAAAACACCAATTCATCAGACCCAAAGCAACGCCGTAGACAATCAACAGCTTGCCGTTTTGAACCACATTGCGATTAAACTTTGGCCTGATCAGCGCACCCAGCAAGACTGCCGAGATTACCAATCTGAAAAACACAGTTCCTTCTGGGCCAAAAACCTCAAACAAGTTTACAGCAAAAGCGGCACCTAGCTGGATCGACAGAACTGCAATAACCACTTGCAAGGGTGGCGGAATTAAAGAAATCGCTGAAAAGAATACATTTGAGCCAGTTTGCATTTACAGGACAATAAACATTTATTGGTTTACGTCTATTGCAAAAAGAAACTAGCGCTTAATACCTTCAAAACTCTTGGCAGCACCTGCTGCAATCATTGAGCTGTCCATTGTGATGGAGATCAGCTTATAGCCGTATTCTGCACAAAGATTTGCATGTTCAGAGGTCAGCGTAAAACACGTTGGGATTTTGCCTGCAGCGATTGTGCGCTCTGCTACGTCTTTTACAAGATCAATTGTTGCCGGGCCATAGGCATCTGGCTCCAGTGTTTTGCCAACTGAAATTGAAAAATCAGATGGCCCCATCAAGATACCATCAATACCTTCGACAGCTAAGATATCATCCAGATTATCATAAGCTTCTTGGGTTTCTATTTGTGCCAGTGCAAATGTATCGGTAAGCGTTGCGCGTTGGTAATCGCCCGTCTCCAAGCCATACATCGTTGCAGCATATCGAGGCGCATAAGAACGCTGCCCAACGCCTGGATAATTTGCAGATCTTGCCAAAGCTTCTGCATCAGCTTTTGTATTGATCATGGGTGCTGCTACCCCAAGCGCACCATAATCCAAAACTTTTTCGCATAAGTCCCAGCGATTAAGCGGCAAACGCACAATTGGGGATTTTCCTGCCATTACAATTTGATAAATGCAATCAAGCAAACTGCCATCATCGTGAAACCCATGCTGGGCATCCAGGACAATCGCATCAAAATTTTGGCGAGCTATAGCGCTCGCCACTTGTGGATCACGAAACCCAGACCAACAGGCATAGGATGGTTTATCTTGAGCAAACAGGTCCTTGAGTCGTGAAATCATCGATTTATTCGCTTTCGATTTGCTCAATGGCAGTAGCCATCAGCGCATGCATTTGATCGCGAATGTCGTCATCTGATTGCGAAACACCGCCAGCATCAAAATCTGCGCGGATTTTGCGAAATACATCTTCATCACCCGGCTCATCAAAATCAGAGCGAACAACTTCTTTGGCATATTCAGCAATTTCATCACCAGATTTACCGAGCAATTCTGCCGCCCAATGACCGAGTAATTTGTTGCGACGTGCTTCTGCCTTGAACTTTAGTTCGGCATCATGTGCAAATTTGTTTTCATATGCGTCGCCGCGTTTATCAAGTCCGCTCATATTCATTCTCCTAATGGAACTAACCTTCTACGCATATAATCATGGATTCGTTTTATTTGAAGGTATTGATACAAATAAATTATCAAGTCTGGCTTCTAAGCTGTGAGTTTTACAACAAGCTTTGTTGTGTATGGTTTCTCATTGGCTTATTAAAGAGACATACGCGATTGGTAGGTGTTGATTCTTATGTGCTTGACGCCGCCTGTAACAGGTTAATTCGGGAATATTTAAATGAAAAAACGCCGCCGCATTTATGAAGGCAAGGCCAAAATCCTTTATGAAGGCCCAGAGCCAGGTACACTTGTCCAATTTTTCAAAGATGATGCAACAGCTTTTAACAAGAAAAAGCATGACATTATTGATGGCAAGGGTGTTTTGAACAACCGAATTTCAGAACACATCTTTAATCACATGACGCGAATTGGTATTCCAAACCACTTGATCAAGCGCCTCAACATGCGTGAGCAGTTGATCAAGGAAGTAGAAATCATTCCAATTGAAGTCAT
>CALHIB010000091.1 GCA_938030595.1 uncultured Rhizobiaceae group bacterium | reverse complement strand
TGTGTTGAAGGGCCTCGTCTTGGTACGAAAGCCGAGAGCTTTTTCATGCGAGGGGCTGGGTGTGATTTGGTTGGTATGACCAATGTGCCAGAAGTTTTTCTGGCGCGTGAGGCACAGCTTTCCTATGCAACGATCTGTATTGCGACTGATTATGATTGTTGGCTTGATGATCCAGAACAACATGTGACAGTACAAGCGGTGATAGAGCGGTTTGGTGCTAGCTTGGAAAAAGCTAAAGGCTTGTTGATGGAAATGTTGAAGTCACCCTTGCCAGAGGTCGATGAAGATTACCGCAAGGCGCTTGCTATGGCGGTTCTCACGCCAGATAGCGCTTTGAACGAAGACCAGCTTTCCATGCTGGAAGTTTTAAGAGCCTAACGTGATATCGGTCATTGTTCCACTCGCACCTTCCGAGGATAAGTGGAAAGAGCTTCTGCCTCAGCTTGACAGTTTACCAGAAGGTTCTGAGATAATTTTAGTCACTGGCATTGGTGATAAACTTGATACTTCCTCATTTGATAATGTTCGCGTTGTCGAAGGACGTAAGGGGAGGGCAGGGCGTATGAATTGCGGGGCTGATCTGGCACGCAATGAATTGCTTTGGTTTCTTCATGCGGATAGCCAGTTTGAAGGTGATGCAATCGCGAAATTGGTTTCAGTCTATACACAAGAGCCTGATGCGCTTTACTACTTTGATCTCAAGTTTATGGACGATGGCCCCAAGCTTGTGAAGCTCAACGAATGGCTGGTGCGCTGGCGTTCTGATTTCTTGAAAATGCCTTTTGGGGATCAGGGTTTTGCGATTTCTAAAGACCTGTTTTTGGAGCTTGGAGGCTACCGCGAAGATGTTGCCTATGGCGAGGATTATCTCTTGACCTGGAAAATAAGGCAGGAAGCTTATCCTATCAAACCGATTGGCGCTTCAATTTATTCATCGGCTCGAAAGTATGAAAAAGGCGGGTGGGGTAAGGTGACCCTGGTTCATGTATTCCTGACGTTTAAACAAGGGTGGCCTGAACTTTTAAAGTTGCTTCGAAAGAAATTCTTATGAAAGTTGCGATTGCTATTTTTGCCAAAACCATTGGTTTGTCGTCTGTAAAGACACGTCTTGCGGATGATATTGGGCAGGAGAATGCTGAGGCGTTTTATCGTTTGAGCGTTGGTTGTATCCAGGAGGTTATGGAAAATATTGTTGCGCAAAATACCAATGTAAATCCACATTGGGTATTGGCAGAAGAAGACGCGCCTTCGCTTTCTGAATGGCATTCATTTCCAGCAATGTGGACGGGCGAGGGTGGGCTTGGCACTCGTCTTGCTAATGTTAGTCAGAGCTTGCTTAAAACGCATGATGCGGTCTTTTTAATAGGAACTGACAGTCCGCAACTAAGCCCCAAACGGTTCTTTGAAGTCTTGCAGGTTTTTCAAGTAAATCCAAAGTTGGAACATGTGGCTGGACCTGCAACTGATGGAGGGTTTTGGCTTTGGGGTTCTATGAAGCAATTGCCAAATGATGTCTGGGAAGGGGTGTCTTATAGCGAGGAAACGACCTTGCAAGAATTGGTTAAAGCCACCAATGCCTATGGCCATCATGTTGCAATCAGCCATCGTATGCAGGATGTGGATTTATTGGAAGACCTGGTAACACTCCAAAAAACATTTGAGCAGAAAGAGAGTTTAATTCTTCCTGCTCAAAAAAATCTTTTAAAATGGCTGAGAGAACATAACCCTATTTTTCAGGGATAAGCCCTTTTGGTGTGAACCTGAGTACCAGCAATAAGATTACCCCCATCATCATTAAGCGCATGTGCGCAGCTGATTTTAGAAGATGCGAACGAAGGTCGCTGTCTTCTGCCATGCCAGAGGTTATGACATCCATTGCCCATAGTCCGATCGGTTCTGCCTGTATCCAGAAGAAGCCAACAACAAAGCCGCCTAGCACGGCGCCCCAGTTATTTCCTGAACCACCCACAATGACCATGACCCAGATAAGGAAGGTATAGCGAAGCGGTTGATATGCGGTTGGTGTGAACAGGCCATCCAGTGTGGTGAGCATTGCGCCTGCGATACCTACCACGGCAGAACCCAGAATAAAGACTTGCAAATGCCTGCCAGTTACATTTTTACCCATGGCTTCAGCCGCTGTTTCATTATCGCGGATAGCGCGCATCATGCGTCCCCAAGGTGAAGCGAGGGCTTTTTCTGACAGGTATAAAATGATGAGGAGCACAATTGCGAAGAGTGCTGCGTATGAGAACTTCACAACAAGAGATGAAAGTTCAACAACGGAAACGCCCCAGCGTTCCGCCATATCAATCCAGTATGCTGATTGTTGAATATCAACTTCATAAGGCACTGAAAATGGACGCGGCAGGCCGTTTACATTTTTCACACCTCGTGTGAGCCAGTCTTCGTTTTTTAAAACAGCGATGATGATCTCTGAAATACCTAGCGTTGCAATTGCCAGATAATCTGAGCGAAGTCCTAGGGAGATTTTACCAACGAGCCATGCGGCACCAGCTGCCAACAGACCGCCTAAAAGCCATCCAAATAGGATAGGCATGTTCAGTCCGCCAAGGTTACCTGTGCCAGCTGAATCAAAGGACTCAATGGCATCCACAGCGGGATCGAAATAATAGCGAATGACAAAGAAGCTGACGATTGAGATTGCTGTGATTGTCAGCTTGCGTGTTCCGCCGCTTAGCTTTTTGTAGGCGAAATAAATTGCTGCGATTGCAATGGCTGTCAGGAATGCTGAAAACAAAATGCCAGAACCGCCCGCAGCAATTGCACCTTGAACAGGGGGGATTGAAACAAGCGTTGCGGCGACACCGCCCAGAGCCACAAAGCCCATGATGCCGACGTTTAGAAGCCCTGCATAACCCCATTGGATGTTAACACCCAATGACATCACAGCTGAAATCAAGCAGAAGTTGAGAATGAAAAGCGATGTCGACCAAGAGTTGAAAACGCCAACCAGAATAAACATTACTGCCATGATGGCAAACATGGATATGTTGCGTAGATTAAAGGTCATATCGATTGTCCTTTCATCAATCCGGTTGGTTTAACCAGCAAGACGATAACCAATATCGTAAACGACACCGCAAACTTGTAATCGGTTGAGAGGAGCTGAACCAACCCTTCTGGTGCCCAGCTTTCAGGAACGAGATAGGCAATTACACGCTTGTAAGCAAAGGTGACGGATACTTCTGACAGTGCAATGACAAAGCCCCCGAGAATGGCTCCAATCGGGTTGCCGATACCGCCCACAATAGCTGCTGCGAAAATAGGGAGCAGGATTTGCAGGTAAGTAAATGGCTTGAAGCTTTTGTCCAACCCATAAAGTGTGCCTGCAATGGTTGCCAGCGTGGCGGTTAAAATCCACGCAATCATCACAACGCGGTCAGGGTTGATGCCTGACAAAAGCGCCAAGTCTTCATTGTCGGAATAAGCGCGCATGGATTTACCAGTGCGTGTCTTGTTCAAGAACCAAAACAATGCCGCGACGCAAATGATGGTCACTACAATGGTAATGCCCTGCGTCATCTTGAAGGCCATTCCTTGGTCAAGGCCTGTCATTTCCTTGAATTCACGTGCTGTAATAATAAAGCGTGAACCGTCAGTAAAAATTCGATCATCAGGGCCAATGATGAAACGGATCAAGCCGTTATAAAAGAACATCACACCCAGGGAAGCGATGAGGTAAATTACAGGTGTTGATTTTTGTTTTCTGTAAAATTTGTAGACCAGCTTGTCTGTACCAAGGATCAGCAAGACTGCTGCCAGAATACCTATTGGCAGGGCGAGCAGGGCTGTCGGTATCGGGCCAAGGCTGATGCCGTTTGATTGTAGGAACCATGTTGCGATAATCGTAAACATGGTGCCGAATGCCATGGTCTCACCATGGGCAAAGTTTGAAAAGCGCAAGATGCCATAAATCAATGTTACGCCCAAAGCACCTAGTGCCAATTGGCAACCATAAGCTATGCCCGGGATAACTAGGAAGTTCAACAACAGGACGATGGCGTTTAGAATATCTGTCATTGTCTCTAACCTCCCAAAAATGCTTTGCGGACTTCAGGGTCAGCCATTAGGGCTTCACCTGTGTCGGTGTATCTATTTCTGCCTTGCACGAGGACATAACCTTTATCGGCAATGTTCAAGGCCTGTTTTGCGTTTTGCTCAACCATTAGGATTGCAATTCCTGTTTTGGCGATTTCAATGATGCGGTCGAAAAGTTCATCCATGACAATAGGAGAAACACCTGCGGTAGGTTCATCCAGCATCAACACTTTTGGTTGTGTCATGAGTGCGCGACCAACGGCTACTTGTTGGCGTTGACCGCCTGATAGTTCGCCTGCTGGTTGTTTGCGCTTTTCCTTGAGGATTGGGAAGAGCTCAAAAACTTGTTCCATTGTGCCTTTGATATCATCGTCACGAATAAAAGCACCCATTTCGAGGTTTTCTTCAACACTCATGCCTGTAAAAACATTGCTGGTTTGTGGTACAAATCCCATGCCTTTTTGTACGCGTGCCTGCGGGGATAAAGAAGTAATTTCTTCACCATCCATCATCACACGCCCTGTGTGAATGTTGAGCATCCCAAAGACTGCTTTCATGGCAGTTGATTTGCCAGCACCATTCGGGCCAACCACAACAGCAATCTCCCCTTTTTCTACGCCGATGGTGCAGTCATGAAGAATGTCTGCCCCCTTGCCGTAGCCGCCTGTCATGTTCTCACCGATTAAAAATGCCATTATGCTTTTTCCTTCGGTTTGTTTTTCAAGCCAGTGCCCAGATAGGCTTCGATGACTTCTTCATTGTTTTTAACTTCTTCCGCTGTGCCTTGTGCCAGTACTTTGCCCTCGGCCATACAGATAACTGGATCACACAGGCGGGAGATAAACTCCATGTCATGTTCAATCATGCAGAACGTGTAGCCACGCTCCTGGTTGAGGCGCAGGATTGCGTCGCCAATGGTATTAAGAAGTGTGCGGTTAACGCCAGCGCCTACTTCATCGAGAAATACGATCTTGGCATCCACCATCATGGTGCGACCGAGTTCCAGCAGTTTTTTCTGTCCGCCAGAAAGATTACCTGCAAGCTCGTCTGCGACC
The DNA here is from genome assembly GCA_938030595.1 of uncultured Rhizobiaceae group bacterium. Classification (GTDB taxonomy): domain Bacteria; phylum Pseudomonadota; class Alphaproteobacteria; order Rhizobiales; family Rhizobiaceae; genus JAALLB01. Next base: position 3,062 of record CALHIB010000091.1, on the reverse strand, counting down.
TGTGGGATTTCAAGGAATTCAATGACTTCATTCGCCTTTTCGCGAATGGCTTCTTCTTCTTGTCTTACTTTTTTAGGGTTTATCCAAGTGCTGATAAGGCTTTCACCAGACTGACTGCCGGGAACCATCATCAGATTTTCACGTACTGTTAGCGTTGAGAACTCGTGAGCGATTTGGAAAGTTCGCAATAGTCCTTTTGCAAATAACTCGTGGGGTGTCAGGCCTGAAATGTCTTCACCATCCAGTAAAACCCGACCAGAGGTTGGTTTGTGCAAACCAGCAATCACGTTAAATAGCGTCGTTTTGCCTGCGCCATTCGGGCCAATCAGACCTGTGATAGAACCAGTTTCAATCGTAAGCGATGCGCCGTCTACTGCGCGGATGCCACCAAAATGTTTATGAACGTCTTCAACGACAATCATGTCGTAATCCCCTAAAACCTAAAACGGCCCGGAAACTTCCGGGCCGTTCTGATTAGATAAAAACCTTAGCGGAATTTAGCTGTTGTGTTTTTCTGATCTTTAATCAAGATTTCGCGGTAGTTACCAGCGCTTTCGCCGCCACCGATTAGCTCAACTGCGGTTGCGCCGACGTAATCGATTTCTTTACCAGCTGCTAGAAGCTCAAGAGCCTTGCCTAGTTCGCCTGGAAGAATTTTCTCGCCTGGTGCGTTTGCAACGTCCATTACCTTGTCTTTAAAGACTTTTGAATCTGATGACTTGGCAGCCTGCATGGCAAGCATGATAAGAGCAGCAGCGTCATAGCTTTCTGCTGAGAAAGCGTCTGTTTTTACGCCAGCAGCTTTTGCCATTTCGTCAAACACTTCTGCGCCCTTGCTGTCCGTACCTGGAACAGTGCCGTATGAACCGTTAAGTGCATCACCGATAGCAACTGGTAGTGAATCACCGATCATGCCGTCTGGTAGGACGAATGTGTCGAATGCACCTGAGTCCAGTGATGCCTGGATTACGCCTTTACCGCCTTGGTCTAGGTAACCTGCAACGATAAGAACGTCGCCACCAGCTTGTGCCAATGCACCAACTTCAGCAGAGTAGTCGCCTTTGCCATCTTCGTGGGCAGCAGAGATTGTTACCTTGCCACCAGTCGCTTCGTAGTTTTTCTGAATTGATTCAGCCAAACCCTTACCGTAGTCGTTGTTTGTGTATGTAATCGCAACAGACTTAACGCCTTTGTCATTCAGAATGTCTGAAAGAACTTTACCCTGACGTGCATCAGATGGTGCTGTGCGGAAGAAAAGGCCATCATCTTCTGCTGTTGAAAGCGCAGGGGATGTTGCTGATGGTGAAATCATTACAACGCCGTTTGCACGTGCAACGTTTTGAAGGATTGCGCCTGTTACACCTGAACAGTCAGCACCCATGATTGCGTTTACTTTGTCGCCTGTTACAAGACGCTCTGCAGCAGCTGTTGCAGCAGCCGAGTCAACACATGTTGAGTCACCGCGGATTGATGTAACAGTTGAACCACCAAGAAGCTTGCCTGATTCAGATACTTCTTTCATTGCCATTTCAGCACTGTCAGCCATCGGGCCTGTCAGTGATTCAATTGGGCCTGTGTAACCAAGAATTGTACCGATTTTAATATCTTCTGCGAATGCAGCAGATGTCATCATAGTTGTAGCAGCAAGTGCCAAAATTAGTTTTTTCATAATTCCCTCCCGAGGAAAAATTTTTTGATAATCCGTATTTATTCAGTCTTAGGCTGAATTAATGGGATAGTTCTAAAGGATGTGATTGGAAATTTCCATAGCTATTTTGCTAAACTTTGACGTTAAGGTAATTTGTGTGTTTGGAAGCAAATCGCCTGATTATTCACTTTTCTCAAAAGGTGCTCTGGTGAAATCGCCTGTGTCCGCATTCATTGTCCACAATTCACCATGCGATATGTCAAACCATGCGCCGTGAAGATTAAGACGTCCTTTGCCTTCAAGAATGGAAACGCAGGGGAACGTTCGCAGGTTCGCAATCGAATGACGAATAGAAACATGTTCAAGGGCTGTCTGGCGTTCAGCTGGTGTCAGTAATTCATTGTCTGCAATTGAGGCAGCTGATGGTCTAAGGAGTTCCAGCCATTTACCAATAAAGTCTCCTGGAGATAAAGGTTCAAGCTTGCTATTGAGTGATGCAGCTACGCCGCCACACCGTCCATGTCCCATTACAATGATGTTCTCTACTTTCAGTGCCTGTACTGCAAATTCAAGCGCTGCGGAAGTCGAATGAAAGCCGTCATCAGGTCCATAGGGTGGCATCAGGTTTGCAACATTTCGGACAACAAACATTTCGCCTGGGTGTGCGTTGAAAATGGTTTCGGGCGCTGAACGACTATCACAACAGGCAATCACCATGGTTTTTGGTTTTTGACCTTTTTCGGCCAGTGTCTCGTAACGTTTTTTTTCGTCTAAAAAATTGCCTGAACGGAAATTGTAATATCCATCTAGTAGTAATTCTGGAAAATCTGCCATGTTACTCGCATCTTAAACTGTGATAGGTTAGCGCAGTAGATGCCGTTTATTTTTTAAATATGCAATATTTGAGACCTTGAAACCACAATAAAGTTCTGTCTTATTTTTTAAAACATTCTTCAAAATTATTTGCCAAAGCAGTCATGGTCTCAAAATAATGCGCGCTGCCAGCAGCAATCTTGCTGCCCAAAGGGTCAAGCTCCAATATGTCCAGTTTAGTGTTTTCAGCCAAGACATTGATTACTTTTGGTGAGAACTGTGGCTCGCTAAAGAGACACGAAATTTGGTTTTCAGCAATTTCAGCTTTGATCTCTTTAATTCGAGCGGCACCAAGAGGGATTTCAGGATGTACCGTGATGGCAATTGGTTGGTTTAAATCGAACTCTTTTTCAAAATACTGATAGGCATCATGGAAGACGATGTAATTTTTGCTCGAGTTTGACTGCAGTTGTGTTTTAATTTTTTCTGAAAGAGCAATCAATTTTGCTGTTGTTTTGTAGAGGTTTGCTTCGTATTGAGCTTTGTTATCCTGGTCTATTTTGATTAGGTTTTCAGTAATCTTGTCTGCAATTTTCATTGC
>CALHIB010000090.1 GCA_938030595.1 uncultured Rhizobiaceae group bacterium | reverse complement strand
ATGGCTGAACTTCATAAGGCAGGCGGGCGGATGCTGGATGATACAAATACAACCAAGATTAAATCATCGCTTTTTCAGGATGGCGGCTTGAACCGTCATATCATTGCTCGCGATATTGATCAGGTGATTGATGTAACGCAGGTTAATGTTGTTGAAGCTGAGAGTGCCAAATTCTTGCTGATTGAAGGTGCAGGCATTGGTTCTGATTATCCTGAATCGGGTGAAAAGCTGTCCCTTGTTACAACGCTCTATCATGCCAAAGACTTCGAAGACGCAAAGCGCATTGCTTCCGAGGTTCTATCGCATCAAGGCGCGGGGCATTCGGTTGGCATTCACACAAGCGATGACAAACGTGCCATGGCGCTTGGCGAAGAAATCCCTACCTGTCGCGTCATTGTCAACCAAGCCCATTGTTTTGCAACCGGCGGCTCTTTTGACAACGGTATGCCGTTTTCACTTTCCATGGGTTGTGGCACATGGGGTGGCAATTCGATTGATGATAATTTCAATCACAAGCATCTGATGAACATCACCAAGATTGTTCGCACTATTCCGGTTAACGAGCCTAAAGTTGAAGATATCTTTGGTGCTTATTGGGAGAAGGCTGGTAAATGAGTGTTCCGGCTCAAGATTCAGATATCTCAAAATCGCCTTCGATTTATGACGTTGTGAATGAGCGATCAGCGAACAATCCTAATGGTGCCTTTTTAATTGATCCTGTTTCGAGTGAGACTGTCTCGTCTGCACAAGCGCTTGAACGTATTCAGGCAATTGCTGCCAATCTTGAAAATCATGGCATTCAAAAAGGCGACAGCGTTGCCTTTGCCTTTTCAAACAGTATTGATTCAGCGCTTACCATTCTCGGCATCATGTATGGTGGTTATCTCGCTGTTGCGATTAATCTTGTTGCTGGCGATAGTGTCATTGCCTATGTGCTCGAACATTCTGAAGCCAAACTTGTAGTTGCAGATGAATTGGCAAAGAAACAAGTTCAACCACTTGCCAATTCATGCCCGTCACCTGCCCAGATTCTCGAATTAAAAGACATTGATACAAGTCTTAAAAGTTGCTCCAAACTTGATGAGTGCGGCAACGAACTTGACGGCTTGTTGATGTACACCTCTGGCACAACGGGTCGTCCCAAAGGGGTTGTTTTAACGCATGCAAATCTTTTAGCAGGTGGGCAAAACACGACTGATGCACATCAATTGACTGCTAACGATTGCGGGCTTTGTGTCTTGCCGCTTTATCATATTAATGCTGTATGTGTTTCCCTGATGGGTTCGCTTGTCTCAGGCAGCAGCATTGTTGTGCCGCCAAAATTTTCGGTCTCTACGTTTTGGGATACTATTCGAGCGCATCAATGTTCATGGTTTTCGGTTGTGCCCACACAGATTTCTTATCTGCTGCAAAATGCAGACAATGAAGGTGGCGATGCTGCTGGCTGCGAAAGATTACGCTTTGGCCGCTCCGCTTCCGCACCACTATCCCCGGACATGCACGCTGCCTTTGAAGAGCGTTTCGAAGTTCCTGTGATCGAAACCATGGGGCTTACAGAAACCGCTGCGCAAATCCTATCCAACCCATTACCACCAGGAACACGCAAAATCGGCTCGCCCGGCATTGGGTTTGGTAATGAAGTGATGATTGCCGATAAAGCGCAGCGTGAAGTTATTCGAAATATCGAAGGTGAAGTTCTGGTGCGCGGTTCAAATGTTATGCGTTGTTATCTTAAAAATGAAGAAGCAACGAGTGAAGCTATTACTAAGGATGGTTGGCTTCGAACTGGCGACCTTGGGAAAATGGATGAAGAAGGCTACGTTTATATTACGGGTCGTCTGAAAGAACTGATCATCAAGGGCGGGGAGAATATTGCACCACGTGAAGTGGATGAAGCGCTTTATAGTCACCCTGAAGTGGTTGAGGCTGGCGCCTTTGCCCTACCCTGCCCGAACTATGGCCAAAAGGTCGAGGCGGGCGTTATGATCAGTGAAGGATCTTCACTGACAGAAGCAGACTTAATTGAGATTTGCATCAAGCAGTTGGGCAAGTTTAAAAGCCCCGACAGGGTTCACTTCTTCCCTGAATTGCCCAAAGGGCCTTCTGGTAAAATTCAGCGCATTAAAATTGCTGAGCTTGTTTCTAAATAATCTCATTTTCAAGAACTTATTTTTCAAAAATATTCTACCGCGCAAAATAGACATGCTTTGCGTTTCTTCGCCAAGACGTCATAATGGTCGTTTTATAGGAGAGAATTATGTCAGACGCCCCAGCTCAACCAGGATTTTCAACGCTTGCCGTTCACGCAGGAAGCCAACCTGATCCTGCAACTGGTGCGCGAGCAACGCCGATTTATCAAACAGCCTCTTTTGTTTTTGATGATGTTGAACAGGCTGCCTCGCTTTTTGGGCTTCAGGCATTTGGCAATATTTATACCCGCATTACCAATCCAACAACTGCCGTTTTGGAAGCACGCGTCGCAGCGCTTGAAGGTGGAACCGCTGGTCTAGCCGTAGCCTCTGGTCATGCCGCACAATTGGGTGTCTTTCATACGCTTTTACAACCAGGCGATGAATTTATTGCCTCTAACAAGCTTTATGGCGGTTCGATTAATCAGTTTAATCATTCTTTCAAGAACTTTGGCTGGAATGTTGTTTGGGCTGATACGGATGATTTACCGACCTTTGAAAATGCTATAACTGATAAGACCAAAGCTATCTTCATTGAAAGCCTAGCTAATCCCGGCGGTATAGTTACCGACATTGAAGCGATTGCAAAAATAGCTGAGCAAGCAGGTATACCGCTGATTGTCGATAACACCATGGCAACGCCTTATCTTTGTCGCCCTATTGAGCATGGCGCAAATATTGTGGTGGAATCGCTGACAAAATTCTTGGGCGGCCATGGTAATTCGATGGGTGGCATTATCATTGATGGGGGTAATTTCGACTGGAGTGCATCAGATAAATACCCGATGTTGAGCGAACCACGTCCAGAATATTCCAATATGGTTCTACACGAAACCTTTGGCAATTTTGCCTTTGCAATTGCGTGTCGCGTTTTGGGATTGAGAGATTTGGGCGCTGCAATTTCACCCTTCAACGCATTTCAGATTTTAACAGGCATAGAAACCTTACCGCTGCGCATGGAACGTCACTGTGAAAATGCTCAAAAGGTAGCAGAATGGTTAAATGATCATGATGCTGTTGAGTGGGTTCGATATGCAGGTCTTAAAAGTGATAAGTACAATGCACTTGCAAAAAAATATTTACCCAAAGGGGCTGGTGCTGTTTTCACAATTGGCCTTAAAGGCGGTTATGATGCGGGTGTAAAGCTTGTCTCTGATCTGGAAATGATTTCGCATCTGGCAAATATTGGCGACACACGAAGCCTTGTCATTCACCCTGCTTCGACAACCCACAAGCAGCTTTCACCAGAGCAACAAGAAGCTGCTGGTGCTGGACCGCAGGTCGTGCGCCTTTCAATCGGCATTGAAGATGCAGATGATATCATCG
>CALHIB010000089.1 GCA_938030595.1 uncultured Rhizobiaceae group bacterium | reverse complement strand
TGTATGCGGCAACCAAGCCTTCAAAAGGCTTGAGCCGCGAGGACTGAAAGAAAACTAAAAACCAAAACGAGACCGACCAATGACACCGCTTGAGAAATTCACCCAGCAAAAAGCCTTTGCTCATTTTGAGGGAAAATGGCGTATATGCCACTATGCGAAATGCCGTAGCAAACGAAAATGCACTGGTGGCGCGAGGGGAGCATTCAGGCGAAACAAGGGAACGCCTTCCTGCAAATTATTTGATCAAGGTGTAATTGGAGAGCACCAACAATGCGAAAACGGCGAGATTGACAAGGTGTAAAACAGCTGGGTCTTTATGCGCCCAATGCGCCACGATTGCGGTGAGCAGAAACAAGCCAACACCTGCATAAGCCCATTCTTTTGCTTGCGCAGGGATGATCGGCAAAACCAAGGCAATCGAAGCAATGATTTTTAATACCGCCAACTGGACACGAAAAAAATCAGGAAAGCCCAACTCACGAATGCCAATGATTGTATTTTGATGAAACAGATATGACCAAGCGCTTAACAAAAGAAACAAGGCAACCAGCCCGGTCGAAATCCAATACATCATTTACACCTTATCTGAATGGAGTAGTCACCGTTATCGCGTAATAATCTCAGGCCCCATCATCGTGGTTGGCAACCATGTGGAAATGACCGGGATGTATGTCACCATGATCAGGAAGATAAACATGATACCCACCCATGGAAGCGCTGCTTTTACAACATCGGTCACGGACATTTGCGCGACCCCTGCTGTTACAAACAAGTTCAAACCAACAGGAGGCGTTATCATGCCAATTTCCATATTTACCACCATAATGATGCCCAGATGAATCGGGTCGATGCCAAGCTCGATAGCAATCGGGAATACAAGTGGTGCCACGATAATCAAAAGACCCGATGGCTCCATGAACTGGCCACCAATAAGGAGAATGATATTGACCACAATCAGGAACATAATCGGCCCAAGACCCGCCGCAAGCATCGCCTGCGTAATGGCTTGCGGAATTTGCTCTTCTGTCAGCACATGTTTCAAGATCAAAGCATTTGCGATGATAAACAAAAGCATAATGGTAAGCTTGCCTGCTTCAAACAGGGTTTGCTTGGTGTCCGGGTGAAACCATGCTGTTAGCATGGACTGAGGTTTTTGTAGGACTGATGTGTTTGCGGTCTCACCCGTAATCGCCAAAGGCCCCATGTCACGGTAAACAAAATTGGCAATAAAGAATGCATAGATGGCTGCAACTGCTGCAGCTTCGGTAGGCGTAAAGATACCTCCGTAAATACCACCAAGAATAATGATAATCAGGAACAAGCCCCAAAATGCATCTTTACCAGAATCAAAGATTTCCCTGAACCCAGCAAAAGGTTGGGATGGAAGCCCCTTCACTTTCGCCCAGATAAAAATGCCAACCATCAGCATCAAGCCAGCAAGAAGTCCCGGGAAGACACCCGCTAAAAACATGCGCCCAACAGAGACATCGGTTGCTGCGGCATAGACGACCATCACGATGGAAGGGGGAATAAGAATGCCAAGCGTGCCTGCATTACAAATAACACCGGCTGCAAATTCCTTGGTGTAACCAGCTTCGCGCATGCCAGCAATCACGATGGAGCCAATGGCCACAACCGTTGCAGGCGAAGAACCCGAAAGGGCTGCAAACATCATGCAGGCAAAGACGGATGCAATGGCCAGTCCGCCAGAGAAGTGCCCAACGCAGGCATTGGCAAATCGTATAATCCGCTTGGCAACACCACCTGTCGACATGAAGCTGGATGCCAAAATAAAGAAAGGAATGGCTAGCAATGTATAATGCCCATCAAATGCAGAAAACAACGTCTGCGCAATCGAAGCCAGAGATCCGTCTGAATAAACCAGCAGAAAGATCATGCTCGACAAGCCAAGCGAAATAGCAATTGGCACACCAATCAGCATCAACCCGATTACGAGGACAAAGAGTAGAACGACTTCCATTAGCCTTGCTCCCCCTGCTTGCTATTATTCTGCGCAACCTCTTCCATCAACTCTTCAACTTCGTGGCTGGCAATAAGACCAACTTGCCGATCAGTCATCACATACCAGGTAGCTTGAATAAAACGATAAAGCAGGAGCGCCATGCCGATTGGAAGCGCTGCGTAAGGAATAAATCGAGGCAGCTTCTCATAAGCTTCGCCCTCGTTGAATACATCTTTCATCCAAGTCAGAAAAAACGGAACAGGTAAATCATCTGTTTCATAAAAAGCCCGCTTGCCAATGAACGGAGACCAATAATCCCAAGCGCCTTTCAAGAGCAAGGCTGCAAATAATACACAGGCCGCACAGGCGATTAAGGTAAGAATTTTACGAACTGGTTTTGGAGCCATAACAAGAACGACATCAACACCAATATGAAAGGTCTGCTTAACACCATAAGAAGCACCGATTAATACCATCCAGGCAAATAAAAATACGGTCGCTTCAAGCCCCCATAGAATATTTGCATTGAAAATATAGCGTGCAATGACGTTTGCAAATGTAATGATAGTCATCAAACCCAGCGTTACCGCAATGAAGGTTTCTTCTATATTATCAATAAAGGATGTTTGTTTTGAGCTGGAATTCATTTTGTAAAAACCTGATGATACCTGCGACTACATGATTTGTAGCCGCAGGTAATTGATAGGTAGCAAGTAACTTAGTTTGTTGCCTGCGCAGCATCGATAAGATCTTTACCGATATCACTCTCAAACTTCGCCCATACTGGCTTCAAGGCATCAACCCAAGCCTGACGTTGTTCTGGTGTAAGTGTGCGAACAACACCGCCAGATTCAATAATCTTTGCCTTGTTAGCTTCGTTAACTGCAAAAGATTCCTTGTTACGGGTCTCTGTCACTTCATTGAGAATTGTCAAAAACTGGTCACGCACGCCGGCATCCAGACCTGCAAGCCACTCATCTGATGTCACAACCAGATAATCAATAATGCCGTGGTTGGTTTCTGTTGTGCCGTCTTGCACTTCAAAAAACTTCTTACCATAGATGTTAGACCATGTATTCTCTTGGCCATCGATAACCTTGGTCTGAAGACCGCCATAAACTTCCTTGAATGACATCTTTTGTGGGCTGGCACCCAATTGCTCAAACTGGGCAACAAGAACGTCAGAAGCCTGAACGCGGAACTTCAGTCCTTTGGCATCTGATGGATTTACCAGTGGAACGCTGGCAGACATTTGCTTCATGCCATTGTGCCAGAAAGCAAGACCCTTAAGACCGCGTTTCACCATGGAATCCTTGAGACCCTGGCCAGCTTCTGAACCTTGAAACGCATCGACTGCATCAATGTTCGCAAACATAAATGGCAAGTCAAAGATACGGAACTTCTTGGTAAATTTCTCAAACTTTGAAAGCGAAGGCGCTGCCAGATGTACATCACCATTTAATAGCGCTTCGAGAACTTTATTATCATCATACAAGGTCGAGTTCGGGAAAACTTCCATACAAGCCTTGCCGTTCATTTCCTTGTTAACGCGTTCTTGCAATAAAGACGCAGCAATACCTTTTGGGTGCTTGTCAGTATTGGTTACGTGACTGAACTTGATAACAGTTTCGCCAGAATCACAGGCAGCAAGTGCACCTGCTGATGTTGCGACTGTGAATGTTAGCGCTAACGCTAACTTCTTAATGATTTTCATGATTATCTCCTCCAATGAAAATACTATATTTATTATTGTATCACTAAAGCGCAGAGCAGGAATTAAATCAAGGAATCGACAAAAATGGCTATTATTTGCCTATTTTCACTTGCGAAATGAAAACGCTGATTCAGCTTGATAAAACACAATAAATGTGAGAATAACCTTCCGTTGCGGAATAAATTAATATTTTAGTAACCTTATTTTAGGGTTTTAAGTCATATTATGGCTACAAACATAAATTAAAGACCGCCTAACAAACTGAGGGCATGAATTATGGGTCAAAAAACTTCAATCGCACTTTTGATGATGGCAATCGCGGTTGCCGGGTGTAATCGCTCATCCAATGCCCTTAATATTAATACGCAGGCTCCGCCTCAACCGCTACCTTCAGTCCCATCTGGCACTGTTGAAACAGCACAATTAGATCCCATTACAGATCAAAACGCACAGCCTGCTGTTCCCAATTCTGAATTAGAAGCGCCGACAGCACCTCAAGCACCAACCGTCACGGAAGCGACACAAGAAGTAAAACCAGAAGTTCAAACTGCTGCATTGGATCCGGCACCTGCGAGCAACGAACCTTTGACACACGAACCGTTAGCCGGTTCATGGAATGTTGCTTCTGATAGCTCACAATGTCGTGCTATTTTGGCTTTTACAAAATGGTCGGGCGGCTACCGTGCAACGACACTGCGATGTAATTCACCAGAACTTAGCACCGTTACCGCTTGGGATGTAAAAGGATCAAAAGTTGTTCTTGTAGATGCAAATGGCAGCCAGGTGGCAAGCCTTGGTTCAGCGGGTACAGAACGCTATGCAGGCGTCACTTCAAGTGGCAAGCCAATCACCTTCTCAAGATAAGTTTGTTGTAAAAAACAGTTTTTTGTTTGCAATCGTAAACTTTTGCATATGATTGCACTTTATGGATACCAGTGACCTAAATCTGCATAAAATGAAAACTGCATATGATAAACTCATTGCAGCAGGTCACATTGAATCTGACCCTAATCAGCTACAATTAGTTAAGCTCTTTGATGCATTACTAGATAATCTTGATAAAAAACGCCTTTCAAGAAAATCAAGCGCACTGGGTTGGCTATTTGCCAAAAA
>CALHIB010000088.1 GCA_938030595.1 uncultured Rhizobiaceae group bacterium | reverse complement strand
CAATCTTCGACTGTAACTCGTGCCATAATATAGCCCTCATATTTTGGGAATTTGCCTGTGTCTAACGCTTAATCATACGAATTTCAAGAAAATTCGTTATCCATATGAACTAACAATACAGAAAACTACTTTCTTTGTCTTTTTGACGTTCAGTTTAATGTGATGAATTGTTAGGTGCTATCCGCCAGCTTTGCGGATATCGTAATTTTTAGCATGCATACAATGCACTTTATAAATTTATAAAAACAAACGCATACTTTAATTTCAGGTAATATAATATGTTTGATCAACGTGAAAAAATTGCACTTTTTATTGATGGCGCCAATTTATATGCAACCTCCAGAGCACTTGGGTTTGATATAGATTACAAAAAAATGCTCGGATATTTTCATGGACAGGGATACTTGTTGCGAGCCTATTATTATACTGCCCTGATTGAAGATCAGGAATATTCGTCCATTCGACCTTTGATTGATTGGCTTGACTATAATGGATATCGCGTCATCACAAAGCCTACAAAAGAGTTTACTGATGCTTCTGGAAGACGGAAGGTCAAAGGCAATATGGACATGGAATTGGCAGTGGATGCCATGGAGCTTTCAACAACTGTAGACCACATGGTTATCTTCTCTGGTGATGGTGATTTTAGATATCTGGTAGAAGCGCTGCAAAAGCGCGGTCGCAAGGTTACAATTATATCCACGACAACAACAAACCCGCCCATGATTGCAGATGATTTGCGCAGGCAAGCAGATAATTTTATTGAACTAACAAGTTTAAAAAAGGAAATAGGGCGAGACCCATCGGAAAAACCACATTATGATACAGTTTCAGATGAAGGCGATTATGATGATGATGAGTTCGATGAAAGATACGCAGGCTAATCCTGACCGCGATTGTGATATATGTCCACGCTTAAAAAACTTTATTGATGCCCAAAGAGTAAAAGAACCAAGCTGGCATAATGCGCCTGTTGATACCTGGGCTTCGGCCAAGGGCGATGATGATGTTCAACTTCTGATTATAGGACTTGCACCTGGCATGCGTGGTGCAAATAAGACGGGCAGACCATTTACCGGTGATTGGGCGGGCGATCTTCTTTATGCAACGCTTTTGAAATTCAGCTTTGCAACAGGGCGTTATGAAGCTGATCCAAATGACAGCCTTCAACTTTGTCAATCTGCCATTACCAATGCTGTAAGATGTGTTCCACCCGAAAACAAACCAGTCGGTGCCGAAATCAATAATTGCAGACCTTTTTTGATTAATACATTCAAGCGATTTGCCAACCTGAAAGCCCTTGTTACACTTGGGAAAATATCACACGATTCGACCGTTCGTGCATTGGGCGGAAAAATTTCTGCAACACCATTTGGGCATAACCTGGCTCAGGAAGTAGCAAGATATACTATATACTCTAGCTATCATTGCTCGCGTTACAATACGAATACGGGACGCCTTACTGAAAAAATGTTTGAGGATGTCTTTGAAAACGTCAGAAATGCAATTGGCTAAGGCCTGAGCCCGATTGTTTGCTGGCAAATCTATTCGTCAGCTTCTTTCATCAACGCAGAGAGAAGCTCTAACTGTGAACCAATGCCGTTTTCTACAACACCTTTTGCTGCCAGGTGCCTCACTTCATCTGTCTTGTTTTGTGAAAGCTTCCAAGTGCCGTTGATTTCTCTAATCTGCATTTTGACAGGTACAATTTGGCGTAACATTTTTTGATAGATGTCTTGATCCATCTTTTCTGACTTCCACGGCGGTTTTGGAAGCAGTCTTTCTTCCATGAATGCAGACTGTCTATCAAGCAAGTTATGTATAGTGTTCTGGGGCAAAACCTTTATCTCACCGCGCAAATGAACAGCGATATAATTCCATGTTGGAACCTGATCATCAATTAAATACCAATCAGGCGAGATATAGCTATCACCACCAAGAACTGAAATTACCGCTTCCTTAGGTTTTGATAACTCACGCAAAATCGGGTTAGAACGCACCAAATGAAATTCAAGCGTTTGATTATCTTCAGACAACAAAAAGGGAATATGACTTAGCAAAGGCCCCTCATCTGCATTAACAGCCAAGGTTCCAAAGGAACGCGTTTTTGCAAACTCTATATTGCGCTCGCCAGTCTTTTTCCGAAAGGATGGATTTGGGTGCATTGGCTAGCCCTTATCACGAAGCAATCGGGATTTTTCACGATCCCAATCTCGCTTCTTTGCCACCTGGCGCTTATCATGGGCTTGACGACCTTTGGCAAGGGCTATTTGAAGTTTGGCGATGCCACGATCATTGAAATAAAGTTTATTTGGCACGATTGTCATGCCTTCGCGCGCAACACCGATCATAAGCTTTGACATCTCTTTTTTATTCAAGAGAAGCTTGCGATGCCTGCGTGGATTATGGTTATTGCGATTGCCTTCAAGATACTCGGGGATATAGCTATTGATGAGCCATATCTCGCCGTTTTCTTCGGTCGCATAGCTTTCTGCGATATTAGCTTGGCCATTACGCAGGGACTTTACTTCCGTCCCTGTCAACATTAAGCCAGCCTCAAGCACGTCAATAAACTCATAGTTATGACGCGCCTTGCGGTTGTCAGCTACAAGTTGATTGGTGGAGCTATCCTTCTTCTTTTTAGGCGCCATAAGAGCGTCGCCTCTCCTTAATTGATGAGGCCAGCGTGAACCATCGCATCACGCACCAAAGCCTCAGTTGAAGCTTCGATCGGGACAAGCGGCGAACGTTGAATATTCTCACACTTGCCAAGCAGAGACAGCGCATATTTTGCAGCACCCGGGTTTGGCTCAACAAACATTGCATGGTGAAGCGGGATAAGTTTGTCTTGGACTTCCTGAGCCATTGCATAATCACCAGAAAGCGTTGCTTCCTGCATTTGCGCACAAAGACGTGGTGCAACATTTGCTGTTACAGAGATACAACCAGTGCCCCCTTGCGCATTAAATCCAATTGCCGTCATGTCTTCACCTGAAAGCTGGATAAAGTCTTTACCCACTGTATGACGTTGCTTTGACGGACGGCTTAGATCACCGGTTGCATCTTTTAGAGCAACAATGTTTTCGTATTTGTCAAAAAGCTCAGACATTGTTTCAACGCTCATATCAATGATTGAGCGGCCAGGAATATTATAGATTACGATCGGCAGACTTGTTGCTTCTGCAATCGCACCAAAGTGAGCTTTTAGGCCGCGTTGATTTGGTTTGTTGTAGTAAGGTGTGACAACCAATATGCCATCTGCGCCTGCTTGTTCTGCGTGTTTAGCCAAGTCAATTGATTCAGCAGTATTGTTTGACCCGGCACCAGCAATAACAGGCACTCGTTTATTGGCTACTTCAACACAGATTTCCACAACGCGTTTATGCTCATCGTGCGAAAGCGTTGGTGATTCACCTGTTGTACCCACTGGTACAAGCCCATGGCTGCCTTCTGCGATTTGCCATTCGACAAGCGCACGAAACGCTTTCTCATCTACCTGACCATTTGAATCAAATGGGGTGACAAGTGCTGGCATAGAACCTTTAAACATTGGAAAACTCCGAAATACTCAATCAAAATATTAGAAACTTAGCGGACATTATCTATCAAGTTTAATCCTTGCAAGCAAAGATGCAGCAGGATTTGTAATTTAAGCTTTTGTTTATCCTATTTTCATCACTTTAGCGTCTTATGGATATAATTAAATCATGGTAGATTCGTATGAGCACTCGAATAGTTTTTAAAGCCTTAGTTTTATCCGGTGTTGCAACATTTGGTATAGCAAACCTGCAACCTGCTAACGCATTAGATATCAATTTACTGATCAATCAAAATATACCAGTTCCAACAGCACGACCTGATACCGTTCAAACGGGGTCTATTCAAGCCAAACCTTTAAATATTTCACTGGTTCAATCCGGCAATAAAAATCATGTAGCGCCTATTAGAGGGAATTTAAAACAAGGCCTCGAAGCCTTGCGTAAGGGTGACACAAAACGTGCGCTTGGCATTCGTGCGGGTCTTGCTGCTGGAAGTCTTGATCGAAAAATACTTGCCTGGTCAATCGCCCTTTCAGGTCAAAAATCTTTGCGCTCAGGCGAAATTTCAAACATTGCCAGAGACCTACCACACTGGCCTGGTCAAAAGGCTATGAGCAGGAATGCTGAAAAGGCACTGAGCCGCGAAGGATTATCTTCAGCGCAAGTAATACGAATTTTTGGCGCTAACACACCTACGACTGTCGATGGAGCCATTGCCCTAAGCCGCGCTTATCTCAACTCTGGTCAAAAATCACGCGCCAATAAAATCATTGCTCCGTTCTGGCGAAATGAAACTTTGGATAAAAAGACAGAAACCGAAATCTTAAACAAGGTTGGTAGTGTCCTTACCCGTTCCGACCATCGTTTTAGAATGCATCGGCTATTATACAATGACCGTGTGAGAGCTGCCGAGCGCATTGCACCAAAGGCAGAACAATCAAGTCTGACCGAGGCGCGAGCAGCTGTAATACGCAAACAAGCAAATGCCGGACGACTGTTAGAAGCAGTTGCTCCTTCGTCAAAACAGGACACTGCGTATCTCTTTGCACGCATCGAATATGCAAGACGTCTGGGCAAATATACAAAGGCTGCAAAACTATTATTAAACGCACCACGCGATCAAAACTTATTAATTGATCCAGATGAATGGTGGGTAGAGCGTCGTATTGTCAGCCGTGAAATGCTGGAACTTGGTAATTATAAACTTGCTTACCGTATTGCTTCCGAACATTCTGCCAAATCTGCCCGCGATATTATCGATGCAGAGTTTCACGCAGGCTGGTATGCACTTCGCTTTTTAAAAGATGCTGCTACTGCGCGTCGACACTTCACAAGATTACTCAACAACGCTACGCGGCCTATTAGCCAATCCCGTGGACATTACTGGATGGCGAGGGCATCTTCTGGCGATGCTGCACTCTCTCATTACAAGGAAGCAGCTCAACATGCTGGCACCTATTATGGTCAGTTGGCAGCACGTAAACTGGGCGTCAAAAAACTGAACATCAAACGTGCCAAGCCAACTGATGCTGATCGTCGTAATTATAAATCTCGTGAACTGGTTAGAGCGATTAAGCGTCTTGAAGCGATTGGTTCTGGATGGCGGGCTGATAGTATTTATCGCCATTTGGCTTTAACATTGAACTCGCCTGGTGAAATAGCCATTCTGGCTGCTGATGCAGAACGCAAGGGCAATTACTCGCTTGCCCTACAAGTTGGAAAGCTGGCGCATGGCCGTGGCTTTAAAGTCGACACTCTCTCCTGGCCTTTGGGTGCAATTCCTGGTTCTGCAAAAATCGGGAATGCAGGGCGGGCACTCTCATACTCTATCGCCAGACAAGAAAGTGCTTTTAACAAGCGTGCCGTTTCACCTGCTAATGCGCGCGGTCTTTTACAACTGCTACCTGGTACGGCAAAAGCTGTTGCTCGTAAAAAAGGTCTAAAGTATTCCTATAAAAGACTGACCTCTGATGCGGGTTACAACGCAACCTTAGGTGCGTCTTACTTGTCTGAACAATTAGGGAATTTTGATAATTCTTATATTCTTACCTTCGCAGGATACAACGCCGGCCCCAGACGTGTTGATGAATGGATAAAGCGATTTGGTGATCCGCGTGGCAAACCGTTAAACGAAGTGATCGATTGGGTGGAGAAAATTCCCTTTAAAGAAACACGTAGTTATGTGCAGCGTATTTTGGAGAACTATCAGGTTTATAAAACACGTATATCAGGATCAACATTAAACATAGAACAAGATTTAAGACGTGGCAGGCGTTGATTTACACTAGGTAACGTAATACATCATCTGAAATGAATTTCAGATGATGTAATGAGTGCCCCCTTGAAATATATCACTTTCAAAGTTTCCGCCCGTGATGGCTTGTTGATTTCCGGTAAAAAATACGGCTGGGAAAACGAGGCCCCCCATCCTGTAGTTTGCCTTGCTGGCATTACCAGAAACTCCAGCGACTTTCATGATCTGGCGCTTTACTTGGCAAGTAAAAAAGGTGGTAGCCGTCGTGTAGTTGCCATTGATTATCGCGGTCGTGGCCAGTCTCAGTATGATAAAAATTGGAAAAACTACACTCTCACAATTGAAGCGGAAGATACTCTTGATATCCTGACCGCTTTAGGGCTTGGTGAAGTAAACATTATTGGCTCATCAAGAGGCGCTTTGATTGCCATGATGCTTGCCTCCATGAGACCTGGAATTTTAAAATCCGTAATCTTGAATGATATGGGACCCGTTATTGATGCAACTGGGTTGGTTCGTATTTGGAAAACTTACGAAAGTCCTACCCTGCCAAGAACATTTCAAGAAGCTGCAGACTTGCGCGAGCGTTTAGGCCATGCAAGTTCCCCTGCATTTGACAAGGAAGAATGGCTTAAAGAAGCACATAGATTATACAAGATGCAGAATGGAAAGCTTGTTTTACAGTTTGACAAAAAACTATTAACGAGTCTTCGTGCTATCAATCTTGATGAGCGCCTCCCTGATATGTGGGCAGATTTTGCAGCGCTTACAAAAATTCCGACACTAGCAATCCGCGCAGAAAATAGTGACATCCTGCCGATCGAAAGCTTTGAGACCATGAAGCTGCTACACCCCAAGATGGAAACTGCGATCGCAAAGGGGCAAAATCATGCGCCCATACTAAGTGTTGGCGGCCTTGAAAAAACTGTTGCTCAATTTCTCCAAAAAAACATTTAACTCCAACAAAAAAGCCCGCCTATAAATTAAGCGGGCTTTTGTATTTTATGCCTTGAAGATTATTTCTTGGTCTTGCGACTTGAAGTAATCTCTCCACGCTCAACGCGCTTTGCATGTTCGGTCATACCGCCTTTGGCAAGAACCTTGGATTCTGCAACCCAGTTCTCGCGTTCTGGACGACCCGGGAAACCAAGCTCGTTACCGATCCATGTTTCATTGGCTTTTGTCCATTTGGCGATTTGATCAAACTTGTAGATGCCAAGTGCAAAAAGTTTCTTCTCTAGCGCATTACCAACACCATCGATGAGGGTAAGGTTATCACCGCCACCAGCAGGCGCTGACATCGTGCTAGGTTTTGTACCAATATCACCCGCTTTAGCCTTGCCTTTTGATGAATCGACTTCACCTTTGTCAACGCGTTTGGCGAAATCTGTTGTCCCGCCTTTTGCAAGAACTTTGGCTTGTTTAACCCACTCTTCACGCTCAATACGGCCTGGGAAAGCTAGGCGCTCGCCCATGTCGCGCTGTTCTTTTGCAGACCAACCTGCAATTTGAGCAAATGCTGTTACACCAACATTATTCAAGCGTGCTTCGTTTTGAGGTCCGATACCCTTGATGCGTTTAAGATCATCTTTTACTGCTGGCGCAGCAGGTTTTGGCTTGGCAACCTTGGCTTTTGGCTTCGGCGCTGGAGCAGGTTTTGCTACAGGCTTCGGCTCAGGTTTAGGTGCCGGCGGTGTTTCAACTTTAGGCGCCACCGCAGCAACTGCTGCAACCGGTGCTGCTGCTACAGAAATCTTCTCAGGTGTTGCAAAGAATCTGTGTAGTAGACACCCAATGATACATCCCAGAATATAGGCAATTGCCATCAGCAAAAGCGACTGGATAATAAACATAGTCATAATTTTTTCTCCAATCCGCTCTTAGCGTATTTTTCTAGGTTCTGATGTAATCCAACCCACTACCAGCCCAATAATGAAGGCTATTAGTAGAAAGAGGAAAAGTTGTTCGATTAAATAGAACATATGATGTGTCCTCCTTACTTAATCACGTTGAATTCGATGCGGCGGTTTTGAGCGCGCCCATCACGGGTTTTGTTAGAAGCTATAGGTTGTGTTTCACCATAACCTTTCGCATCCATTCGATCTGTAACAATACCAGCTTTTACTAAGTAAGCTTTAACTGCGTTCGCACGCGCTTCACTAAGTGTCTGGTTGTAAGCATCGCGACCACGGGAGTCTGTATGGCCTGCAATTTCCATACGTACTGCAGGGCATTTTGATGCTGCATCTGCTACAGCGTTTAACACACCTTCGGATTCTGATTTGATAACAGCTTTATCTGTTTCAAATTGAATCTTTTGGCCGTTGATTGCATCGGTGATGTCTGATTGACATGCCTCTGCGACAGCGGCAGGCACTGGTGCTGGTTCAGGTTTCGGGAACAAGATGTTTGTTGTACCCGTGAAACCAGCAGGCAAACGCTTCTGTACGATTTTATCAACCAGATTTTTGATATTCTCGTTCTTCGCGCGACCTGACACCGAAAGTGTATTGCCAACAACATTACCCTGACCTGCTTCAAGCAGTCTCAACTGAGACGTTACAAGCTTACGTGCATCGTCAAACCCTTCAGGCTTGCCTTGTGCGATGACTTGTTTGTCTGCTGCTTCACCACCCAGAGTTTTATTGACCATTGCGATCACAGAACCCTTGGCAGCTTCGTCCATCACATTACCACGAACTGTCGTTCCTGATGATTGTTTTGAAACGCTCCAGCGGTATGGGTCAGCTGTTGGTACAACTGGCTCAGGTGCTGGCTCAGGTTTAGGATAAAGGATATTTGTTGAACCTGAATATCCAGCTGGCAGAGCATTTGAGATTGTAGAATTAATCTCGTTTGCAATTGCTTCACTTGATGCGCGGCCATTCACTGATACAGTTTGACCAATGATGTTACCTTGTCCAGCTTCAAGACGTTTAACTTGATTGGTGACAATGCGACGAACCACATCAAAGCTTTCTGGCTTACCAGAGGCAATCACTTGCTTATCAGTAACATCAGAAACACCCAAAGATGATTTCACGATTGATACGATACCATCGCCATCTTCCTTGTCGGCAACATTACCAGATACACTTACACCTGATTTTGTTTTGCTAACAGACCAACGATATGGATCAGCAACGGGTGCTGGTGCTGGTTCAGGAGCCGGTGCTAGCTCTGGTGCAACAATTGCTTCACTCGCTAGTTTCATTCCGCCAGCAAGACCAGATTGAATATCTGATACAGCTGCATCACGAACTTCGATAGAAGCTGCATTGCCTGAAATCGCGTAATTACCATCAATAATGCTCATTGAGCCGTCTTTAAGGGTTCCAAGTTGACGAATGCCGTACCCTGTAGCTGATGCCCAGGTAATACCTTCTGTAACACCATCTGCAAGCTTCAATTCATCAACAACAGTAAAGCCAGAGTTGGCTTCTTTTGCTGTTGCAACCGCACTAGCTCTAGCATTATCGTTTTGAACGTAACCAGTAAGCGTGATTGTGTTGTCAGCTTTAGTTGCGCTGAAACGGTAAGGCTTAACAATTGGAGGCATTACATTAGCGCTCAAGTTAACACCTTCTGGAGCGTTAGCTACTGCCGCTATTGCAGCATCATAATCTTCAAAAGATTTTGCGCGACCAGTAATCGTCAAATTGTCATCAACCATTTTTGCTTCACCAGAAGAAAAACGCGTTAGCATATCCAAGCTGTATCCCGTTGCAGGATCATATTGGGCAGTCTCGCCACCAGCAATTTGCAATTGATTATCAACTGTTGCTGAAGGGAAATTAGCTTTAGCATTTTCTTCAATGCGATCTCGAACACCAGTACTTGGTGCATGGCCTGTAAGAACAACTTTGCCCGCATTCTGAGATGCGCCCCAAGTGTAAGGTGAAACGCCGATGGGCTGAATGTTATTCTCTGCCAATTCAAAACCAGAAGTTAGATTTGGCAGATTGGCAATTGCAGCTTCATACTCATCCGATGATTTTGATACACCCGAGATTGAAAACGCAGTATCCGAAAAAGATGCTCGACCTTGTGTAAAACCTGGGAAGAAACCCGTTGCATATTTTGCCGCATCAGCAAGATTTGCTGGCGCACCTTCTGCAATGCGAATGTTATTTGTAATCGCAGCTTCAGGAAGTTGCTCTTTTACGGATGCCTCAATAGCTGAACGCGTGTCTGTATTTGGTGCAAAACCGCTAAGCGTTACTGCTTTGCCATCATAATCTGCCATCCACTCATAAGGTTTGGCAGTTGGCGGCGTAATATCTGCCTTCACAACTTTACCGTTACCTGGAACAGTGCCCGCTAAATTAGCTACAGCTGCATCGTATGTGTCATATGTAGAGGCAATACCTGTAACAGAGATATCTGAATCAGAAATGGCAGCAACACCTGATGTAAGACCAGCAAGTTCTCCAATTGAGAATTTCGCCATATCAGCGAAACCTTCACTTGAACCGCGTGCGAGTGTCATCTGATCATCAATTGTACTGTCAGGTGCAGCAGCTTTTGCAGCAGCAACAACATCTGCGCGCACAGCATCATTAGGTACGTTACCTGTTAATACGACTTTACCATCAGATTTGTTGGCACTCAGTGCAAAAGGTGAAGCAACAGCGAGCAGCTCACTTGCATCTGAAACAATACGTACATCATACGCGTTGTCAGCAATTGCCAGCGCGGCTTCGGCAGCCTCTGGTGAAGGTGCTGTACCCTTCAAGGTTAAGTCACGGCCGTCCAAACTGACATCCGCCCAGGAATGTTCGCTTTTCAGATCATTTAAAGCTTTAGCGGTCAAATCATTTTGAACCGTATCAGCTCTGAACCAAGTGGATAGAGCGGTCAAAATCACAACCGCGAATATCCCTGGCCATATCCATTTTTTCCAATTACACATCGTAAATATATCTCCCTGTAACATGACAAAGCATGCTTAATTATTTTTGTTAGGGGTATATATATATTGTATTTATCCCCCTAATTACGCTGAATAAAACAACGCATACGCTACGTAAGTCAATAGTTTACATAACGTTAACGCTATCATAACTATTAAAATGCTTATAAAATCAAGGGCAGATTCGTATTTTATGCCTTATTTGAGGAATATTTCTACGTAAGTAGCTTGATAGCCTTGTTAAGTTTCAAGATTTTTCCAGAAAAATTGTAATATATGCAAAAAGGACTTGTTTTCGATAAGCATCCAGCATATCCCAGTCGGTGGATAGGTGGCCGAGTGGTCGAAGGCGCTCCCCTGCTAAGGGAGTAGGCGGGTAACCGTCTCGAGGGTTCGAATCCCTTCCTGTCCGCCAGT
>CALHIB010000087.1 GCA_938030595.1 uncultured Rhizobiaceae group bacterium | reverse complement strand
ACGCGTAATGTCAGTTTATCTTGTGCGAAGTTAATCACGAATAGCTCAAGCTTGAAGCCAGCTACTTCTTGTTCTTCAATATCAGTAATTTGACCAACGCCATGAGCAGGATAAACGATGAATTCACCTGTTTTAAAACCTTGACGTTGCATTGTTTTCTTCGCTGTTGCCATGTAATGGCTCCCTTTAGTTATCGGTTTGACCGATTTATCAATTTGCCTGTGGTCATCATAAAATTGCAACGCCTCTGTCATTAAGTGCGATGCTAAAAACTTTAATTTTTTTTAACGATTAAATACGCAACAAAGAATTGCAGTACACGGTAAGTTTTTGAAGTACCGTATATTTTTAAGATAAGAAGTAATTGGAAAACTCTACTTTATGATTGACCATTTATGGCTTTATGCCCACGAGAGTTATGAATAGCATAAAAATCATGATTTTTCAACCCAAGCGTGCGGTTGATGGAGACTACGTAGCTGTAAATGTTAACAAATGGTTAACGTGCTCAGTAATTCACAAACTTATTATCAGTCGCCATCACCTGGCTCGGGTGAGAAATATTTCTCAAACTTGCCTTCTTCGCCATCGTATTTTTCTGCATCTGCAGGCTGTTCTTTTTTGATGGTGATGTTTGGCCATTTTTCTGCGTATTCAGTATTAACCTGTAACCATTTATCAAGGCCTGGTTCTGTATCAGGTTTGATGGCTTCAGCTGGGCATTCCGGCTCGCAAACACCACAGTCGATGCATTCGTCAGGATGAATGACCAACATGTTTTCGCCTTCGTAGAAACAGTCCACAGGACACACTTCTACACAATCCATGTATTTACATTTGATACAATTATCGTTGACGATATAGGTCATTTCTTACTCCACTGCCATTTCATGGCTGTCGGTCTTATTTACACAATTCGGATACAAGTTTTCTTGTTCTCTTACAAGGCCATAAACGACTACAAAATACCGCATCACGAATTGAAAATTCTATTTTGGGGTTATTCAGTGGAATTGCGTTTCATCGCCATGATTTGCTTGCGTTGGTGCTTTGTTGGGCGTCCATCACTATGAATGCGTGACATGCTTTCAACTGTCTCTTCCTGCTTTTGCTTTTCAGGTTTGGGCGGCGATAAATCGTTATAAAGTAGTTGCGCTTGGCTATATGGACCACGTTTGTCTGCAAAGTCCAAAATTTCAATAATCTTTATGTCTCGCTCACGTGTGATGGTTAGAACATTGCCAATCAGGACTTTTCTGCTGGGGCTGCTAATTTTTTCGCGGTCAACGCGTATTTTGCCAGTTATAACCTGTTTTTGGGCGAGGCTTCTGGTTTTAAAAAACCTTGCGTGCCATAGCCATTTATCGATACGTTGGCTTTGGTTGCTCGACGTGTTTTCAGTCATGCGTTATTTGAGGTTACCCTTAAGGGCTGCAAGAGCTGCAAATGGGCTGTCAGGGTCTGCTTGTTTCTCAGGTTTCTTGGGTTTGTTGTTTTTATTGGCCTGATTATTATGTGG
This sequence comes from uncultured Rhizobiaceae group bacterium, assembly GCA_938030595.1. Lineage (GTDB taxonomy): Bacteria > Pseudomonadota > Alphaproteobacteria > Rhizobiales > Rhizobiaceae > JAALLB01. Next base: position 1,572 of record CALHIB010000087.1, on the reverse strand, counting down.
CTTGCCAGATTTGTTGTTTTTCTTACCTGCAAATTTCTTATTTGTATTTTGATTATTGGCAAACTTTTTATTGCCTGCGCCACCATAACGCCAAATTAAAATAGATTTTGGTTCTGCTGCTTCTTCGGATGCGACTTCACTATCTGATGTTGCTTCAGTTGAAGCAGGCTTTTCTTCAGTTTTTTCGATTGCAGGTTCAGCAGGTATTATATCTGCCTCCAGGCGCTTCTCTTCCTTATAGCCAAGTCCTTTGAGGATTGTAATCATGTCCTCATGTGTTGCACCCAAAATTGAGAGCATGGCAGGAGTGACGTAGAAAGCACGACCATCAACAGCACCTTCCGGTTTTTCGTTGCCGCTGTCCTGTTTCCAACTTGTTGTTGGGCGAATAAGGTCTGCCAAGCGTTCCAAAATATCGATACGAACTGCTTTTGCGCCAAGAATTTTAAAGCCTGCAAGTTCGTAGAATTTTTTTTCATAGGTTTCATCAACGGGTGCAGATGTGCGTCCGGCTGCTGACAGACCAGGCACTTCTGTTAGGCCAGCGGCATCCAGCTTGTCATTGGCAATTGCCCATAAGAGACAGATTAGCTGGCTTGCTGCCGGTTTAAGCAAGATTGGTACGAAAACATGATAAGCGCCAAAGCGAATACCGTTGTGACGCATGATGCTGCGCATGTCTTGATCAAGGTTTTTAAGGTCATCTGCTGCATCTTTACGTTGCAAGATGCCTAGGTTTTCGACGACCCTAAATGCGATGCCACGGGCGATGCCGTTCAGTTCTTGATTTGCTTCAAGATCTGCAAGTGGTTTTAGCAAGGTATTAACGTGATTGGATATCCATCGCTCCAGTCTGGCAACGGCTTTGTTCAGAGCAGGGCCTGTGAGCTGTTCGTCAGCCAACATAATAATGCGTGGCTTGAGCGGCGTGTCACCCTTGGCAAGTTTGGCAACTGCTTGTCCAAGCCAACGCATGGTACCATCATTGCCTAAAACGATATCGCTATTTGGGCTTGCGCCTAATCTGTCTGCTCGTTTTTCAATTTCTGCTGATAAGGCTTTGGTTGCAGCAGCGTTTAAGGCTTTTGCATCTTTGCCGCCTTCAGATGTGTCTGCTACAAACCTGAATCCCTTAAGGTGTCCAACAGCGTGACCCTCCACACTAACGGAACCATTTTCACCAATTTCAGCTTCTAGCATTCTATTCTCTTTCAAGCGCTTCATTAAGATACTTGTCCTGCGGTCTACAAACCGTTTCGTCAAGGTCTCATGTAGTGCATCTGACAGTCTATCTTCGACTTCCCGGGTTTTTTCTCGCCATTCTGTGGCATTTTCAAGCCAATCATCACGATTAGATAAATAAGTGCAAGTTCTAATATTGGCAATACGTGTAGAAAGCGCATCCAATTCACCATTGGGGTTGTCACTGCTGGAAACCTGATCTGCAAACCATACAGGGTTGATTTTACCGTCTCTCGCGACATCCATATAGACTTGTGCCAAAATTTCTGCGTGTGACGCTGGTGATATCTTGCGGTAATCTGGTGTTTTGACAACGTCCCATAAAAGACG
>CALHIB010000086.1 GCA_938030595.1 uncultured Rhizobiaceae group bacterium | reverse complement strand
TTACAAACAGGCAAGCCCTGATACACCCGTCATAGCCTTTGTGGGCGATGCTGGCATGGAAATGGGCTTGGGCGAACTGGCAACCTTGCGCGAACACAAAATTCCTATCGTGATTTGCGTTCTGGTGGACGAAAGCCTGACGCTTATCGAGATGAAACAACGTGCTTCTCAGCGCCCAAATTTAGGCGTTGATTTCACAGGTTCAAATTTCCCAACTGTTGCCAATGCCCTTGGCGGGCACGGTGTGTGGATCGATGATGTAGAAGATTTAAAACGCGAAGCAAAAGCAGGTTTGGAGCGCGATACGTTTACCCTGCTTGCTTGTCGTATTGGTAGAAAATCTTACGACGGTAAGTTTTAGAGGGGTATGGAAAGAGCGTTAATGGCCACTTTGAGCCCAATTGTCACTGAAATTCGATGACCTTTCTACAGTTCAGTTCATGAAGCAGACATTGAATTGCATCCTATCTCGAGTTACTTTCTACATAAACAGTGATCGGTAATAAATTAATGAGTGAAAACTTCGCCAGGTTTATTTTGGAAACTTATCCATCTTTAAACGGCAAGCAGATTGACGGATATTCATGCGCAGTTGTCAAGGCATACATCTCTCCTGAAAAAAACTTGGGTACTGAAGGAAACCTATGGGAAATTTCTGACCAGCTATTCGACGAAGGCTGGGTTGTGGCTAGGGTTATCGATTCAACAGAAATAATGGAACATGATATAGGAGAACTTGCCTCTGAGGTTGTCGCAAATGGTTACGCATTCGATGTCAATCGTGTAGTTGTCGAAAGAGTTTATCGGGTAGAAAAAGTGCACGAAATTAGCTCTCTCACTGAAATAAACAATTTTGTAAATGCCATTACAACAGCTAATGAAATGTATTCGTTGTTCTCAAAGCAAGCTAATCAATTCGCAAATGGAGTCACTCCTAACGGTGAAGAGTTTTTACCACTTTGGTCATCCAAAAATCTTGTAAAAAACTGGACGAAAGATTTTCTTGCCTATGAATTAGAACCAATATCCTTAGTAAGGTTCAGAGAAGCGATTGCCGAAGAATTGAATGTTTCATCAATGATGATTGGAGTTGGCTCCGTAGAGGACCAGATGCTAATGGTTCATCCAAAATTGATTTTGGATTCATTAGCAATCAAACATTACTAGAAATGTCTGCTATGGATCAGAAACTCTCATTTAGAATCCTACTAAAATCAGCTTAAAGTCCCGCATACCTGACCTTGGCAGTCCAGCCTATTACCCTATTCCTTAACCGTCTCTTCCGCGATTTTAGCAAATAGACCATCAAGCTCTTTAGCCATGGCTTTTAGCTCTTGTCCGCCATCTTCAAAATAGGGGCGGAAAACTTCTGTTGGAATTTTGTAAGAAAGATTAGATCCCCCACGCGGGTTTTCCGTCAGATAAAACCGAATAGGTGCTTCCATGCCGGCGGCAACACTTGCTTCCAACATGCGCACTGCAAAGAAGTTGTTGTAAACACCAACAATGCGATTACCCAGTATGGTGATCCCGCGTCCCTTGGCACCTGCTGATGCACTTGCCGTTGTGATATGACGAAGCTTGGTTGTCTTGATCGCAGCTTTTAGCCTTGGATAAAGATCCTTGAAAGCAATGTCGGTTTCATGGGTAATCCAACCATCGCGTTTGAGTGCTTTCTCAGTTCCAGCGAAAGCACCAGAGACAAATGCACATAATATGCCGAGCATAATTGTTAGCGCCAATGCAGATCTTCTCATTTTATTTCTCCAATTTTCAAATTAACTCAATTTAAATACCCATACGACGTTTCATCATCACCGCTAATGAACTACCAATAAAAGCCATCACAGCCCATGCCCAGCCATGTACACTGCCTGAAACAAGCCCACCCAAATAAGCGCCGATGTTACAACCGTAAGCAAGGCGAGCGCCATAACCCATTAGCAAACCACCAAAGATTGCCGTACTGATTTCTACCCGTGACAATGAAAAAATCGGTCGCCATTTTGAAGCCAGCCCTGCCGCAGCCAAAGCACCTGCAATGATGCCAAAATTCATCACGGAAGTTGTATCTTTGAAAACACTGTTTTGAATGGCATTAGCTTTCCAGCCCGTCCAGAACGGCCAGTTTAAAACATCAACACCCAGCGCATTAGCACCCTTTGCTCCCCATAAAGCGAAAGCCCAAGTTACACCCCAGGGACGCCCCACAACAATCAAGGTCAGAATACCAACCACAGCCAATGCAATCGCACCAGCAAGTGGTGACCAAGGTCCTTTTATGAAGCTTTCAGTTTTGCGTGGCAGTTCAAGATCACCATGCTTGCGCTTTTCATACCACACGCTCCAAAGCGCAATCGCACCGAGCAAACATACCAAAACAAAGAATGCTCCAAAGGGACCAAGATTATTAATCATGCCGTAGCTAAACTTATCACCCACACCAAAAGTCTCTTGCACTGGCTGCGGGAAGGCAATCGAATTCCACCAGCCCAAATGCATCGTGCCAAGTACAGAACCAATCACAAAGAACAAAAGCGTAATACACATGCGCGTCGAACCACCGCCCACGACAAAAAGCGTACCCGAACCACAACCTCCGCCAAACTGCATGCCAAAGCCAAACATGAAGGAGCCAAACAACATGCCCATGCTAACCGGCAGGATAAATCCACGCGCATCCGTATAGGCAATCAACGGAAACGAAATTGCGCAAGTAAGAGCAATCAATAAAAACTGATAACGTAGCCCAACGCCGCGCCCTTCAGCAAAAATCCTGCGCCATGCAGCAGTAAACCCGAAAGAAGCATGATAAAGCGCAAAACCTGCCAGCCCACCAATCAAAACCGCCAAGGCTTGCTTTTGCCCTGCAATATTACCCGCAAGTAGAACCAGCACGCATAATGCAAGCGCTGCCACGATAACAGGCATATTCTGGGACTGCGTGGGCAAGGGAGCCGTTTCAACACTCATTTAACATCATCCAAAGTATTCAGATTTCATTCAGGCAAGATAAGGCAAATGTCATGCAGAATGAAAAGTTACGTCATTTAATTAAAGACCTTAATCAGTCATTTGTGAACTGCAAAGCACGCATACTCACATTTGTTTGAACAGTTGAAACAAGATGTTACTTCTCAAGAAAAACAAGATATCATATTCAAATAACTTGAACATGCATAATTCGCACGTTAGTTGAGTCAGGTGGAGTAATAAATGTTAAAACAAGATGTTTACGGCTGTGACGTTACGCTTTCAGACAATAATGCCCTGCTTGCTTGGAATAAGACAATCCACGGTTTTCTGGCACACTCCGCTTCAACAGGCATAACACTTGGTGAAACGCTGGAATTGGAACCTGAATTCGCCCTCGCACAATCCTGCAAGGGGCTCTTTAGCCTTTTACTCGGCCGCAAGGAACTACTCGAAGTTGCAACCGAGGCTTTTGCCACTGCCAAGGCAAGTGACAAACAAAATCCTGTTTCAGAGCGCGAACGCCATTTCATCAACGCCTTGGGTTCATGGCTGCAAGGTAGCTTGCGTGGCTCAATTGCAGAGATGGAGAAAGTTCTCGCTAAATGGCCACATGATGCGCTCGCGATGAAATTAAGCCACGCCATCATGTTCATGCTTGGTGATAGCAAAAGCATGCGCCATTCACTTGAGAATATTCAGGACGCCTATAAAGGTCACAAGGCAGAAGGCTATTTCAAAGGTTGTTATTCGTTCACGCTGGAAGAAACCGGCGAGTATAAACGTGCGGAACAACATGGACGACGCGCCCTTGAATTAGCGCCGGATGACGCTTGGGGCTTGCACGCGATAACCCATATTTTTGATATGACAGGCCGCGCCAAAGAAGGCATTCAATGGATTGAAGGCAAGGAAGATGCCTGGCAGCATTGTAACAACTTCCGCTACCACGTCTGGTGGCACATCGCCTTAATGCACTTGGATTTAGGCAATTATGACAAAGTATTGGAGTTATATGATGAAGACATCAGAAAAGATAAGACAGACGACTATCGTGATATATCGAACGCAACTTCTGTTCTGCTTCGCCTAGAGTTTGAAGGTGTTGATGTTGGCGATCGCTGGCAAGAACTTTCAGATTTAGCCAGTACACGAACGGATGACAATTGCGTCGCCTTTGCAGACTTGCATTACATGATGGCTTTTTGCGGTAATTTTGATGAAAAACCAGCAACAGAGCTTCTGCTTAATATGCAATCAGCGGAAACACGTCATCATAACGAACTTGAAAGCATTATTCATAAGCCAGGTGTTCTGGCTGCCACAGGTCTTGAAGCCTTCAGAGATCAAGATTTTGCTCTCGCCCATGATTGCTTAACCAAGGCTCGCCCAACACTACAAGCCATAGGCGGAAGCCATGCACAACGCGATGTCTTTGAACGTTTAGCCATTGAATCAGCACTACGCGGCGGTTTAACATCACAAGCAAAACATCTCCTACAAGAACGTGATTTGCATCGCGGCCACAAAGACGGCTATTCAGAAAGTCGTTGGAGAGCAATTAATGGCATTTCTCAAAATGGTGCACAGCAAATCGCAGGTGTTGCCGCCAAGAATATAGACTGATAATAGCTTTCAAAAATCAATAATTCTTTGACCTTGATATACTCCAAGGCAAAAGACATATGGGCATTATCAAGGCAAAAGACATATGGGCATTATATTGTGAACCAGACCGAAACGACCTCCGCTCCTGCTCCTCAAGCTGTTCCAAGAAAACGTGACCCCCGCCTAGATTTCTTCCGTGGCATCGGCATGTTCATCATCTTCATGGCGCATATGCCAGGCAATTGGTTTACGCTTTATATTCCTGCCCGCTTTGGCTTCTCGGATGCTACAGAGATTTTCGTATTCTGCTCTGGCATGGCCTCGGCTATCGCCTTTGGTAAACTCTTTGAAAACACTGGCTGGGTCATGGGTGCAATCCGTATTGCTCACCGTATATGGCAAGTGTACTGGGCGCACATCGGCCTCTTCTTTGTAACGCTCCTGCTCGTTATCTGGCAAACAAGCGTCGCTGCAACAGGTGACCTCTGCTCCTATAATGCAGACCGCTTCTGTCTTGGTGAAGGAAAGGAAACATGGAACTATATTGGTCGTTTAAACATCATACACATGTTCCAATCCACCAACGGCTTGGATGGTATTGCAGGCACATCACCCGCACAGAATTTTGCAGGCATTATGACCTTGGGCTGGGTGCCTAACCTGTTTGACATTCTGCCAATGTATATCGTTATTCTGGCACTGATCCCGATTGTCATGGGCTTGCGAAAACTCGTCAATAAATACGCTGCCATGGGCTTTGTGGTTTTACTTTGGTTGCTGGCGCAAGACGGTGTCGCAGCCTTCCTTGGACTGGATGTATTCTTTGGCAGCCTTTTCGGCATTAAACCTGGCGGCATTAATTTCCCGGCCGAACCTTGGTCGCTGCGCGGATGGTTCTTTAACCCCTTTGGCTGGCAACTTGTCTTCTTTACTGGTTTCTCATTCATGATGGGCTGGCTGCCTAGACCACCGATTAAATGGTCGCTGGTTATCATCGCAGCCATCATCATCTTGTTCTATGTCCCCTTCTCGTTCTGGGGCATTTACAATCAGGTCGACAACGTTGTCCTTTCACAAGAAGCTGGCCGTTCTCTGTTTGGTGTTGCAACCCTTTCAGAA
>CALHIB010000085.1 GCA_938030595.1 uncultured Rhizobiaceae group bacterium | reverse complement strand
CATTGTCCTCAATGCGTGCTTTTGTTTCTAACACAAAAGACTTTGTGGAATATCGCTTACCAGACCTTAAACGCAAAAAATCCGAGCGCTTCTTGAGTGTTGGTACACTTGAAGAAGTAAACTCGGAGTTTTGCCGGTTATTATACAAGTCCGGCTCCAGCATCATTAAAATGAATTTGCGGTTTGATTAAGCAGAGAGCTTCTTGCGGCCTTTAGCGCGACGAGCAGCAATAACTTTGCGACCACCAGGTGTTGCCATGCGAGAACGAAAGCCGTGTCTACGAGCGCGAACAAGGTTACTAGGTTGAAATGTACGTTTCATGTTCAAATATCCGCAGGTTTAATGCGAACCCTCAAAATTTAATATATCAGGATATACAAGTTACGCTTACAATCGACGATATCGGCTAAGAAACCGTTTAAAATCATCTATTATTCGAAGATAACTCGAAGTGTGCTATAAGACACATACCCAGTTGTTGAGGGGCTTATAGTGGGATAAACAAAACAAGTCAAGAAAACGCTGGAAACCAAATGACATATTTTGCGATTATGTAAAGAGAAACTGAACACACATAAATGTCATTAGAGTTGATAGAAAGATACGTTCATTTCGTTTAATCCTGCAATCCATATAATTTAGTAATTTATTATCAATCAAAGTATTTTTTATGACCACTGAAAACGACAAAAAAACAACTAACCCAATCAAAAAATGGGGCGCCCTGGGTGTAATTATTGCTTTGCTAATTGCAGGTTATGCTGCGGGGTTACACGAATATTTTTCACTCTCAAATCTTATCAAGCATCGTGAGGCGATGGTTGCATTTGTATCTGATAATATATTGCTTGCTGCACTGACATACATGGCAGTTTACATAACAGTCGTTGCGGTTTCTTTTCCAGGCGCTTCCGCTTTAACAATTACATCAGGTCTTGTTTTTGGCGGCATCCTTGGTGGAATGTTAACGGTGGTAGGTGCAACCTTGGGCGCAATGTTGATCTTCTTGATTGCACGAAGTTCTCTAGGCGATGTTTTGGAGAAAAAGGCGGGGCCTTTTATCCAGAAAATGATAGCGGGTTTTCAAAAAGACCAGTTCCAATATTTATTAACACTGCGACTAACACCAATCTTTCCATTTTGGGTCGTAAATATTGTTCCTGCACTTCTTAAGATGAAACTTGTTCCTTATGCGATTGCGACTTTCTTGGGTATCATCCCTGGCACAATGGCTTTTGCTTACATTGGTGCAGGCCTTGATAGTGTGATTGCGGCCCAAGAAGAAGCAAACCCCGGATGTGCAGATGCTGGTACATGCTCAATAGAAATTGGCGCACTGGTGACAACTGATTTATTAATTGCTCTAGCAGGATTGGCAGCTCTATCGGCTCTTCCATTCATCATTAAAAAAATTCGCGGCAATAAACCAATTGCTGGTGAAGAATAAAATTTATTTCTAAGGAAAACCTATAATGTCTGAAGTTTTAAAACCTGATATTTGTGTAATTGGTGCAGGTTCTGGCGGCTTGAGCGTTGCCGCCGCTGCTGCCGCATTTGGTGTTTCAGTTGTTTTAATTGAAAAAGGCAAAATGGGTGGTGACTGTCTCAACTATGGTTGTGTTCCATCAAAGGCAATTCTAGCTGCTGGCAAACACGCACAATCCATTCGTGATGCAGAAAAATTTGGTATTACAGTTTCTGGTGAGCCAAAAGTAAACTTCAAGAAAGTTCATGACCACATTCACGATGTGATTGCCCAAATTGAACCCAATGATTCCGTAGAGCGTTTTACAGGTCTTGGCGTTGAAGTCATCCAGGCAGAGGGTCGTTTTAAAGATGAAAAAACGGTCATCGCAGGTGATAAAGAAATTCAGGCGCGCAGATTTGTCATTTCAACAGGGTCTTCCGCATTTGTTCCGCCAATAAAAGGGCTGGATAGTGTTGAATATCTAACCAATGAAACCCTGTTTGAAAACACAAAGAAAATGGGGCATCTGGTTATCATTGGTGGTGGCCCAATCGGCATGGAGATGGCGCAAGCCCATCGTAGGCTAGGTTGTGAGGTTACAGTTCTTGAAGGTGCAAAAGCACTGGGTAAAGATGATCCTGAACTTACGACTATATTATTGGACAAATTACGCGAAGAAGGCATCACCTTAATTGAAGGTGCGATGGTTGCAAATGTTTCAAAGCGCGGCAAAACAGGAATACGTGTTTCCTATACAAAAGATGACAAACAGCATGATGTAGATGCAACACATATTCTTGTTGCAACGGGCAGAGCCGCAAATGTTGATGGATTGTCTCTAGGCGCAGCAGGCGTTGAATATACCCGCAGAGGCATCACGGTTTCTGATGATCTAAGAACCAGCAATAAACGCATTTACGCAATTGGTGATGTAACAGGGGGTCTGCAATTCACGCACGTCGCAGGATATCATGCAGGTCTTGTTATTCGCGGTATTTTATTCCGCAAAAAAGCAGTGCCAAATGATAACATGATTCCTTGGGTGACATATACAGAACCTGAACTTGGGCATGTGGGATTGACCGAGGAACAGGCGCGCGAAAAATATGGCACTGTCAAGGTTTTGCGCTGGCCTTACCATGAAAACGATCGCGCTATTGCAGAGCGAAAAACCACGGGTCTGATTAAAATGGTAACCAATAAAAGAGGTCTTATTGTAGGCGTTTCAATTGTTGGTACTGGCGCTGGTGAAATGATGAACATGTGGGCGTTGGCTATCACAAACAAGATGAAGGTGGGCGATGTTGTGGGTTATGTGTCACCATATCCAACCCTATCTGAAATTGGTAAAAGAGCAGCGGTAACCAATTACACATCCTTGTCTCGCAAACCAATTATTAGAAGCGTCATTCGTTTCCTTCAAAAGTTTGGATAGGAATTCTTCTTAAAGATGGAATTAGACAGCGCAACATCGCAGAAAAATAAAGGTCTGTTTGGACGCATCAAAGATGCCGTCCAGTCTGGTCTCTCCGTTAAGCTTCTAATTTTAACAGCCGTATTTGTATTGATTGCAGAGGTGCTAATATTTGTGCCATCAATAGCAAATTTCAGAAATGTCTGGCTAAAAGATCATCTTCTCACAGCAGAAGCTGCCAGTATTGTTTATCTCGATTCTAATGATTTGATGTTAAGCGAGGGTGCAGGGCAGGACTTGCTGGAAGCGACTGAGGCACTTGCGGTAGCCATCAGAAGCGATGGCATTTCCCGCCTGATGGCAACATCGGGTAAACTGGGTGTTTTGTCAGAACATATTGATCTTGATAACTCGACAGCTTTCGGTTCTATCAAAAGTTCCCTTTCAATGATGTTTGCCGATCCGGATATGCAATACAGGGTCTTTGGAACCATGCGTTCCAGTCCTGCGATCATGGAACTTGTGCAAGAAACAAAACACATTCAGGCATCGCTTTGGGTTTATGCTAGAAATGTAGCTTTCCTTTCATTGTTGATTTCTATTTTTACGGCAGCACTAGTCTATCTGGCACTTTATCGTTTAATCGTTTTGCCAATTATCAGAATTTCTTCAAACATGGACGCATTTTCAAAAACGCCTGAAAATGCCTCATTGGTTTACAAGCCTACAAAACGTATGGATGAAATCGGAACAGCTGAGAAACGCCTTGCCGCGTTTCAAGGCGATTTGCAACAAACATTAAGGCAGAAGCAACGGTTGGCGGATTTGGGATTAGCCGTATCAAAAATCAATCATGATCTACGTAATATTCTGGCATCAGCCCAATTGTTTTCAGATCGACTAACCGCATTGCCAGACCCGACTGTGCAAAAATTTGCTCCCAAGCTGATTAAAACAATTGACCGCGCAGTGGATTATACAAAATCGGTGATTGATTATGGTCGCGCCCTTGAAGCACCACCAAAGCGCAGGAAATTATTGGTCAATATTGTGGCTAATGATGTAGCTGATATATTGGGGCTGGAGAACAGTCTTTCGATTGAATGGAAAAATGATATCCCTCTTGAATTGGAGGCAGACGCGGATCCCGAACAATTATTCAGGATTTTAATGAATATTTGCCGAAATGCACAACAAGCCATGATAGATGCAGATATTCCTGATCGCATAAAAGAACTGCGCGTTATTGCAGAGCGCAAAGATAATGAAGTGCATGTTTGTATCTGTGATACAGGCCCTGGCATACCCGAACATGTCAGGAAGATCATATTCAATGCATTTGAAGGATCAACCAAGGCAGGGGGGTCTGGTCTTGGCATGGCAATAGCAATGGAGCTAATCAAAGCCCATGGCGGCTCTATTGACATAGAGAAAACGGATGAAACAGGCACGGTTTTCCGAGTTATCATACCTGATCAAGTTTAGGGTATAAGCAATTTAAAAATTAATTTTACCTTGTTTGAGAAAAGCCTTTAAAAAAGCTTGCTTTTATTTTCCAGAGGCATTACCACCACAACCTGCAGGCACTAATTTCCTGTCATCTAAAATGCGCACTCGTAGCTCAGCTGGATAGAGTACTTGACTACGAATCAAGTGGTCGGAGGTTCGAATCCTTCCGGGTGCACCATCTTTTCAAAGGCACGCCTCCTACGCTTTATCGTCTTTCTGCCATTGTTCCTTAGCCTTGTGACAATCAGCAATAGCGCGATGAATATCATCAAAACGCACATGTTGTAGATAGGCGAGGGGAAGATCCCACCATTTTAAATCCAACAACGCTGCAATCACATCATCGTCAAAACGGTAACGTAACAATGTTGCTGGCACTCCAGCAACAATAGCATAGGGCGGTACATCTTTAGAAACAAAGGCACATGAGCCTATAATAGCACCATCTCCAATAGTAACTCCAGCCTTCACCACTGCTTTTGCGCCAATCCACACATCATTACCAATACTGGTTTGTTTATGCGATAAATGTCTGACCTGCCGCTCAAAGCAATAATCTTGCACATTAGGGAAAAGAGCTTTGTTATACTGAAAACCATGTGTAGACAAAAAATCCGTTGGGTGCTGCGCTGGGCCAATTTCACAATTGCGACCTAGTGAGACATAGCGCCCTATTCTGGTGTTATTATAACATAATAGATTTGACATTGACGAAGCTGTATCGACCCACTTGGCAGTTACCATGCCCTATTTTTTAGTGTCTTGTTTTTGATAAAAGAATCGTAATAAACGAAGGGCAGGGTGCTTGGCATCGGCATAAAACTGATACGGGTTATTTGCTTTCTTGCGTTGTTTACGTTCTTTTTCATTTAATGTGTGTATTTTTTTTGACTTAGGCATATCAATGAATTTTGTAGCAGAGGTATCCTTATGAT
>CALHIB010000084.1 GCA_938030595.1 uncultured Rhizobiaceae group bacterium | reverse complement strand
TTGCAGATACTAATCCAGACTTAGTTGTCCTATGTGTAAAATATCTTGCTGTCGAAAATTCAGAAACCAAAATTTGGTTGTCTGATTTCTTTTCTCAATGTGGAATCTTTCATACTGGATCAAACAGAACAACGCTAGAATACGATTCTGACAAAGGAAGGGCAAAGCGCACTGTTCTTGATCATGGATTAGCAACAGCGAAGTATTTCTTCGCCCATCCTGATGTAATAAAAAGCGAACGCCATCTGCCACTACCGTTACCTTTGTTCATCAAGCCTGTCGATGCGGCGAACGGAAATGGTATTGATGAGAATTCTTTAGTCCATGACTTCGCAAGCTATGAAGAAAAGATAAAAGAAATATTCTCTATATATGGTGTTCCTGCATTAGTTGAGGAGTATCTGCCAGGACGAGAGTTTACAGTAGCTGTACTTGATGATCCATCAAGAAATAGTCGCCTGATTTCTCCTGTAGAAATTATAGTGTCCGAAAACAAAAAAGGTGACCGTATTCTTGGAGCAAAGGAAAAAGCAGGTAATAACGAAAAACTTTTAAACTTAAAAAAATTAGAAAAGGCTGTTGTTTCAGAGCTTGCTGGAAAAGTTTTTTCTGCTTTAGGTGTACAAGATTTTGGGCGAATTGATATTAAAATGGATGCACTGGGAATTCCATATTTCATGGAGGCTAATTTAATTCCGGGCATGACACCTGAAACAAGCTACTTTCCACGCGCATGTTTTTCTAATCAAGGAATGTGGCATCAGGAAGTGGTGCTCAAAATCACGGAACTTGCACTAATACGCTCAGAAACACCTGCCAATACACCGCCTAATGATCTGTTGCGTATATCACCGACAAGAAAGATTGCTGCGTAAAACATTTCTATATGTCTTATATTGTTGATGAAGCAGGATATTTTTTAAAAACTTCTGCTCAAAGAATTTATATAACGTCATCACTTGTTTAATTCAAAAGAGTATAAGACTAAAAACTCTCAATGTCCGCTTCCAAAATTAACTCCTGTTAGTCTTTGTAAGAGAAGTTGCAACTTTTGGACTCTAAGCTGACATTAGGAAGTTTTCCGATTATACTTCAAGAATACTCCTCTTCCAAAATCATACCGCCACAAAAAAAGGGACACACAAAGTGCATCCCTTTTCAAATCGCTTTAATTCGAAAGCCTTAGCCTTCGTCGCCATCGCTTTTCTTTTGGAAGTTGGCAAACACATCATCAGCACTGATGGTTTCTTCTTCCACTGGTGCTGAACGTGTCGTGTCGAGCGTGTAGTTTTGTGTTTCTTCTGCTGGCTGGATCGTATCCACGCCCTCGCCTTCAACTGGCTCAGGTTTAGCTGGTGCCCATTTTGCTGCTTTGGTTACTTCTGCATCCAGTGCAATTTGCGTACATAGACCCAGCGTCACAGGATCCATCGGCTGCAGGTTTGCTGAGTTCCAGTGCGTGCGCTCTTTAATCGCTGCAATGGTTGTCTTTGTCGTACCGACAAGACGAATAATCTGCGCATCTTTAAGTTCCGGGTGAGAGCGTACAAGCCATAGAATTGCATTCGGGCGATCTTGGCGTTTTGAAAGCGGTGTATAGCGCGGGCCTTTTTTCTTTAAAGGCGGCACAATAACTTTAGAAACTTCGACCTTCAACTTGTGGTTTGGGTCTTCCTGAGCTTTTTCAAGTTCATCGCGGCTTAGCTGACCGGCAGAAATAGGATCCATGCCCTTAATGCCCTGCGCACTTTCGCCGTCCGCAATCGCTTTTACTTCCAGCGGGTGCAATGCACAGAACGTCGCGATCTGATCAAACGTCAGCGATGTATTATCAACAAGCCAAACAGCTGTTGCCTTGGGCATAAGTGGTGTTGCCATTTTATAGTCTCCTCAAGATGCATTTCACACAGATAAAGTTTTATTGTGTGCCGGCCCGGGTTTTGGGTGGCTCCCTTTCGGGAAAAATGATTGCGTTGTCATGAAAGTTAATTGCTTATACTCTTTTCATAAGGGGCTTGCAAATAAAATAAAGAAAGTGTGCCAAAATGGATGAGGATGAAATAAAAGCCAAACGAATTGCAGCATATAGCATCGGACAAGACCTTTCAGAGCTTTCCGTTGACGAGATAAAAGAAACAATCATTGCCCTAGAAGAAGAGATAATGCGCTTAAACGCAACCAAAATTGAGAAAAACGAGCATATAACCGCTGCAGCCAAATTCTTTAAAATCTAGTAATTACAATATTCTAGGTAGGATTAACGCAAAATTAAGGTTTATAAGGCATTAATAGATCACCAGAACTTTTCTGGTGCTTCAGACAGGATTTTAAATCCAATCTGATGCCTCCCTGTTAACTTTTCAGAGCCGTTCTTTACGGCTCTTTTTTTTGCCAAATTACAAGTTATTTCTTGAAAAATCTGGCATGTTTATTGCTCCCTGTTGATATTAACCTAGTTCAAAATGACCTGCTTTACGGCAAAACCTTTATGGATTAGGTTAAATTTTAGTAAAATACAGCAGGGATTAGTTGCGTGTCGAATACTGTAAATCTAGCCGAAAAGTTCGCTCATTCGGATAAATTCAAGAAACTGTTTCAAGACGGAATGTCTTTGGTAGAGGAAAGTGCGGCCTATCTTGATGGTCCAGGTCGCGATAATGCCAAAGGTCTGCCGCGTGTTTCTGCCATGCTTTACGGCTCAGAATCCATGCGCCTGACAACTCGCCTTATGCAACTTGCTTCATGGCTACTTTTACAACGCGCCGTTAATGAAGGCGAAATGTCTAGAGATCAAATTCTGGAAGAGAAAAAGAAAATACGCCTTGAAGAAACGAATGACAGCTCAGGTAATCAGGCGTGGAACGATCTGCCAGTTGAGTTTATCGAACTTGTTACACGGTCGCTCGCACTCCAAAACAGAGTAATGACATTAGACGCAGAATTATATGGTCATACGACACAAGAAGAAGTAATTTCTACAAATCCTGTGAGCCAGCAGATAGACCTGCTTTCAACAGCATTCGGTGCGACCAAACAGTAATAGTTATTGGGTTGTTTGCCCCAACTTTCCACCCACTAATTCTGCAATGAACCCTTTTAAGCTTGGGCGATCATTCGCCTTGAATGGCAACGGTCTGCATAAATCCAGCGCAGCAATGCCAATTCTTGTTGCCATAATGCCGTTGACCGTTCCCTCGCCGACTTTCCTAGATAAGGTACCAGCCAGACCTTTGCCCAGCACTTGTTGTAAAATCGTATCAGATACAGCAAGTCCACCCGTAACCGCCAAATGCGTTGCCACCATGCGTACAAGTTTTATGGCAGCAAAAAATGCTGGCCTGCCTCCGTACAGCGCCATTAGTTTTCTAAGCATTTGCAAAATTTGATAGCCAACAAAAAGCACATCAAGCACAGCAGATGGGTTGAGCGCAGTGACAACCGAAATACGTTTCGCAGAACTTGCAATGATTTGCTTTGCTTCCGCATCAAGAGGCGCAAGCAAGGTTTTTTCTGCAATGATAATCCTGTCTTCATCATCCATGATTTCATCACGGTGCGATTCCAACTGTTCCAAGTGCCAATGCATGTCAACACGATCTGCATATAAAGAATACAACCTGTTTATCACGGGCTGAGCCTTCGCATTACCTAACAAAACCTGCTCGGCATCTTGACGAAGATTTGAAAGTTTCCTCAGCTTTCTGATAGAAATAAATTCTCGTAACACAAGTGCCAAAAGCGCAACGCCAAAAACAACACCAAGTCCCAAAGACACCCAACCAAGAACAGGGTTTCGCGCAAAAAAACTTTCAATCAGTTCAACCAACCAAAGGGTAAATCCAATTGATAAAAGAGAGACGGTAGCCAGAAATAAAAGACTGCCCCATTTCATCCCCTTGGACATATCAGGAAGATGCGTATGTACGATTGGCTGATCTTCATCCTTCGTGAAAGGCTTCTGATCAAAAGGATCATACGATGTATCATCAAGTTTAGGCGCAGGTAAAACCCTTGGGCTTCTGTCAGAAAATACTGTCTTTGACGTTTGCTTTTGCTTGGTAGCTTTCGTGCGTGCAGACTTAACTTTGGATTTAGTGTCTACTTCGTCATCCTCTGCTTTTGACAACCTAATGGCTTTAGGTTTACGGCTCATTTGAGACGATCTCCCATTAAAAAGTTAAGCGCCTTATCCAGACGGATATGCGGGAAACCTGCTTCATGTATTGAGCTTGACTGGTTTTTTATAAGCGGAGGGCGAAACCGCATGAAACCATTTTCTTGTTTTTCCAGACCGGGGTTGTCACTTGCAAAAACAGCCTTTGGATTGTCTGGAAGATCACCTGGAAACAAGGCTATTTCTTCATTGCCGTCATAACTGTCACTGCCCAATTTTTGACCCTCTTCAGGAACACCTATAATTGCAGGTAACTCTTCTCCATCTTGTTTGATGACTTGTTCGCGCGTTGCCCGAATTGCTGCAAGTGCAACCACATCATATTCAGCACCAGATGCATCGGAGCGTTGCATTGCGTCTTCTACCAGATAGCGCAAAATATTTTCCAATCGATCATGGCTCGTGTGATGCAAGTGATCAGCCTTGGTCGCTGCAAATAAAATACGGTCTATTTTCTTACCCAAAATCGCATTAATAAATGTCGTATTACCAGGTCGGAAACATTTCAGGATATCACCAAGCGCAAGCTTCAAATCAGAAACAGCGCCCACTCCCGCATTCAAGGCTGATAAGGCATCAACCAAAACAATCTGCCGATCAAGGCGAGAGAAATGATCAATAAAAAATGGCTTAACCACTTTGCTGACGTAAGAATTATAACGTCGCTCCATCATGGCATGAAGCGATCCTCGTTTTGATGAACCTGATACATCCAAAGGCGCAAATGTTATCAGTGGTGATCCCGCTAAATCGCCCGGCATAATAAACCGGCCAGGCGGAACAGTAGAAAGCGCATATTCATCGCTACGGCAGTCTGTCAAATATTGCGTAAATAATTCCGCAGCTTTTTGAACTTCCTGCTCATCTTCATCTGCATTTGGGTCTAATGTTTTCAGATGCTCCAACCATGGTTTGGAAATCTCATCACGCGGTGACATTTTACTGGCCAAAAGCGCTTGCTGCGACCACTGTTCATAGGATAAATCCAATAACGGTAAATCCAAAAGCCACTCGCCTGGGTAGTCAACAATATCAATATTAAAAATACCACTTGTCATGTTGCGAGCAAGGAAACCTTCTGGCTCATATTCAAGCGTCAAGCGAAGTTGAGAAATACGGTTGGTAGATGAAGGCCAATGCCGATCATCACCCGCCATTAAATCTTCAAGATGTTTCTCATAGGCAAATCGCGGAACATCGTCATCAGGTTGTGGTTGCAAATAGGCGCGCTTAATTCGCTTATTGGCGTGAGGCACAAACATCGGAAGCTTGCCACCATTCAACAGGTTATTGACCAAAGACGTAATAAAAACAGTTTTACCAGCGCGCGATAATCCGGTTACCCCAAGTCTAAGCGTTGGATTGATGATATCATGAGCGTAATCTGTGAGCCCTGTGAGAGCGATATAAGCTTCATCCGTTAACGAAGTAAATCTCACTGTTACGATCTCCCTATAAAAGGAGAATCCATCCCCTCAAAATCTCTAACCTAAGGTAAGTATTCGATTTTCTGATTGCAAGATCATCAGGTCAAAAACAAAAAACCCAGCTAAAAGCCGGGTTTAATAAATTCAAATTAAAAGCTTGGAAATTAAATACCAAGACCTTCGTATTTTTTCTTGAAACGTGCAACACGACCACCGCGGTCCATAAGCTGCTGATTGCCACCAGTCCATGCTGGGTGAGATGTAGGGTCGATATCAAGGTTCATTGTATCGCCTGCAGCACCCCAAGTTGTGCGTGTTTCGAATTCTGTACCATCAGTCATGACGACTTTAATGGTGTGATAATCCGGATGAACATCTTTTTTCATGTTATCTCGTCCTGTATTTTACGCTGGCAATGCGATATTTTCGCTAATTTGCCAATCTAAACTTGAATTTTATTGTCTGACAATGAATAAACCATGAGTAACCTTCCAGCAGCTCATGGCTTTCGTTGGCGTTGGCTTACATCAAAATCGATAAAGAGACAAGTGCAGTTTAAGCCCAATGACAATAGAATCTCAAAAGAACGTTAAAAGCACGTCTTTACGCCCTTTGGCGCAACTTTTTCCTTATATTATTAAATATAAATTTCAGGTTGCGTTGGCGATTTTCTTTTTACTCCTTGCTGCCATTACAACACTCACACTACCGATGGCAGTGCGACGCGTGATCGACAACGGATTTTCAGATAGCGACCCTGCACTTGTGAACAATTACTTCACCGTGCTGATTATCATCGCAGCTGTTTTGGCTCTAGCCAGTTCGTGTCGGTATTATTTTGTTATCTGGATTGGTGAACGTATTGTTGCTGATCTCAGAAATGATGTCTTTGCCAATGTCACTCGATTAAGCCCAGAGTTTTTTGACAAATCTCATTCAGGTGAAATTGTCTCCCGCCTGACAGCTGATACAACTCAAATCAAATCGGCCGTTGGCGCTACAGCATCACTTGCACTGCGCAATTCCATTCTGGGTATTGGCGCCTTGATGATGATGATTTACACCTCACCTCGTCTATCACTTATCGTCATAGCAGCCATACCACTCATCGTACTGCCGATCGTTGGCTTTGGCCGTAAGGTTCGCCAGCGCTCACGCGCAGCTCAAGATACTCTGGCAGATGCAACTGCCTATGCTTCTGAGTCCATTTCCGCAGTACGCACCATGCAAGCTTTTACCAATGGCACCCATGTCAGAAGTAGATTTTCAAGTGCCGTAGACTTCGCTTTCGATGCAGCACGCAAGGCAATTCTGACACGTTCGCTCCTCACAGGCTTCGCAATTTTTTTAATCTTTGCAAGCATTGTCGCAGTCTTGTGGATTGGTGCCAATGATGTTTTGGCTGGAACAATGTCTGGTGGCACACTTGGGCAGTTCTTGCTTTATGCGGTCTTTGCAGGTGGCGCCTTGGGAGCACTATCAGAAGTCTGGGGTGAACTTTCGCAGGCAGCGGGTTCTGCAGAACGTCTGGTAGAATTGCTCGGTACGCAATCAGCAATAACGTCCCCAGCTAAACCAGCAATACTAAACAAGCCAGCCAGAGGCGAGATTGCCTTTGATAAAGTCAGCTTTAATTATCCAACAAGACCGGATCAGCCAACGCTTGAAGATCTATCCATGTCAATCACGCCAGGTGAAACTGTTGCTATAGTTGGTCCATCAGGTGCGGGTAAAAGTACGCTCTTTGCATTATTGCTCAGATTTTACGATCCACATTCCGGCAGCATTAAACTGGACAAGATTGATATCAAAAATCTGGCTGAAGACGACTTTCGATCACAGATTGCACTTGTGCCTCAAGACACGATGATTTTTGCCTCCAGTGCAGCTGATAACATATCTTATGGCAAGCCAAATGCATCAAGAAAGACTATCATTGCTGCTGCAAAAGCTGCCAATGCACATGACTTCATTGAGAAAATGCCAGAGGGTTATGAAACGATATTAGGTGAGCGCGGAGTAACCCTTTCAGGTGGACAAAGGCAACGTCTGGCAATTGCTAGAGCTATTTTAAAAGACGCACCCGTTTTGCTTTTGGATGAAGCCACTAGTGCACTGGATGCCGAAAGCGAAAAACTGGTTCAAGACGCTCTGGATCACCTGATGCAAGGACGAACGACACTCATCATCGCACACCGACTGGCAACTGTCTTAAAAGCAGATCGTATTCTTGTTATGGACGAAGGCAGGATTATTGAAGAAGGTACGCATAAAGACTTGATTAAGAAAAAAGGTATTTACGCAGGTCTGGCCAAATTACAATTCGGCGAACAGTAATAGTGAATTTGCTTTAAAAGTTGGAAAATGTTCCTGGTCGTGCATTTCAAAATGTTCCTGGCCGTGCATTTCTATGACTAAAAAGCATGAAAGCAGTTGAAACCTATTAGCCCCAAAATTTCAACTTTCGACCAGGAACTCAATATTGTCCTAAAACAACAT
>CALHIB010000083.1 GCA_938030595.1 uncultured Rhizobiaceae group bacterium | reverse complement strand
CATAAGTTTATCGACTTTGTCATGGACGCGCAGATTACTGCGGATATTACAAACTATGTTTGGTTCTCTTCTGCGAACACACCTGCGCTAAAATTAATCGATCAGGAAATTCTGGATGATCCGGGCATTTTCCCTTCTGATGAAGTGAAAGCAAAACTATGGGTTGCACCTGTTTATGATGCACGTACAGACCGCGCGATTAACCGCGAGTGGACTAGCATTAAAACAGGTCAATAAGACCTTCAAAGGCGGGCTAAACTTTTAGGCCGCCTTTTTTATTTTCAGGTAGGCGTGTAAAGTATGGCTAACAAAGCTACCGAAACGGCATCAACTCCGTTTCTTAGAATTCATAACATTTCAAAACACTTTGCAGACGTACGCGCTGTTGATGAAGTTTCACTGGACATTCAACGCGGTGAATTTTTCTGCCTGTTAGGTGGATCGGGTTCTGGAAAATCTACCCTACTACGCATGATTGCCGGTTTAGAGACGGCAACATCAGGTCACATTGAAATTGAAGGTCAGGACGTTACCAACGTTCCGCCATGGAACAGGCCTGTAAACATGATGTTCCAGTCTTATGCGCTTTTTCCGCATATGAATGTTGAAAAAAATATCGCCTTTGGACTGAAACAAGATAACTGGCCTAAAGTCGAAATGGATGCTCGCGTTCAAGAACTGCTTGAGCTTGTTCAATTGGGTGAATACGGCAAACGTAAACCGCACCAACTTTCTGGAGGCCAGCGACAGCGTGTGGCACTCGCGCGTGCGCTTGCACGAAAGCCAAAGGTGCTTTTGCTTGATGAGCCACTTTCCGCGCTTGATAAAAAATTACGTGAAGAGACACAACGCCAATTGGTTGCTATTCAAAAAGAGATTGGCACGACGTTTATCATGGTGACGCATGACCAGGAAGAAGCCATGTCGATTGCCACCAGAATTGGCGTGATGGATAATGCCAAACTGATACAGGTAGAAGAACCACGCGAAATGTATGAACGCCCTGCCAATAAAATGATTGCAGGCTTTATAGGACAAGTGAACCTATTTGAGGGCAAAGTTTCTGGCACAGGAAAATCACAAAAGATTATCAGCCATGACACAGGTGGCGTTCTGGAAATTTCAGAAAAAGCTGAACTTGATGACAACCAAACCGTCTGGGTTGCCGTTCGTCCAGAACGTATTCTCTTAAAAACAAAACCCAAAGGCCGAGCAGCAAAGGCAGCTAACAAAGCCAATGGTAAGCTTACCGATATCATGTACTTGGGTGGCATTACCCATATTCAGGTAACGCTTGATAGCGGACATCCAATACGGATTACAATTTCTGAACATTGGGATGAAGACGAAGCCAAACTTAAGGTTGGCGACGCGGTTGAAATCTCGTTTGAAAAACGTGCTGCAAGATTGTTGGTAGACTGATGGGATTTGGCTCTTTAA
The DNA here is from genome assembly GCA_938030595.1 of uncultured Rhizobiaceae group bacterium. GTDB lineage: Bacteria > Pseudomonadota > Alphaproteobacteria > Rhizobiales > Rhizobiaceae > JAALLB01. Next base: position 26,798 of record CALHIB010000083.1, on the reverse strand, counting down.
AGCGTTATCTGGTTATTATCCCGCCAATGTTTTGGCTGGGATTGTTTTTCCTTATTCCGTTTTTTGTGGTGCTACAGGTTTCTCTATCTGATCCGGCACTTACGCGCCCACCGTTTACAGCAATCTTTACCTGGGACGGATGGTGGCCAACCGGGTTTTTGGGTGATTTAGAGAACTACGAATTCCTCTTATCAGACAGTCTTTATATAAACTCTTATCTGAACTCGATTAAAATCGCAGGTATAGGCGCATTTGTTTGTCTGCTCATCGGTTATCCGATTGCTTATGTTATTGCACGGGCAGATTCGCGAATGCGCAATACGTTATTACTATTGATTATCCTGCCTTTTTGGACTTCCAGTCTGCTACGTGTTTACGCGTTGATCGGCATGTATTCGCCTAACGGATTTATCAATTCATCACTGTCTTGGCTTGGCATTATCGATCAGCCACTACAACTGATGCAAACCGACTTTGCCGTTTATTCTGGCATTGTGATCACTTATCTGCCCCTGATGATTTTGCCTCTCTATGCGGCGCTTGAAAAACTGGATGACGATTTAACAGAAGCAGCCAGTGACTTGGGCGCCACGCCACTTGCAACGTTTTGGCGAGTAACGCTTCCACTTTCCATGTCTGGGATTGTTGCGGGTTACTTGCTTGTGTTTATCCCTTCAGTGGGAGAATTCGTCATCCCTGCTTTACTGGGTGGGCCAGACCAATTGATGATTGGTAAAACGCTCTGGACGGAGTTCTTTAACAACCGTGACTGGCCTGTTGCGTCTTCTGTTGCCATGGTCATGCTGGCGTTTCTTGTCATTCCCATGATGTTCTTGCGTAATACGCAAGGCAGACGGGAGGCTTAAGACATGAGCAAACGTCATCCTCTCGTTTTAGCCATGGCAGGGTTTGGATATGCGATTTTGTATATCCCGATCCTGATCATGATTATCTACTCTTTTAATTCCTCCAAGCTCGTGACTGTGTGGGCTGGCTGGTCAACCAAATGGTACGGCGAATTACTCCAAAACGGCCAATTGGCAGAGGCTGCCTGGATTAGTTTAAAAGTAGGATTCTGGTCTGCTACGATTGGTGTAGTGTTTGGCACGATGATTGGCTACGCGCTTGCACGTTTTAGACGCTTTAAAGGCAAGTTATTTTTAAATGGCATGGCAACCGCACCTATTGTTATGCCCGAAGTAGTGATGGGTCTATCGCTCCTCCTCTTGTTTATTTCGATGGAAAACTTGATTGGTTGGCCTGCAGGGCGTGGGCTTTTAACCGTCATCATCGCCCATGCAACGGTCGGAATGGCTTTTGTTGCTGTGGTCATTCAAGGGAGATTATCTGATTTGGATATCTCTATTGAAGAGGCGGCTCAGGATTTGGGCGCGCGCCAACCTTATATCTTTTTTGCAATTACGCTTCCAATCATTATGCCCGCTATTATTGCTGGTTGGTTGCTTGCCTTCACGCTTTCTTTTGATGATTTGGTGATAGCAAGCTTTGTTTCTGGTCCTGGGTCTTCAACACTTCCAATTGTTATTTTCTCAAAAGTACGTCTAGGCGTGACGCCAGAAATTAATGCGCTGGCGACAATCATTGTTGCCATTGTTGCGATTGGCGTGATTTTGGCAAATTGGTTTGCCTTGCGTAGCGCCACAACACGCAGTACAGATAACTCATAGTTCATTCAAATATGAGTAAACCCAGTGCGCGTAGCTAAACTTCCTGACGACCGTTATCCTGCTGTTTCTGATCTGGCTAAAAAAGCCAAAAAACGTATCCCTCATTTTGCATGGGAATATCTGGACAGCGGTACGGGTGGCGAACGCGCAATGCACCGTAACCGCGAAGCTCTTTCAGAAATCAAAATGGTACCGCGCTTCATGAAAGGTATCATTGAACCTTCAATTGAAACTGAAATGTTTGGCATAAAATATTCTGCCCCATTTGGCATTCCACCCATCGGCTATACCTCACTGATGTGGCCTTATGCGGAGCAAATGTTTGCAAAGCTTGCCAGCGAAAAACGCATTCCCCATTGTTTGAGTACCGTGGCCTCTGACACACCTGAAAATTGTGGCAAACTTTCTGGTGATTATGGCTGGTTTCAGCTTTACCCGCCAAGGCAAAAAGACATTCGCGATGATATTATCAAACGCGCAAAGGATAGCGGTTATCATACTCTGGTTGTCACAGCCGATGTGCCCTGGCCCTCGATGCGTGAGCGTCAACGCCGCGCAGGCATATCAATCCCGCCAAAACTAACGCCAAAAATTCTGGCGCAAATTTGCATGAGACCTGAGTGGGCGCTTCGTACATTATTTCGTGGGCAACCTAATTTTGATATTTTGAAAAACTATGTGCCGGAGGGTGATCTGAAAAAGATTGTTAGTTTTGTAGGAGGCGAATTGGGTGGCTGTCTTGATTGGGATTACTTTAAGGAAGTGCGCGACCAATGGGATGGCCCTGTTGTTCTAAAAGGTGTGCTATCAACCGAAGATGCAAAATTGGCCGTTAAAGCAGGTGCTGATGGTGTTTGGGTATCCAATCATGGAGGCCGTCAATTTGAGGCTTCACCCGCACCCATATCAGTTTTACCAGAAATCAGAAAAGCAGTTGGCAAGAAAACCAAAGTTATGATGGACAGTGGTGTGCGCTCTGGGGGTGACATTTTACGTGCAAAAGCTTTGGGTGCTGATTTCGTTTTTCTGGGAAGACCATTTGTTTATGGCGTTGCTGCTTTGGGTGATAAAGGCGGCAATCATGTTTATGAGCTTTTATACCATGACATGATCAATAACATGCACCAATTGGGCATTACTTCATTGGATGAAATGAAAGACGTTGAACTGCGCTTTAATAAGCACAGCTAATGGCAAAATTAGTATAGCTTCATATAGTCAATAAATATTACAAAATATCTCCACTTGCTTTGACAATCGTGTATTTGCCGTTACACTGCGTCTCGAGTGTTATAAAAATTTCATATAAAATACTCATGCTGTTTTTAAACAGCATCGAAACAGGTTGGGAGGTTTGTTTTGCAATCAGTGGGGATGATTATCCTGCAGCGGTTAGGTTTGGGCCTAATCACTCTATTCGTGGTTTCTGTTGTTATTTTTGGCGCAGTGAACTTGTTACCGGGCGATTTTGCCCAAGCCATTCTTGGACAAGGTGCGACACCTGAAGCGGTTGAAGCGATCCGAGAAGATCTAGGCCTTAACAAAAATCCATTTGTTCGATATTTTGAATGGCTTGGTGGCGCGCTAACGGGTGATTTCGGAACAAGCTTTGCACAAGCAAATTTTGCAGAGTTTGCCGGTTCGGACACTGGCAAAGGCGGCATTGGCTCTGTGGCAGATCAATTAAAGCCTCGTTTTGCAAATACGCTTTTCTTGGCAAGTGTTGCAGCGGTGATTTCAATTCCGCTTTCTCTGACACTCGGTATTTTAGCAGCCCTATACAGAAACTCTGCTTATGACCGTGTTGTAAACGTATCAACACTTTCAGCGATTTCATCTCCTGAGTTTTTCCTGGCTTATATTTTGATCCTGGCTTTAGCTGTTATTAATCCTGTGTTCCCTGCGGTTTCAAACGTATATGATGAGTTGACATTCTTGGAGCGTTTGAACGCAACCATGCTACCAGCGCTGACGCTCACTTTGGCGGTTACCGCTCAAATGATGCGCATGACACGTGCTTCAATTATCAACCTTCTGGCAAGCCCTTATATTGAAATGGCGCGTCTTAAAGGTTTGAGCCCAATGCGGGTTATCGTCAAGCATGCGTTGCCTAATGCGCTTGCACCAATCATCAACGTGATTGCGCTTAACCTCGCGTTTTTGATTACGGGTGTTGTGGTTGTTGAAACCGTGTTCGTTTATCCAGGTATCGGCCAACTCTTTGTGGACAGCGTGAAAATTCGCGACATTCCAATTGTTCAGGCTTGTTGTCTTGTCTTTGCGGCAACTTACATCTTGCTCAACTTAACGGCTGATATTGCCTCCATACTAACCAACCCGCGCTTGCGGCATCCTAAGTAAGGAGTGATGATATGAGTGTTCTTATTTGGATTATTGGAATTGTTGCAGGATTGCTCGTAGGCGGTTGGGTTATTCGTGCTTTAGGGCAAGCGATCAACCTTCCGTCAAAACAGGCAAACATCTATTTCCGTGACATGCCTTATTTGGCAAGTGTCGGTCTGGCTCTTGCAATATTCGCCATTGCCGTTGTTATTTATTTTTACTTTATTGCCCCAACACCGTTCTTTGTTTGGGCTGTCAATGGGTTTATCTTCTTCGCATTGTGCGCATTCATCTTTCGTCTACTTGGGAGAAATGTTGGTACGGAAGGCTCGAAGAAGTTATTCCGTCAAATGCCGCTTACGGCTGCATTTGGTATATTGGTCATTATTGTTTATGCGTTCACTTCGATTTTCGCAGGCTTTATTGCACCTTATGGTCAGGAGGAAGTCTTTGCCAAAGCAAACCTCCTTCCGGGCGGTGATGTCGCAACAGGCGGCGACCCTGCTCATAAGCTCGGAACAGACCAAATCGGACGTGATATTCTATCGCGTATTATCTATGGTGCGCAAAATACGGTTGGTATTGCTTTCGTCACAACCTGCCTTGCTTTTCTCATTGGTACAACAATGGGCTTCTTGGCTGCTATTAAAGGCGGCTGGGTTGATCAACTTGCTTCTCGCGTCGTCGATGCATTGATGGCTATTCCGCAATTGATCTTTGCGCTTTTGCTGATGACCATCGCAACCGCATGGGCTGGTTCGAACGGTTTCCTTGTAACTGTCTATATGGTGCTCATCATTGCTGTTCTCGATAGTACTCGTGTTTACCGTCTATCACGTGCGGTTGGCCTTAACATCGTGGTGATGGATTACATCGAGGCGGCCAAACTTCGTGGTGAAACATTGGGCTATCTTGTTTTCAAGGAAATTCTACCCAATGCCTTCGCGCCTCTTTTGGCCGAATTTGGTCTTCGTTTCTGTTTCGTATTCTTGACGATTGCATCGTTGAGCTTTCTGGGCATAGGCATTCAACCGCCTCTAGCTGACTGGGGTACAATGGTGAAAGACCTGGCTGCGTTCATTAACTTCGCCCAGTTTAGCCCGCTTACTGCGGCACTACCGCTTATGGCAGCTGGAGCGATTGCGCTTCTGACGGTTGGCGTCAACTTTGTGGTTGACTGGATGCTTCAGAAAACATCAGGCTTGAAGGAGTAATTGATATGAGTGAACAAGAACTCCTTTTAAAAATTCGCGATCTTAAAATTGAAGGTCGTTCAGATGAAACCTGGAACCAAATCGTAAACGGAATTGACCTAGACCTTCACAAAGGTGAAGTGCTTGGCCTGATCGGTGAATCGGGTGCTGGTAAATCCACCATCGGCTTGGCTGCCATGGGGTTCACGCGTGATGGCTGTCGCATTTCAAACGGCTCTGTTGAGTTTGATGGAATTGACTTGGTCAATGCGGATGCAGCGACAAAGCGTGGTCTGCTAGGAAAACGTATTGCTTATGTTGCACAATCGGCCGCTGCGAGTTTTAATCCTGCTCACCGTTTAATGGAGCAACATACCGAAGGCCCTGTTCAGCATAATGTATTTTCTGCTGATGAAAGTGAGGCAGACGGTATCGAACTTTACCGCAAACTTCGATTGCCTGATCCTGAAAATATCGGTTTTCGTTATCCGCACCAGGTATCGGGCGGTCAACTACAGCGTGCGATGACTGCCATGGCAATGGCATGTCGTCCTGATTTGATTATCTTTGACGAGCCAACCACGGCGCTTGATGTAACAACACAAATTGAAGTGTTAGCGTCCATTCGCGATATTGTTGAGCAATTTAATACGGCCGCGATTTATATCACGCATGATCTGGCAGTTGTGGCTCAGATGGCAGACAAAATTAAAGTTCTGCTTAAAGGCGATGAAGTTGAAGAGGCGGACACCCGCACGATGCTTTCAAGCCCCAAAGAAGACTACACAAAATCTCTTTGGGCGGTTCGTAGTTTTGAACGCAAGCAAAAGCCTATGGCAAAAGCGGATGAAACGCCCGTCGTCAGTATCAAGAATGTTACTGCTGCTTATGGTGGTGGAACGGTCAAGGTTTTGCATGATGTAAGTTTTGACATTCATGCAGGGCGTACGGTTGCTGTTGTTGGTGAATCCGGTTCCGGCAAGTCAACCACTGCACGCTGTATAACAGGTCTGCTTCCTCCACTTGAAGGAACCGTTGAATTTGACGGTGTAGAACTTCCTGCTGATTACCGCCAACGTGATAAAGACCAGCTACGACAAGCACAGATGATTTATCAAATGGCTGACACTGCCCTCAACCCACGCAAGACAATTGGTGAGATTATTGGTCGTCCTGTTGAGTTTTACATGGGGCTTACAGGCGCTGCCAAACGAAAGCGGGTTGAAGAATTGCTTGATATTCTCGAACTTGAACCCAACCAATATATTGATCGTCTGCCGTCAGAACTTTCTGGTGGTCAAAAGCAGCGTATCGGTATTGGTCGCGCGCTGGCTGCTGAACCTAAATTCATCATTTGTGACGAGGTTACTTCAGCACTAGATCAGTTGGTTGCGGAAGGTATTTTGCGAACACTTGCGAAATTACAAGACGAATTTAACCTTGCTTACATGTTTATTACACACGATCTTGCAACCGTGAAATCGATAGCAGATGAAGTCGTCGTGATGAAAGAAGGTCGCGTTGTTGAGGCTGGGCCAAAAGACGTCATGTTTAAGCCACCTCACCATGCTTATACTGATTTATTGCTTAGTTCGGTTCCCGAGATGGATCCTGATTGGCTTGACCAGTTGCTTGAAGAGCGTGGTGTTGATAATATTGGGGATGCTGCTAGCAGCAAAATATAAGAATTTCGCCATGCTTGGAGGGGTGGCGCAATAATATGACGGGAAAGTCCGCATATCTTTTAACTTAGGAGAGAGAAAACTATGAATTTTAATCTTGATCGCCGTAGCGTATTGAAAACGGGTGCTGCAGCAGCTGCTGCAACTGCCATGACAGCAATACCGGCAAAAGCTGCAAAGAAAGGCGGAAAGCTTCGCCTTGGTCTTGCTGGCGCTAATACATCAGACAGCTGGGATGGTCGTACCCATTCTGACTCATTCATGATCATGATGGCACATGGTGCTGTATTTGACTGTCTAACAGAAGTTGCTGCTGACGGTTCGCTTAAAGGTGAATTGGCTGAAAGCTGGGAAGCATCTTCTGATGCGAAAACCTGGACATTCAAGCTTCGTAAAGGCGTAACATTCCACAATGGCAAAGCATTTGGTGCAGATGACGTAATCGCATCTTTGAAAATGCACACTGCAGAAGGCGCTAAATCTGCTGCGAAGCCTATTGTTGAAGCGATTACAGCAATGGACAAAGTTAGCGATAGCGAAGTCAAGTTTACGCTTAAAGCGGGTAACGCTGACTTCCCATTCCTGCTTTCTGATTACCACATTTTGATGTACCCAGCGGGTGGTGAAGATGAAGCAATTGCAAAAGGTATCGGCACAGGCCTTTACTCAGTTGTAACATTTGACCCAGGTGTACGTTGTACATTGAAGCGCGTTGCTGATCACTACAAAGGTGATGAAGCTGGTTTCTTCGACGAAGTTGAAGCAATCGCGATTAATGACTCATCAGCTCGCCAAAATGCGATCATGACGGGTCAGGTTGATGCGATTAACCGCGTAGACTTCAAGACCGAAGCACTGATGAAAGCTAACCCGAATGTGAACATCTTCGAAGTGACGGGTAACCAGCACTACACATTCCCAATGCAAACAAAGCTTGCTCCATTTGATGACCTGCAGGTTCGCAAGGCACTAAAGCATGCAATTAACCGCCAAGAGCTTGTAGACAAAGTTCTATTAGGTCACGGTCAAGTTGCAAATGACCACCCAATTGGTCCTGCAAACCAGTATTTTGCCGCTGACATTGAGCAAAATTCATATGATCCGGAAAAAGCAAAATCGATTCTTAAGGCTGCTGGTCTTGATGGTCTTAAAGTTGATTTATCTGCTGCAAACGCTGCCTTCCCAGGTGCGATTGACGCTGCTCAGCTTTATCAGGCTTCTGCAAAAGCAGCTGGCATTGATATCAACGTTGTGCAGGAGCCAGACGATGGTTACTGGTCAAACGTATGGCTGAAAAAAGCTTGGTGTGCATGTTACTGGTCAGGTCGTGCGACAGAAGACTGGATGTTCTCAACAGCCTATGAAACTGGTGTTCCGTGGAACGACACAGGCTGGGAGAATGCTCGCTTCCAAGAACTATTGCTTAATGCACGTGCTGAACTTGATACAGCCAAACGTAAGACAATGTACACAGAGATGCAGGCATTAATGGCTGCTGAAGGTGGCACAGTTGTTCCAATGTATGCAAACTACGTTGATGCGCACAGCACAAAACTAGCAAACACTGGTACATTCGGTAACAACTTCCAAATGGATGGTTCACGTATCGTAGAACGTTGGTGGTTTGCTTAAGCTTCAAGCTTACCAAACACCAAATAATTTCGGGCGCTCTTGTAGCGCCCGTTTTTTATTGAAATTTTGCTTTTGAAATTTAAATAGTTTCACGCGTTGCGAAAATATAGTTTGAGGCTTCTTGCTTGGTCTCGAAAATGTGTGGCTGAATAGAACGCTGCTTCAAATCCTCGCCCAGTTTCTGCCTCAAGAACGCGCTTGTCGTATAGCGTGTTGCGGTTAGGTAATAATCATATTCAAGCTGACTCAAAAGATTGGCAAACTTTGATGCCAAACGCGGCGCAACTGAAATACCATCGTGGTTCGAAACAATATTGACCTTGTGCCCCAGTGTTTTGAAGAATTTGTTGAGTTCACGATCCAGCTTCTCCAAATCCTCTTTTGTTGCAATGTCCAATCCGCTCATATTTGCAAAAACAATGTTTTGCTGTTTGTCATAGACCAGTCTGTTAACAGTTGGAATTTCTAAAAGGCTTTTACGTAGTTTCATAACTTTGGTTTCGAAAATACATTTCTCCATCAAAGCCGGTTCATCAATAATCGGCTTGAAATCCATATTGGCCAGAATATCTTTTTCAATATCTATGCCTGGTGCAACTTCACTCAATTTGAGACCATTGTCCGTCAGTGAGAAGACACATCGCTCAGTGATATAAAATACTTCCTTGCCTTGCTCGGCAGAAAACTTGCCATTGAATGTTATTTGTTCGACATCGCGAATAAATTTTTTGGCGCGTCCTTCCTGAACAATTTTAAGTTTGCCGTCGCCTGTTTTTACCTTCAAGCCACCAGCGGTAAAGGTTCCTACAAACAGAACCTTGCGTGCGTTTTGGGAGATATTGATAAACCCGCCAGCACCAGCGAATTTATCTTTAAACCTTGAAACATTTACATTGCCGTTCTGATCGGTTTCAGCCATTCCCAGACAGGCAAGATCCAGTCCTCCGCCATCGTAAAAATCAAACTGCTGATTGGTTTGAATAATAGCGTTCGCATTTATCGCTGCACCAAAATCCAAACCTGATTGCGGAACCCCGCCCAAAACGCCAGCCTCTGTTGTTAGCGTAATATTGTTAATGATGTTTTCTTCATTCGCAACCGCACCCACGCCCTCTGGCATTCCTATGCCAAGATTAACGACGCCGTTGACGGGCAGTTCCATAGCCGCGCGTCGAGCAATGATTTTTCGCTCAGACAGCTCCATAGGAACAGGATCACTAACCACACTTTTTATTCGGCCAGAGAACCCGTGGTCGTAAGGAGTTTTATAGGTTTGCAGGTGTTCATCCGGTTCTGCGATTACAACACAGTCAACCAGATTACCCGGCACAATAACTTCCTTTGGCAAGAGAGAGCCAGGTGCCGCGATACGTTCAACCTGTGCAATGACAAGCCCACCTGAGTTTTTGGCAGCCATGGCGATGGAAAGCATATCAAGCGTAAGTGCTTCGCGTTCCATTGTAATATTACCTAAAGGATCAGCTGTCGTACCTCTGATAAGCGCAACATCAACAGGAATGGATTGATAAAAAAGCCATTCTTCGTCGTTGATCTCTTTTAGTTCAACCAATGGCTTTTTTGTGATGTCATTAATCGCACCACCAGATTGACGCGGGTCAACAAACGTATGCAAGCCGACCTTTGAAAACATGCCGGGTTTTCCAGCAGCGATATCGCGGTAGAGTTGTGAGATACAGCCCAGCGGCAGATTATAGGCTTCAATTTCATTTTTAACGGCCATCGCACCAAGTTTTGGCACGAGTGACCAATGACCACCAACAGCACGTTTTACCAGTCCTGGTTTTGCTAACCTGTTGAGACCTTTTTCTGCTCCATCTCCTGGGGCTGCAGCGAATAACAGGGATATGTCTCTTGGGGACTGATGGGTAGCAAATCGTTCTTCAATGCCACGTAGCAAACTTTCCGGTGTTCCTATTCCCACAAAGCCTGATACGCATACCGTGTCACCATCTCCTATGGTAGCGATTGCACTTTCGAGCGAGACGACTTTATCTACCATTTAACCTATACCTTTTTACGCGATGGCTTTTTCTTTGACTTTGATGTGGATTTGGATTTCTGTTGTTCAAGCCATGTCAGCAGACCGCCAGCAACAACACCTTGCGCCTTACGACTAACAAACACGCCAACATGCCCTCCAGGAAACCCAATTTCCTCGTAGTTTTGCTTTGGCAAAAATTTTCCCAGGGCCTTAGAGCAGCTAACAGGGATAATATGATCTTGTTCCGCATAGATGTTTAAAACAGGACATTTGATATTCTTCAAATCCAGTTTTTCACCGCAAAGTTCGAACTCACCTTTTACCAGCAGGTTTTCACGATAAAGATCATTCAACCATTGGCGCGCCGCTTCTCCTGGGTGGTCAGGTCTGTCAGCAATCCATTTTTCCATGCGAAGGAAGTTAAGCATCATTGGCTCGTTACCTTCCATTTTAGCAAGGCCAATGTTGTATTTTGTCATGCTTGCAATGGGTGTGAGCGAGGAGAAAATTGCACCCGTCATTTCACCTGGCAACATGCCATGTGTGTCAATTACCAGATCAACATCGTCTTTTGACAAATTGCCAATCCATGAATTTAAAAAACCCTCACCGCGCCAGAAATTATCCTGATCACCATGAAAATCAATTGGAGTAATGGCAAGCGCAAGCCCTGCAAACAGCTCTGGACGGAAAGCGGCCAACATGGCTGCAAAAGTGCCTCCTTCACATATGCCAAATACATTTACTGGCTTCTTGCCATAAACTTCATAAACATGCTCTACGCAAGAACCCAAATAACGCTCGACATAATCATCGAAGTTTAAAAATTGATCCGCTCTTGTCGGGTTACCCCAATCCACGACATAAAGATCAATACCCTCCATCAGCAAATTGCGAACGAGAGAACGATCTTCCTGTAAGTCGATCATGGTTTGACGACCAAACAGGCCGTAGCAAATCACCATGGGTGGTATATCTTTTTTAACCGTTACGAGTGGCTTGTAACGAAGCAACCTTACTTTATCGATTTGGAAGACAACTTCATCCGGTGTTTCAGCAATCGCCACATCCTGGTTTCGAACCTTACCAAGAAAGCCATTGGATTTAACCATTTGCTCGCCAGTTCTAAGCATGTTTTGCCAAGCCAGCATCCAGCTTTCTTGCGCAAGGGTAATATCCGCAAGTGGGCCTTCGTTTTCCTCATGCTCAACTTGTGTCATTTTTGATCAGCCTTTATGCTTGCCAATTCACGCTTTACCTTTCGCAATTCGCGGCGCAGTTCGTGTACTGTTTTGATCAGGTCATCCATTTCAGTACGTGTTGGCATTTGATACATTTCTGACCAAGCTTCAGCCAAGTCTTTTTGGCGCGCCTTTATCTCGGTCGAAGCACGGATCATGCGTCGTTGTGCATCCATATATTCAGGTGAACGCTGTGTCTCCAAAAGTTCATGATTGGCAGCGCCTAACCAGGCATTCATCGCCTCTTCCGGGTCAGGTGCTTTCAAATCTTCTATGGAATGGTTTTCATTGAAACGTCCGTAAGTTCGCACCCATGCATCTTGCATGACTTTACCCATATCGCTGGCTGCCTGGGTGTAATCCAGTGTTTCACGCCATGTCTCAGCTGCTTCATGTTGGGGGGTTGCAAGGTCTGCAAACTTTGGCCCGTCTGCAATGGATTGCAAAATCACACGCAATTGTTCAGGCGCATATTTTGTCCAGTTGGCAGGTTCAAGCAAGGCTAAAAAAGCATTGCCGGATTTTGTGAACTGATCAGCGAAATCGCCTGACTGGCTGGAGAAAATATTCGGATCCCAATCCGGCACCCAGGATTTGATGAAGCTGTCCCACGCAGGGTAAGCTTCATTCGATTTCATTTGTTGAGAGAAATCAGGCATGTTCTCAAAGGATTTATTGAAAGTTTCCATTGCTTCTGATTGAGCCTTGAAAAAAGCGTTTTGGCCTTTTTCCCAAATCTCAAACATTTGATCCATGGCGCCTTCATTATTATCTTTATTGCTCATGCCGTTCTCCCAAACCTAATCATCAAAGTGCTTGCGTATAAATATCAAGCGCTGCTTCATAGGTCATTTCACGCGGGTTGTTCACCAACAAACGCTGCTGTTTCATGGCGTCTTCTGCAAGCATTGGAAGGTGATTGTGGTTTACTCCGACTTCTGCCAGCTTTGATTGCATTCCAAGCTCTGGGCCCATTGCCTTGAAACCATCAACCATGCCTTTACACGCTTCTGCTTCGGACTTGCCAGCAAGGTCCTTGAAGATGATTGGTGCTAGTTCAGCATATTGGTGTGATGCACCATCCATGTTAAAATCTAGTACGTAAGGAAGCACAAGCGCATTAGACAGGCCATGCGGCACTTTAAAATGACCGCCCAGCGGATAAGCAAGTGCGTGAACCGCCGCAACAGGAGCATTGGCAAATGCCATGCCTGCAAGCATAGAACCAAGCAACATATTGGAACGCGCCTCGCGATTTTGCCCGTCTTTACAAGCAGTGTGAATACTACCGCCTAAAAGGTCTAGAGCTTGGCGTGCTAATGTGTCTGATAAAATATTTTTCTTAAACTTGGATGTGTAAGCTTCAATCGCATGCACCATTGCGTCAATACCAGTTGCTGCTGTGATATGAGCTGGAAGGCCGACAGTAAGTTCAGCATCCAAAATCGCCCAGTCAGGATAAAGCTGATGAGATACAACACCTTTCTTTTCGTTTGTACCTGTTGTGACAATCGAGATTGGCGTGACTTCTGAACCAGTACCCGCTGTCGTAGGCGCAAGAACCATTGGCAGGCGACCACCTTTGACAAGGCCGACGCCATACATCTCACTAATTGGCTGATCTGAACCAGATAGCACTGCGATTAGCTTGGCTGTGTCCATGGAAGAACCACCACCAACAGAAACGACGCCATCGACACCTGCGCCTTTACATTCATCAACGGCTTTCAGAATCATTTCTTCTGGTGGGTCAGCAACCACATCATCAATGATATGTACATCAATCTTGGCTTCCTTGAGACTATCAAGAGCGGCTTTTGCAAGCCCAAGTTCAAGGATAATCTTATCCGTTACGAAAGCAACTTTCTTACAGCCCATGTCACCCATGATGCCGCCGATTTTTGAGGTTGAGCCAACTTCTGAAAGAATTGACTTTGTTGTTTGGAATTGAAACGCGTGCATTTTTACACCCTTATTAATTTTAGATTGTTATTATTCGTCTTCGATTGACTTGAGGCTTTTGAGACGCTCAGTCAGCTTCATGTTTTCTGAGTAGTCGACAGGACAATCGATTAAAGATACACCACCATCGTTCATGGCAGTTTTCAAAACAGATTGCAGGTCTTCTGCTTTTTCAATTTTATAACCGTTAGCACCAAAGCTTTCGGCAAATTTTATAAAGTCTGGATTACCAACATCGACATTACTTTTGCGGCCGTACTCGCGCAGCTGATGCCACTCGATAAGCCCCAGTTTATTATCGTTAAACATCAAGATGGTAATGTTGAGACCAAGTCGAACTGCTGTTTCGATTTCTTGGTTGTTCATCATGAAACCGCCATCACCGCTAACCGCTAGAACATTGCGATCAGGGTAGACAAGTTTTGCAGCAATGGCGCCGGGAAGCGCTATCCCCATAGATGCAAAGCCGTTTGAAATGATGCAAGTATTAGGACGCTCAGCCTGGAACATGCGAGCCATCCACATTTTGTGTGCGCCCACATCTGAGATTACAACGTCTTCTGGATCAAGACATTGACGAATGTCGTAGATGATCTTTTGTGGTTTTACCGGGTAACTATTGTCTTCTGCATGTTCGTTAAGTTCTTTAGTAATTTTCTTGCGAAGATTTTTCATGGCAGGGGAAGGATCGCGCTCACATTGCGCACCGATTCTTGCCATTGAATCTCTTAAATCACCAATGACACCAGCCTCTACGATATAATTTGTATCAACCTCAGCTGGAGAACCATCGACATGGATAATTTTCTTGTCATGGTTTGGGTTCCAATGAGCTGGATCATATTCAACCATGTCATATCCAACGCAAATGACCAGGTCAGCTTCATCAATCCCGAAGGCAACCAAGTCATGCGCCTTTAAGCCTACTGTACCAAGACTTAAATGATGGGATGACGGAATGACACCTTTTGCCATAAAGGTTGTCGCCACAGGCGCATTAATGCTTTCTGCGAATTCCACCAGGGCGTCAGATGCACCATGACGAATGATACCATTACCAGCGATGATGATTGGGTTATTAGCCTTGCTGATCATCTCGGCTACTTGCTTACATTTGCCACGGGCAGCATTGGGTGGTCTTGCTGACTGAACCTTAAGCGGTACGCATGACCCCACATCCATATCTGCGATATTTTCCGGGAAATCAATAAATGCAGCTCCTGGTTTTTCAGCCTGCGCAAACTTGAATGCTTTACGAACGACTTCCGGAACAATTTCTGGTGCACGTATTTGTGTGCTGTATTTCGTAATTGGCTCAAACAAATTTACCAAATCCAAAATCTGGTGACTTTCCTTGTGCATTCTGGTTGTTGCACCCTGTCCGGCAATAGCAACCATGGGTGCGCGATCCATATTGCCATCGGCAACACCGGTAACCAAATTGGTTGCACCAGGCCCAAGTGTTGACATACATACACCAGCCTTGCCCGTTAAACGGCCATATACGTCAGCCATAAATGCTGCTGCTTGTTCGTGCCGAGTGACTATAAACTTGATAGGACTATCCAAGAGTGCATCCATAACAGCAATATTTTCTTCGCCTGGAATACCAAATATATATTCAACGCCTTCATTCTCGAGGCATTTAACTAAAAGCTGGGCTGCTGTAGTCTCTTCTTTTTTGGACAAATTGGTCTCCATAATTTGGTTTAGTGCTTAATAATAATTGATGGCTAACAAAAAAGTTCCAGAAAAACTTTGTTAAGAAAATTATTATGAATTATTCACTTACCAAACAATCAAAACACCTTAGCTATGCTATATCAAGTGTTTAGATTGCATGAGCGTGTTGCAAATAATGCATAATTGAGCAATTTTGAAATTATTTTTGTGCGTCGCACAATTTTTTGTTGCAATGCACAAAAATTTATCCTATATACTACTCATCGAGGTCGACAGACGTTCTTGTTCGACTTGCTTTTAAACACTAAGAAAGGCATTTAAGGATGACTAAGAAAATGGATACTGCAGACACAAAAGAATATGTAACAAAGCACATCGCAAACTCAGAAAAAATTGTTGAGAGTGCAATTGAATTCAACGCAGCTTGTTTTAAAGGTGGCGAAGCAATGGCCAAGAAACTATACGAAAACTATGTTTCTAACGTTGCTGCAGCATTTGATGGCGTTAAAGCACTTAACAAAACAAATGACGTTGCTGAGTTCTACAAAGTAGCAACTTCAAATATGGCTGCTTCTGCTGAACGTTATACAGAACAAACTAAAGGCGTTGCTGAACTTTCAGGCAAGCTTATGAAAGAAACTGGCGAAGCTGGTCGTCTTGCTTACTCAAAAAGTTTTGCAGTTAACTTCTAAGGTTACTCAAAACATACTCTGATCTAACAAACTTATCTCCTCCCAAGGTTTGAGATCAGATACTATAGAACCGCCATTTCCTGAAAAGGATATGGCGGTTTTTCTTTGTAAAATTCTGGTTTCTTTACGAGGGTTTTTGCAGTAGTCTCTAATAATAATATTGCAATTGATGCAATGCATCAATTTTGCTCGTTTGAGGGAAATATCTAATGGCAAAATCCAAATCTGATGACAAAAATGAGCAAGCGCACAATGAGAATATTATTATTAAAAAATATCCTAATCGTCGCCTCTATAACACGGCAACGAGTGCTTATATCGTGTTGGATGACTTGGTTGAATTGGTAAAAAGCGGAAAACCGTTTGAGATTCGCGATACTAAAAGTGGCGAAGATATAACAAGAGAAATTCTTAATCAGATCATTTTTGAACGAGAAACCGGAAAATCAAACTTCCATTTTCCACTTGAAGTGCAAAAACAGCTTATTGGTATGTATGATGATACATATGGCAAGATGATGCCTGATTATCTAAAGGAATCACTTGGTGTGTTCGCTGCCGAGCGCGAGCGCATGAAGTCTACGATGGAAAATGTCGTGGAACGCAATACTAAAGCGATGATGGACTTTAGTCAGAATATAGCACGCCAAAACATGGAAGTGTTTAGACGCTCATGGGAAATGTTTGGCGCATCCGGGAACCACGCAAGCAAAGACGAGCCCGAAGACACCTCAGAGGATGACAAGGAAGAGCTGGATAAAATCCAAAAACAAATCAACGACCTTCAAGAGCGCCTCAAGAACCTAAAATAAAACTAATACACAAACAAGAAATTCAAAATTTCATGCCGCACCGTCTTAAACAACCACAAAAAGCATATTCAAAACATTATGTGCTCGGCCTTGGGTATCATGGCTTTCACCGCATCAACTATCTTGAGTGGGGGAATGCTGAAAATTTCAACAATCAGGAAACCTTACTTTGTGTGCATGGTTTAACCCGCAACGCTCGTGATTTTGATTATTTCGCTGGAAAATTATGCGACCGATACAGAATAATTTGTCCTGATGTGGTCGGAAGAGGCGATAGCGATCACTTGCTGGATGATGAAAGCTATAATTATTTACAATATAACTCGGATATGAATGCTCTCATAGGCCGCATTGGCTCCAAGGACCTTAACTGGATTGGAACCTCCATGGGTGGGATCATTGGAATGGTTTTGGCCTCCGTATCACAATCCCCCATTAAAAGACTTGTGATTAATGATATTGGGCCTGAAGTATCACGCGATGCCCTCATGTCGATCGCAGAATACATTGGCAAATCAAACGAATTTGGCTCTCGTGGTGAAGTTGAAGATTATTTGAGGAAAATTTATCCAGAGTTTGCTCCCATGTCGGATGAAGACTGGGCACATATGGCGAAATATTCGTGTAAACGAACGGAGCATGGCACCTATAAAATGAAAGTTGATCCCAGAGTGGGTGATGCCTTCATAGACTCAATTTCTTATTTCAATGTCGATATGTGGGAAATTTGGGAAAAGATAACCTGCCCTGTTTTGGTTCTTCGCGGCAAGGAATCCAGTTTCCTGTCTGAAGAAACAGCTCAAAAAATGCTTGCATGTGGGCCTGAAACAACTGTGGTTGAATTTGAAAATACAGGCCACACCCCAACGCTACGAAATGACGAGCAGGTTAATGTTATTTCAGATTGGCTCAACCAGAATTAATCGTGACGCTCAGACTGATCTAGGTGCTTTTCTGCAGCCTCTACTACATATTGCGTGAAGTATTTTAGCGGATCAGAAACCATACGACTACAATGCCAATACAATGCCTTATCCAGTGATGCGCCAGGAACAAGCTCGACTAACTCACCAGACGCAATGTATTTATCCACCATTTGAGAAGGGTTCATGCCCCAAGCTACACTGCCTAAACATGCCTGAACAAACCCTGGTGAAGAAGGCAGAATATAGGTGTCGTGCAAAATTTCCTTGCCAAAATTTTCCTTAATCCATTGTTGCTGAAGGTCATCCTGAGCACTGTAACGCAAAGCTGGCGCGCGTTGTAAAGCTTCCAGTGTTACACCATTTGGGAAATAGCGCTCAACAAATGCTGGTGACGCAGTTGCTCGATAAATATGCGTACCAAGATAACGACTGGTAAAGCCTTGAACTGGTGTTTTGTTAATTGAAATCGCTGCCAGCACAGAACCGTATTTCAATTCATCAATCGAATAATCCTGATCTGCAATCGATACTTCAAACATGTAGGCTGCATCTTTTGCTGCGTCTTTAATAAAGACATCCATAAACCAGCTGGAAAGACTGTCGTCATTCACAACTATTTTCAACACAGGTCTTCTATGATCTTTGGCTGCGGGTACACAGTCATTTGCACTTATAATGTTCTCTTCAAGCATGGAAACCAACTCTGCATGGCGGCAAAGCTCTATGCCAACATGAGTTGGTTTGATCGGTGCCTGACGGTTGATAACCACTGCACCGATACGCTCTTCCAAAAGTTTTATACGTTGTGAGACAGCAGAAGATGTCACACCTAATGATTTTGCAGCTCCTTCAAAACTACCCTCTCGTTCAACGGCAAGCAGGGCTTCCAAATGTGCGTAATCAAACATGTATTAGATCTCCTAAAGCTACATTAGCAATATACATTTTCTGTGCAGGTAAAAAAACCTTAACAATTTCACTCGGCATTAGACTGGGGGGTTTATGCAGATAAGGAATATTACGTGCCACTTTTTAATATATCCCAGTTTTCTATTCCTTTTATACATTACGAGGATAATGATAATGGAAATATTCAAAGAAGATACTCCTTTTAATTACAAGTCATCAATGACTTATGAACAAAAACAAGAATTTAGAAAATTTTTTTCAGAAAAATCAACATTTAAGGGGCTTTTTTGGAATTGGATCTATTTAGTTTCCATATACGGCGTATTGGTTAGCTTTTATTTTTATATCAATAATTCGCCTTCCCTGATTTTGTCATTTGTTATGGTATTATTAGGTGTTCTGTTTTGCACACGGCAGATGCGAGGCCTGGAGAATATTGTTCATTTTGGCAGTCATAATAACTTTTCCAAAAACAGAATTATGAATGACCGACTGACCAATTTTTTTGCCGCCTGGCCAATGTTGCAAGATGTGAAGCAATATCGGAAATTTCACGCCATACATCATGGCGAATATGCTTCAGACATCGACCCATGCCGAATTCGATTGGAAAATATTGGTGCCAACACACAGAATATAAGCAACAATATGCAGCTGCTTTGGCTCGTTGCGAAATGGATGCCTCAATATGTTCATGAATTTTACCGCGAGGTTAAATCTGATAACAGGCAGGTATTTATCTTCATGCTTTGGCATGGGGGCGTTGGTTTGATTATTACCGCATTATATTCTTGGAAACTGGCGTTGTTTGTCAGTTTCAGCTGGATGTTAATCATGTTTATATCCTTGCCCTTTTTGCGAAGCATTGCAGAACTTTCCGAGCATGACTACGAGCTTGGTAGCACAGTAGCGGAGACGACTTTCAATAACCTTGGATTGCTTGACCATCTGCTTATTCACCCTGCTGGCGATGCTTGGCATTCGCTACATCACTTGCACCCGACAGTCTCTTGGTGGAAACAAAGACAAGCACATAACTATTTGATGAAACATGATGCGTCATACCTGAAAGTGATTAATCGCGATCAGCTTATTCAAAACATTGCTCATTTCCCTATCCAGAAAAGATCGTGATAAAATATGGGTTAATTCATCGTAACGATTTTGAAACCGGTATGAACTATTTTCTTCATTATAAATGTTAAGAAAGTTTCATTCATGGTGCAAATAAACAACTCAGATGCTGGTGATCACTTACTGGATTTTGAGAAAACCTTTTCCGGAAAACGCATTCTGGTAACCGGCCATACTGGTTTTACAGGTGGTTGGTTATGCTTGTGGTTGTCAACGCTCGGAGCGGAAGTTTATGGACTGTCGTTAGCGCCCAATACGCAACCCAATTTGCATGATGTTCTTGAAGTTGACAGTTTTACGCACTCTTCAATCGGTAATATCAATACACTTGAAGATGTGCAGAAGGTATTTGAAAAGGCTGAACCGGAAATCGTCTTTCATCTTGCTGCTCAACCCTTGGTTAAACAAGCATATGATGATCCGCTTGAAAGCTTTATGACCAATGTCATGGGTACGGCAAATATCTTGGAGGTCGCACGAACACATAAGGCCACCAAAGCTGTTGTCTGTGTGACCACCGATAAAGTCTACAAAGATCAGGATTGGGTTTGGGGTTACCGTGAAGTTGACCAACTGGGAGGGAAAGACCCTTATAGCGCGTCTAAATCAGCGGCAGAAATGGTCGCAACCGCCTATCAAGCGACTTTGGCCGAACGCGGCAATGGTGTTGCCATTGCAACAGCGCGTGGTGGCAATATCATTGGTGGCGGTGATTGGAGCAATGATCGAATTGTACCGGATTTTGTAAGAGCTCATGTCAATCAAGCACCATTAACATTACGTAATCCGAAGGCCGTTCGCCCATGGCAACATGTTATATCGCTGTGTCATGGTTATCTGGTGCTGGCAGACGCGCTGATAAAACAAGGCAATAAATTTGCTGAAGCTTTTAACTTTGGACCAGCAGAAGATGATATCAAGACGGTGGGTGAACTTGTTGAAACATTGTCAGAAACCTGGCCTGGAATTCGACTGGATTTTAAAGAGGGCAGTTTTATGGAAACCCATTTTCTGTCTGTTAACAGCGCAAAATCAAACTCCGTTTTAGGTTGGCAACCGCCCATTAATTTTGATGACACCGTATCGATGACGGCAAATTGGTATAAACGATTTAATGAACAGCCAGACACCATCAAGGACTACAGTCTGCAGCAAATTAATGATTACAGAGGCGCGCTGTCGTGAGAGAATTGCGCCCTATTCTTATTACAGGAGCCAGCGGTTTTATTGGACGTTCGTTTTGTGAATACCTCTTCAAATCAACGCCTGAAAGAGAAGTAATTGCGCTTGTTCGTAGCCCTAGCGACTTACCATATAATGTCACTCAAATTACCGTTGAAAATTGGGAACTTTTCAGTCTTCTATCCAATCTCGAAAATCAAGATATAGGCACCGTCTTTCATTTTGCAGCTTATGGCGTATCACCTTCTCAAAGAGAACTTGACCAAATATTTTCAACAAATGTCATTCTGTCAGTTCGAATGGCACAATTGGCGAAAGAAAAAAATGCCGCGCTAATAACAGCGGGTAGTTGCTCAGAATATGAAGCTTCAAAGGATCAACACATTCTACTTCGTGAAACATCACCTCTACAAACCCAAACACTCTACGGATCATCAAAAGCCGCTGCCTGGCTGGCAACTTCGGCAACCGCTCTCGCCCTTGACATCCCCTATACACATTTAAGGCTTTTCAACGTTTATGGCGCTCATGAAGCCAACCATCGCTTGCTGCCTGGTTTGATAAAATCTCTTACATCAAATACCAGAATTTCATTATCAGACGGCGAGCAGATACGTGACTTCATTCATAGTGATGATGTTTGCAGGGCATTTCTAAAAGCAGAAGAATGTCAAACAAAGAACAGCAATCCTGAAGTCTGTAATGTGTGTACAGGGCATGGTCACAGTGTTCGTGAATTTGCGGAAACATTATGTTCAGCTCTTCACGCAAACCCCAATCTCTTGGGCTTTGGTGACATTCCAAGAAGGCCAGATGACTTGCCATTTGTGGTTGGTGATACTGCTATACTTAACAGTAAATTAAACTTTGCATGTCAATTAGATTTAAGGGGTGGACTCACTCTTTTGTGCAATCAATTTACAAAATGAATGGCGCTTATGGATATCCATCAAGAAAAAGAATACCGGAATCTATTTCTACAACTCGAAAACCGTAGAAAGAATGCAGCACGTAAACTCATAACAATTTGTGTTCCTGTGCTGAATGAAGCAGGCAATCTTGATGCGCTTATTGCTCGCTTGAACACATTGGCTGAAACAGAAAAAGCCTATGATTTTGAGTTCTTGTTCACCGATAACGCCAGTACAGACAATACATTTGAAATTCTTGCTGAAAAAGCTCAATCAGATAGCCGAATTAGAGTATTGCGTTTCTCCAGAAACTTCGGGTTTCAAATTTCCATTCTTATGAATTACCTAAATTCATATGGTGATGCTGCAGTGCAAATAGATGCGGATTTACAAGACCCACCAGAATTGATTTCCGATTTCTTGAGAAAGTGGGAAGAAGGACATAAAGTCGTTTATGGCGTTCGCAAAAGACTTCCGGAGTTTTTCCTGAAACGATGGTCACGCAAGGCATATTATAGACTGGTTCGCTATCTAAGTGAGACCGACATTCCAAACGACGCAGGTGATTTCCGTTTAATTGATAGAACTATCATTGAAGAACTCCGCGGTATAAAAGAACAAACACCCTATTTAAGAGGGATTATTGCTAACCTTGGATATGCCCAAATCGGCATTCCCTATGACCGGGTCGCTCGAACTGCAGGCGTATCAAAATTCAACCTACCAGCACTGATTGCACTTGGATTGGATGGTATTACCAGCCAGTCCACCAAGCCGCTTCGTATTGTTACCATGTTTGGTGTTTTTGTTAGCCTATTGGCTTTTATCGGCATTACCTATCATCTTGGTGCCTATCTTTATGATCGCAGCTCATTACCAGATGGCTTTACGACCCTTACCATGATTGGTCTGGCTACTTTGGGTTTGAACTCACTTTTCATAGGTTTGGTAGGTGAATATGTAGGGCGAATTTTTAATAATTCCCGTGGTCATTTTCTTGCACAAATTGAGCATCGTATCGAACCAATTTCCCAAGTGAAAATAGATGATACAACCAAGGATGAAAAATCCATTACATTGAAAGAATCTGCATGAATAAAGTGGTGATTTTAGCAGGCGGGTTTGGCACTCGTCTATCTGAGGAAACAGGTTTACGTCCAAAGCCGCTCGTCGAAATTGGCGGGAAACCTATTCTTTGGCATATCATGAAAATATATGCAGCAGCAGGGTTCAATGATTTTGTGATCTGCTGTGGCTACAAAAGTTCTATGATCAAAAGTTATTTTGTGAATTATTTCACTGAAAATTATGATCTCACAGTCGACCTTGGAAAGAATGATGTAAAATTTCATGGTAATCCATCTGAAAACTGGCGCGTCACCATGGTTGATACAGGCCTCGATACAATGACAGGCGGTCGCTTGAAGCGCATTTTGCCCTATGTTGAAAATGAAACATTTTGCATGACATATGGAGATGGTGTTGCAGAGATAAATGCACGTCAAATTTTTGACTTTCACAAGCAACACGGCAAAAAGGCAACAATCACATCTGTTCCATCACCTGGCCGATTTGGCGTTTTGAAAATTGATGGCTCGTCCAATGTCACAAGTTTTGAAGAAAAGCCTGACAATGAAGTAGGACGCATCAATGGTGGGTTTTTCGTGCTTGAACCAAGCGCGCTTGACTACGTTGATGGGGATGATTGCATTTGGGAACGCACGCCCTTGGAAAAACTGTCAAAGGCTGATGAACTAAAAGCATTTAGCCACGACAAGTTTTGGCAACCCATGGATACGCTTCGTGACAAACGCGAGCTGGAAAAGCTTTGGTCTTCTGGTCATGCTCCATGGAAAGTCTGGTAAGATGGATATCGAACAAGATGCAATTGCCAGAGAATTTGACAAGTACGATAAAAACTATGCAGATACTGTCGCAGACTCAGTTGGCATTCCTGGTTTAAAAGCTGATTTTTTTACACGCGTCAAAGCAGATTATTTTATTGATTTGCTCAACGATAATCTGGGTGGTTCAACTGACAAGGATGTCTTGGACATTGGTTGTGGTGTAGGACTTTATCATGACTATCTTTCAAAAAACATTGCCGGGCTTCAAGGTACTGACGTTTCGCAAGCTTGTTTAAATACAGCAAAGCGTAACAACCCGACGATTGCTTATACGCCGTATGACGGCTCCAGATTGCCTTATGATGATAATTCATTTGATGCAGCTTTGACTATCTGTGTCATGCATCATGTTCCCGTATCAAGCTGGGAAAGTTTTTCCAGCGAAATGTTGCGTATCTTGAAACCTGGCGGCATTGGTGCTGTGTTTGAACACAATCCCTTGAACCCATTGACCATGCGTATTGTGAATAGATGTCCATTTGACGAGGATGCCGTTTTGCTAAAATCCAGCAAAACCGAAAGCTTGTTTAATGGTGCGGGATTTTCAGATGTAAAATCTAGATTTATCTTGAGTATTCCTCCAGCAAACCGGATTTTGCGCAACATCGATCGATGTTTTTCAAGATTACCTTTTGGTGCTCAATACTACACAATTGGCAGAAAACCGGAATGACCTTATCCATGGTCTATAAAGTAATACGATTTTGCATCGTAGGAGGATTGGCCTCATTTATATACTTTATTGCCACGCATATTATTTTAAATCAGACCTCTTTTGATGCCGTTTATGCCAGTATTATGGCCTATCTGATTGCCATTCCCTTTTCTTTTTTAGGGCAAAAATATTTCACCTTTAAAGCAAACGGTAATCCATTTGTTGAGATGACGCTTTTTCTGGTGAGTCATTTACTGGGATTAATTGTGTCAACTGCTGTCGTGTTTCTTTCCAATGCAATGGAACTCAACATTAATATTGGTCTTTTTGCCGTCATCATTCTGGTACCGGTCATTAATTTCATTTTCATGAACACAATCGTTTTCAAGCATTTTGCCTTAGACAAGAAAACAACATAATGCAGACAAAACCAATCAATACGACAGCGCACCTGCTTGGTTCGGATAAATATTTTCTGACGATTACGAGCATCGTTTTTTTGTTGTGCGCAAGCATCATCCTGAAGATTTACATCACAGCAGATGCCTATTGGATTTTATATCTTTCTGAACGCTTGTTAGATGGGCAGCAAGCCTATGTAGATTTTATTGAGGTTAATCCGCCGCTCATCATCTGGATATCAGCACCCCCTGCATGGTTGTCCAAGCTATTTACATTGAATAGTGAAGTGACATTCAAGCTGTTCTTGCTTTCAATAATTTTAATCAGCCTCAGGCTGATATGGGTCATTATAAACAGATCTAATATTGAAGCAAAAAAGACGATCCTTGTTAGCATCATGCTGGTTTTGGTTTTGTTACCTTACGAACAATTTGGCCAGCGCGAACATATTATGCTGACACTGGCTCTGCCTTACATTTTTGCGGTTTATGCAAAATCAAAACAGATTTATGTTTCAAAGACGCAATTGGTTTTTTCATCCATCTTGGCTGCCATTGGGTTTTGTATAA
Source organism: uncultured Rhizobiaceae group bacterium (assembly GCA_938030595.1). Lineage (GTDB taxonomy): Bacteria > Pseudomonadota > Alphaproteobacteria > Rhizobiales > Rhizobiaceae > JAALLB01. The sequence goes on along the minus strand of CALHIB010000083.1, from coordinate 1,273 downwards.
AACCATATTTTGTACTCATTCCATGCGCCCTTGAACTGTTTCTTCTGTACAAGCTGCGATTGCTTACTTTTAAAAGGATAGAACCTTATGTGATGGTTATGGTGGGGTTTACCTATCTGGCATCAATTTTTGTGGTCACGCCTGAATACATCCATGAAGTCGTCCCGCTCTTGACGCATATTTATCAAGCTGGAACGGGTGTATCATTTGCTACAATAGCATTTTACTCAACCAGTTTGAGTTTCCTTACATTGACGATATTTTATATTCTTACGAAATTTAAATCTGATGCTGTCGGTCTTTATGCAGTGATTGGCCTAACTGCATTTGCCAATTATTTGTCATATCTCCTACAGTTAAAAGGCTGGCCAAATCATCTTTATCCAACCAAAGCAATGTTATTAATTATCGCTATTGGGCTGGCAGTAGAATTACTGCGCGACCGAAAAAAATTAGTGTTTTCCGTACTGCTCGTACTTCAAAGCGCCTACATTGCTTATGGCTCGATAGGAGTGCGCAGTCAGGAAGCTTTAAACGTAAAATTCTTTTCTGATATTTTGAAAGATTACAAAGACCAAAAAACAATGTTTATTATGTCTACCTGGTTACAAGATGGCTTCCCCTTGACTAACCACAGCCAATTTGAATGGGGATCAAGGTTTCCAAGCTTATGGTTCGTTACCGGCATACAAAAAAAGAAAAACAACGGCCAGTATGACGAAACCCTCAAAACCATTGACGGCACTTTAAAAGCTGATTTAGCTGAGGATTTTAGCAACTATAAAACTGATTTAGTTCTTGTGGACGTATCTAAAAACAATCTCTACCGGCTGAAACTGGATAAAAAATATGACTTTATTTCTGACTTTAGCCAGAATGAAACTTTTGCAAAAGAATGGCAAAACTACAGATACATCAAAACCATAGGGTCCTATGCTTTATACGAAAGGTATCTGAATAATTAGAAAGAAATAAAATGGCGCACTCGGGAAGATTCGAACTCCCGACCCCTTGATTCGTAGTCAAGTACTCTATCCAGCTGAGCTACGAGTGCGCATTTTTAGATCACAAACAATTAGTGCCTGCAGATTGTGGTGGTAATGCCAATAAGAAATAAAAGCAAGCCTTTTTCGATGGTTTTTCGAAACAAGGTAAAATTAATTTTGAAATTTCTTATGCCTTAAATTTGATCCGGAATTATGACACGGAAAATAGTCCCGCTTGCATCTGTTTTCTCAATTGAAATGGAGCCGCCATGGGCTTTAATCAATTC
>CALHIB010000082.1 GCA_938030595.1 uncultured Rhizobiaceae group bacterium | reverse complement strand
GGTGATGCTTCATTCCACCGTCTACTTTGGGATGATGCAGAAATGAAAGGCTGGGACGGCGGCAAACTTGTCAAAGACAACAAGATCAAACGGGTCGTGATGTGTTCTGGTAAGGTTTATTTTGATCTGCTGGAAGAACGTGAAAAGCGCGGCATAGATGATATCTATCTCTTGCGCCTTGAACAGCTTTACCCGTTCCCAGCAAAAGCACTGATAACAGAACTATCACGCTTTAAAAATGCTGAGATGGTCTGGTGTCAGGAAGAGCCAAAAAACATGGGCGCATGGGCCTTCATCGAACCTTACCTTCAATGGGTATTCGAGCATATCGATGCAAAGCATCAACGCGCCAGATACACAGGCCGGGCAGCCGCAGCCTCTCCTGCAACAGGTCTTATGTCCAAACATTTATTCGAGCTTGATGCTTTCCTTGAAGACGCATTGGGTGATGGAAAATAAATTGTTGAGTTATTTTAAAATATTCAGCGCAGCAAATCCTTCTGATTTGTTCGCCTTCAAAGAAGAGAAGTAAAATCATGGCAAATGAAATTCGAGTACCAACCCTGGGCGAATCCGTAAGTGAAGCAACTGTGGGACAATGGTTGAAAAAACCAGGCGAAGCAGTCGCGATGGATGAACCGATTGTGGAGCTGGAAACTGACAAGGTCTCAGTTGAAGTGCCAGCGCCTGTGGCAGGAACGCTTGGCGATATTTCGGTCAAGGAAGGCGAGACTGTTGAAGTCGGTGCTTTGCTTGGTGTTATTGCAGAAGGAGACGGAAAGGCGGTCAATCCAACGCCAGCAGATCGTGATGCAGATGCACCAAAGCCTGCAGTATCAAATGGTAAAATTGTAGAAGTGCCTGTGCCAAGTGCAGGTGAATCAGTGACTGAGGCTGGCGTTGGCGAATGGTACAAAAAAGTAGGCGACAGCGTCTCCGTTGATGAAGCAATCGTGGAACTGGAAACCGACAAGGCTGCACAAGAAGTTATGTCTCCGGTTTCGGGTAAAATCGTAGAAATCATGTCTGCAACCGGCGATACCGTTCAAGTGGGTGAAGTTTTGGTAAAAATTGAAGAAGGCGCTACAGGTTCAACAACTTCATCTAGCGATACAAATACAACGACTGCTGTGGCTTCAGCCACCGCAAGCGATTCAAAAATGCCAGCTTCGCCTTCCGCACAAAAAATTCTTGCGGAAAAAGGCATCGATCCGGCATCCGTACAAGGCTCTGGCAAACGCGGACAAGTGCTAAAAGAAGACGCGCAAAATGCAAGCAAGGCACCCACACCTGCTCCGGCGGCTGCGCGTGCACCAACAACAGAAAATGATGCACCGCGTGAAGAACGTGTACGCATGACACGCTTGCGCCAGACGATCGCACGTCGATTAAAAGACGCACAAAACACAGCCGCCATGCTGACAACATTCAACGAAGTTGACATGACAGCCGTGATGGAAATGCGCAAAAAATATAAAGAACTGTTTGAAAAGAAACACGGCGTAAAGCTCGGCTTCATGGGTTTCTTTACAAAAGCAGTGTGTCATGCACTGGAAGAAATTCCTGCTGTTAACGCAGAAATCGACGGTACAAACATCATCTACAAAAATTTCGCACACATTGGTGTGGCTGTGGGTACAGACAAAGGCCTGGTTGTGCCAGTTGTGCGTGATGCAGATGAAATGTCGATTGCAGAAATCGAAAAGGAAATCGGCAATCTTGGCCGCAAGGCTCGTGACGGTGATCTTTCCATGGCAGACATGCAGGGCGGTACCTTTACCATTTCCAATGGTGGTGTTTATGGCTCGCTCATGTCGACACCAATTCTGAACGCACCACAGTCAGGTATTCTGGGCATGCACAAGATTGATCAACGCCCGGTTGTTGTAAACGGTGAAATCGTAATCCGCCCGATGATGTATCTCGCACTTTCCTATGACCACCGCATTGTTGACGGTAAGGAAGCCGTGACATTCCTTGTTCGTATAAAGGAAAGCCTTGAAGATCCTGAACGTCTGGTCTTGGATTTATAGACTTATATCATGAGCTGGTTCAAAAATAATAAATCTAAAGATAAGGATTCTGAAGAAACTATCCTTGAAAAAATGGAACGTTTAGAAAATGAAGACCGCACTCCACATGAAAAGAAACTATCTAAACTTGTAGCATATTTAAATAGACTACCAGGCACACAAGCATCTGCTGGGAGATTTACTAAAGAAGGTTGGCATGTTTCAATGTTTATAGACATCGATCATCCCCTTGCATGGAATGTGGTTCAAGAGTTAGGTTTCTTTTGTAATTCACCGTCTATTGGACAGGGTTCGGGTTTAGAATTTTTTCCAATCTCACCTCCACCTTATCTAAATGGAGGGCCAAGGGAATTTTTGTCATGGACTTTATGCCATACAGGAGGCAAGTTTTCTCCAAGCGAAGTAGCCAAATCAATAGAAGGTGTTCTGCCCCAACCCGTCGAAGATGAGACAGAATGGCCTCATGACGAATAAATTTAAAAGGAACTTAAAATGTCCATCGAACTACAATATCTGATTTTTGCAATCTTCCTTGTCCTCATCCAGATGGTCTTCCAATCTGTTGCAGGCATCATGGCAAATGGCCTTATGGGTGCTGCTGGTTCGCGTGATGATGAAGTGCTTACCACTGGCATTGGCGGACGCTTTGAACGCGCTTACTACAATATGCTTGAAACATTCCCAATCTTTGCAGCATTGGTTCTCATCGTGCATGTTACTGAAAGCTGGGACTCTACAAGTGCAATTGCTGTTCAGGTCTACTTCTGGTGTCGCGTTGCCTATATTCCACTATATATCATCACCATTCCATTCCTACGCACTTTTGCTTGGGTCGGTTCAATGATCGGAATCCTGATGTTGGCTTGGCCACTGCTTGGACAAGTGACATAAAATAAAAACCCCGCATTTAACCTGATAGACTTAAAGGCTTATAAAAATCATGGCTGACACATACGACGTTGTAATCATTGGTTCTGGTCCAGGCGGCTATGTCTGCGCAATCAAATGCGGGCAATTGGGTTTGAAAACAGCCATCATAGAAAAAAGCCCGACATTGGGAGGTACATGTCTAAACGTTGGCTGCATCCCTTCCAAAGCCTTGTTGCACGCATCTGAAATGTTTGCCGAAGCAAACCATGGTATGAAAGATTTAGGCATTGATGTCGGTAAGCCAAAGCTAAATCTCAAAGCAATGATGGCGCATAAGGATAAAACCGTAAAAGCAAATGTCGATGGCGTTGCTTACTTGATGAAGAAAAACAAGGTTGACGTCTATCACGGAACAGGTTCGATTGCTGCTCAAGGTCAAGTAACGGTGACAGATGACAAAGGTGACACTCAAGACGTTGCTGCAAAGAACATTGTCATCGCAACGGGTTCTGATGTTGCAGGTGTACCGGGTCTTGAAATTGATATCGATGAAAAGGTAATTGTCTCTTCAACGGGCGCTATCGCACTGTCCTCTGTTCCAAAGAAAATGATAGTCGTAGGCGGTGGTGTCATCGGCCTTGAAATGGGTTCGGTATGGAACCGCTTGGGTGCGGAGGTAACAGTTGTTGAATATCTCGACACAATTTTGGGCGGCATGGATAATGATGTCTCCAAACAGTTCCAGAAAATTCTTGTAAAACAAGGCATGAAGTTCCACTTGTCTTCCAAGGTCACAGGTGTTGATAAAAAAGGCAAAGGCGCAAGCGTATCCTTTGAACCTGTTGCAGGTGGAGACGCGGAAAAACTAGACGCAGACATCGTGTTAATAGCAACAGGTCGCCGCCCTTATACAGACAACCTCGGACTTGAGGCTGTTGGCGTAGAAGTTGAGCGCGGCAAGGTTAAAACCAATCACTGGAAAACCAATGTTGAAGGCATTTGGGCAATTGGCGATGTAACAGACGGGCCAATGCTAGCACACAAGGCAGAAGATGAAGGCGTTGCCGTTGCAGAAACCATCGCAGGCCAAGCAGGCCACGTGAATTATGATGTGATCCCGGGCGTGGTTTACACCATGCCGGAAGTAGCCTCCGTTGGTAAAACAGAAGAAGAACTAAAAGAAGCTGGTATTGAGTATGCAGTTGGTCAGTTTCCCTTCATGGCAAATGGCCGGGCGCGCGCCATGAACCAGACCGAAGGTTTCGTGAAATTCTTGTCTGATAAAACCACTGACCGCGTTCTTGGTGTTCATATCGTTGGCTTTGGTGCTGGCGACATGATTCACGAATGCGCAGTGCTGATGGAATTTGGCGGCTCTTCCGAAGACCTGGGTCGCACATGTCATGCGCACCCAACTCTATCAGAAGTAGTACGTGAAGCAGCCCTTGCTACCCATGGGAAACCACTTCATATCTAAGTAATCATTGCTGATCTCTATCCGTTTCGCCCACCGATGGTTTTACCATTTTATCATCGGTATGTTTTTGCTGGGGGGTTATTGATAGGTAGAGACAATGATTGATCAATTAAACAATAAACTTGATATAAATAATATTGCTCATATGGATGCAGATTTACAAAAAACCCAATCCAATAATTCTTTATTTGAAGCAAACTTCGATGATTTGATAGCAATGTTAAATGCAACCATGGTGGACTCACTAACAGCACTCTCTATCAATAATGCAAACAAGGCCAGCAAAACAGAATTCGTTCCAAGCATAGCTGGAAACATTGGTAGCTTCGCAGCTACAATATCAAGCGATGGAAAGCTTTCAAGCCCATCCATAAAGCAGGCTCCACTGGAAACAAAAGATAACGATGTGTCCAGTCCAATCGATAAATCCTTAAACAACAACATCAAACTTGGTAAAAGTTCAAACACTGACCTATAACAATATTTGGCGGCATAAAAGCTTCACACTGCGATTTAAAAAATCCCTAACTACGTAAAACCCTAAGTAATCCATACGCCGCCATTTCAGCATTTCATACCAATTATATTCGCTCACAAAAGCGTGATAGCTAGAGATTATACTTTAAAAAATTACTCTAGAAATTGGCAAAAGCAATGATCAGCAGAATTAATTCAGCATCAGATTTTACAAACAATCGTAAAAGCATTGAGAAAACAAATATCTCAGCTAACCGAAAATTTGATTCAATTTCAAATGAGCTAAAAAATCTTTCCAGAAAGCTGGAAACAACAACAAGCAGGCTTTCACAAGCAACTCAAACAAGAGAAGTCTATACCTATTGTCATGCACATCGTGACCCGATCAAAATTGATATCAAAGTGAACACAACTGGCGTAAATATTTTGCTTGGCATGCAAAATACCCTGGCCAACCAATTTTTTAATATTTCAATTAGTGGCAATGGCAACACAAAAATTAACTTTGATTTCCCAAAACTTGGAAATGATGATTTTGGTGTCACAATCAGCTTTGGTAATAGCAACGAAAAACCTATGGGGGAGCCTGACAAGCCAAGTCCGTTTGCCAAACCGCTGGCTCATGAAGCATTTTCACGACTTGCACCAGCTGGCGAAGGCGCAAAAACAGGTGAATTTTCCGGAAAAGACAGAGCTGGCCCAAGGGAAATTTCTAATGCCGTTGCCAATCAAAAAGGCCAGGAAACCAAAAACGATAATAATGCATCTGACCTGCTTTGGTCATGGGGGCAATTCATCGACCACGACTTGGCTCTTACAGAAGAAGGTACTGAAAAATCCATCATAGGCGTCCCAAAGGGTGATCGTGGCTTGGATCCTACAGGCACAGGTCGTGGGTTCATACCATTTACCCGTTCAGAAAGTGTCGTTGATGCAAATGGCATTCACCAACAGGTGAACGAGCAAACACCATTAATGGACGCATCCATGGTTTATGGGGCTACACCGGAAAAAACTGAAAGCCTTCGCACGCATGAAGGTGGGAAAATGATTATTTCAGAGGATGGTTTCCTTGCACCTGATCCAGAAACAATGGTTCTTGTAGGTGACAAGCGGGGCGCTGAACAACCAGGCTTGCTGTCTTTGCATACCTTGTTTGTCCGTGAACACAATCGTCAGGCAGCAATCATTGCAAAAGAAAATCCATTAATGTCAGATGACCGCATTTTCAATGAAGCACGTAAAATTGTGACAGCAGAAATTCAGGCAATCACATACAATGAGTTTTTGCCTGTTCTTCTTGGCGAACAAAACGCCAATCCGGATAATTTTTACATCGATCCAAAAACAAACGATGGGAAAGTATCAAATGAATTCGCAACCGCCGCATATAGGCTGGGGCATACTCTTGTGAGTGAAAAGGTTGCTGTAAAGCAGGCTGATGGAAGCATCAAACAGGTGGGTCTTGACGATGTCTTCTTTCAGCCTGAGTTTACAAAGAAAGAGGGCATAGGTGCTATTCTTTCAGGACAAAGCGAGCAAACCTCAGAAAAAGTCGATCCAAAAATTGTCGATGGCCTTCGCAATCGTTTGTTTGGCGCTCCTGGCAGTGGAGCACCAGGCCTTGATCTTGCTTCCTTAAATATTCAACGAGGCCGCGATCACAACCTACCAACCTATAATGAAATGCGTGAAGCATTAGGCATGAGAAAAATCGAAAGCTTTAGCGATCCTATTTTCCAGGACGGCGTTGGCGAACAATTGGCTGCTGTTTATTCATCACCAGATGAAGTTGACCTATGGGTTGGCGGATTGGCAGAAAATGCTTCTGGCAATTCAATGCTTGGCGAAACGTTCACTAAGATTGTCTCAGAACAATTTGCAAAGACAGCCAAGGCAGATGAGAATTTTTATACACGGTCAATGAGCAAAACTGATCGCGAAAAGCTCAACAATTTGACATTGTCGGATATTATCAGAGCCAATACTGAGAATACAAAAATTGACGATACGGCTTTCATTGTAGACTAATCGACTGACAAAAAATCAAACAATTTCAAGCCAAGACTTGCAACTTGGCTTGAATGAATTAACTTGGGTTTATGTTTGATATTCTAAAAAAATTTGTAACAGACCTCTCTGCTTCTGATGAACCCGAGGTTTTTATTCACGACAAGATGCAGTTGGCAGAAGCAGCCCTCATGTATCACGTCATCGCTGTTGATGGTGTTGTTCGTGAAGAAGAAAAAAAGCGAATGACAGAGCTTCTTTCTCAACAGTTTGAATTAAACGAGGAAGAAACAAAAAGCCTGTCAGAACAAGCCAAACTGGCTGATCAGGAAGCCATTGATCTTTACAAATTTACCAGCATCCTGAAACGAACACTCACCGAAGAAGAACGTATTAAAATCATTGAGCACCTGTGGGAGATGGTTTTTGCAGATGGTGTCTTGCATGAATTGGAAGATAATGTCGTCTGGCGCATTGCGGAGCTTATGGGTGTTGAATCCAGAAATCGTGTTTTATTGAAACAACGCGTCTGGAAGAAAAATTCTCAAAACACAGGCATGCAAGCATCTGATGAGCTATAAAGCAAAGCCAAAAATCTTGTGCATCATGCATCAGGAAGCCTCAACGCCTGGTCGCGTCGGCATGATGCTGGAAGACATGGGTTATCATATTGTCGGTTGCAGGCCTGCATTGGGCGAAAACCTGCCCCAAACACTTGAAGAATATGCAGGTGCAATTGTCTTTGGCGGCCCGATGAGCGCCAACGACAATGAGGAATACATAAAGCGTGAAATCGAATGGATGTCGGTACCATTAAAAGAGAACAAGCCCTTCTTTGGTATTTGTCTGGGAGCACAAATGCTTAGCAAACATCTTGGTGGTGAAGTTATGCCTCGCGAAGATGAATATGCTGAAATTGGATATTATCCGATCAAGGCAACACAAGCGGGAGAAACCATGATGGATTGGCCAGATCATGTTTATCAATGGCACACGGAAGGTTTCACGCTCCCACAAGATGCAACGCTTTTGGCCAGTGGTGAAGAATATCCAAACCAGGCCTATCAATACGGCGAGAATGCTTTTGGTGTGCAATTTCATTCTGAAGTCACCCACTACATGATGCACAAATGGACAACCAAAGCTTCCCATCGCTTTGTCCTGCCTGGCGCACAAAATCGCGAGCAACAATTTGAAGCAAGACCCAAACATGACCCGCAAATCAGGCAATGGTTAGAGGATTTTCTTAACCATTGGGTAGGTCCTGTAAAAAATCATACTTGATTTGGTAGAAAAGAAAGGCCAAATGATAAGAAGTACAAAACGGAGCCACTCATGATTGCCCTTTTCCAAACTTTATATTTCATTCTGGACATCGTCTGGTTTATCGTCATTGCATCGGCTATTTTTTCATGGCTCTTTGCTTTTAACGTTATCAATTCGTCAAACCAATTTGTAGGACAGATTGGCAGCATGCTTTACCAGCTAACAGAACCTATGTATCGCCCAATTCGTCGTTTCTTACCAAGCTTCAACGGCATTGACCTTTCACCGATCATTGTCTTGATAATCATTTTCTTCTTACAGCGATTTATTGTAAATTCACTGATCCCAATGTTTGGATAGGATGAACACCATGTGGCATCGAATAATTCTTCTGGGTTTAATTCTTGCCACATCCCCAGCTTTGGCCCAATCAAATGCCTACATAAAAATAGACTTTCACAAAACCTGCACAATTATTGACCAGTACGAGCAAGGGTTGAATGCAATATGCTCTGGCTATACGGGATATCCAGTAATCTTCTCGGAAGGCGATCTACGCCAGATGGTACGCTTCGGACACATAGCAAAGCTAGGTGATCAATGGGAGAGCTTTGGACAGTTTAACCGCGCAAATAATACAATTGAATGGCGGCTCAAAGATAAAAAGCCCTACGCGGCAATTTTGCGATACTTCATCGAAAATTCAAATCAAAACGGTGAATACAAGAAAGAGCTTGAAGGACAGGTCTTGGTTGTTTCAACCGTTGGAACACACGAAAAACCAACTTCATGCGTTGTGGGTTATGTCGATGCTCGCGCCAATAAAAATGCAAATAAACTTTCACAAGAACTGGCAGACACAAAAGCTGAGAATTTCATCTGCGGAAAAGACAAGCCAGAGTTTTTTGGCAAACGAGGCAAACATGCCGGATCTCCATCCAGCTATTTTGAGTAAGCACTTAAAACTTCATAATTCTTGTTTGGTCCTTTGATAATTTGCTTTATCTCAAAGCCATAATCATAAAATCTGTATTCTCCAGTATATAAATCCGAGCCACATAAATGCTGGGCTTCACCGAACCAACGATCACTATCCCAATTTAGATTAATAAGATGGTACTCTTGGTCGCATGCTTCATCATAAGTGATCTTCAATGTTCGAAATTTAGATAAGTGCCAAAACCAATTTCTCGATGCTGGAATAATAGCACCACTTACCAGCGTTAGGTCACCCTCTTCGCGCAATAAAAAAGCCGACTTCGAAATCAATTCAAAGTCAGCTTTTCCAATTAATTTTTCACCTGTAGAAATTTCTCGCTTTAGGTTCCAAGAGCCAGATAGTAATTTGAAGTAGGTTTCAAACTCCTGGCTCATCTATTTTACTTATGCAACCAAGGTTTGAAGCTCTGCAAGAATGGCGTCGCCCATTTCAGCAGTCGTGATTTTCTCACAACCCTCTGACCAAATATCACCTGTACGCTTGCCTGCATCAAGCACATTGGCAATTGCTTTTTCTACTTTGTCAGCTTCTTCAACCATGTTGAATGAATAACGAAGCATCATAGCAAATGATGCAATCATGGCAATTGGGTTGGCAATGCCCTGGCCTGCAATATCTGGCGCTGAACCATGTACCGGCTCATACATTGCCTTGCGAGCACCCGTTACCGGATCTGGTGCGCCAAGGGAAGCAGATGGCAACATGCCAAGCGAACCTGTCAACATCGCAGCTACATCAGAAAGCATATCACCAAAGAGGTTATCTGTTACAATCACGTCAAACTGTTTTGGCCAACGCACAAGCTGCATGCCGCCTGCATCTGCCAGCATGTGATCAAGCTCTACATCTGCATATTTTTCTTTGTGAGTAGCAGAAACAACTTCATTCCAAAGAACACCAGATTTCATCACATTACGTTTTTCCATGGAGCAAACGCGGTTATCGCGTGTGCGAGCCATTTCAAAAGCAACGCCAGAAATGCGCTCGATTTCAAATGTGTCATAGACCTGCGTATCAACTGCACGCTTCTGACCATTGCCAAGATCAGTAATCGTTTTTGGCTCACCAAAATAAACGCCACCTGTTAGTTCGCGTACGATCAGAATATCCAGACCTTCGACAACTTCCTTGCGAAGTGAAGAGGAATCAGCCAATGCAGGATAACAAATCGCCGGACGAAGGTTAGCAAAAAGCTCCATATCTTTACGAAGACGCAATAGACCTGCCTCAGGACGTGCCTCATAAGGAACATCATCCCATTTGGGACCACCCACTGCCCCAAAAAGAACAGCATCAGCTGCTAGAGCTTTTTCCATGTCACTGTCAGAAATCGCTTCAGCGTGCGCATCATATGCAGCACCACCAACAAGACCTTCTTCAACTTCGAAACCAGAGCCTAGCGCTTCGTTCATCCAGTTGATAATCTTAGTTACTTCTGCGGTCGCTTCGGGACCAATTCCATCTCCAGGGAGGAGAAATACTTTGCGCGTAGCCATAAACTTACCTTTGAGGGTTTTTGTTAATTCTGCCTCAGTGAATAAACCCATGCGACGGGTTTTTCAACTGCTGAAACACGGGCTTTTAGCTTTTGGTATATTTGGCAGCATGCAAATGAGTTATGCAGAAGAAATCAAACTGGGGCTTCCCATTAATTGCCAGATCGACAAAGATTGTTATATCCAGAATTTACCCGATATTTTGGCAGGCAAAGGAACGGCAGACTCATTCTGCCAAAGTGCTACTTATAATGGTCATAAAGGCGTGGATATTCGCGTATTATCTCTAAAAGACATCGAAAGAAATACACCTGTAATAGCGCCAGCAAGTGGCATCGTAAAAGCACTCAGAGACGGCGTGGAAGATAAACTGCTCTTAACGAATGAAGATAGAGAACAAGTTAAAGGCACGGAGTGCGGAAACGGGATCGTCATTGCTCACAAAAATGGCTACGAAACCCAATTATGCCACTTAAAACAAAATTCAATTATCGTAGCTAAAGGCGACATCGTAGAGCAGGGCGATTTATTGGGGTTTGTTGGAAATTCTGGCGCAGCAGAGTTTCCACACGTTCACCTGAGTGTGCGTAAAGATGGTCAATGGATAGATCCTGTTACGGGTAAAATACCCTCTCAAGAATGCAGCATCGAAAAAGATACCAAAAGCTTGTTCAATAAGAACGTTGCCAAATTTTTTACAGCAGATACATCGCGCTTAATAACCTCAGGCATCACTGGCGCAGCAATTGTTCACCATGATCTTGTTAAAATTGGTGCTCCAGCAAATATAACAACGGACGATAAGGCAATCGTTGGATGGGGATGGTTCATCAATCTTCGCAAGGGCGATCAAATTCGTTTTGTGCTGGAAGGGCCAAAAGGTTTAATTTCAGAAAATACAACAAAACCACTTGATCGCAACAAGGCGGCCTATTCTGCATTTTCAGGTAAAAAACAAACACCTGTGAAAGGCGAATATAAACTTGAAACAAAACTATTGCGCGAGGGTCAAACCATCGCGCAAAGTCTTTTTGTTCATATCATAGAATAAAGCCTGATAATAAGCATTAAGCCCAAGGGCGGCTTTCTGCATTCTTGCTTTCAAAAGCTGTAATGTCATCAGCTTTGCCAAGCGTCTCACCAATATCATCAATGCCTTCAAGCAATCGTTCTTTGCGGTTTTGATCGATATCAAACTTGATCGTGTCACCATCAGGACCAGAAATCGTCTGAGCCTCAAGATCAACTGTAATGGTTGAGTTTGCACCACGTTCAGCATCATCCATTAACTTATCAAGTTCATCCTGAGAAACAACCACTGGCAAGATACCGTTTTTGAAGCAGTTGTTATAAAAAATATCAGCAAAGCTGGTTGAGATCACGCAACGAATACCAAAATCAAGCAAAGCCCAAGGAGCGTGTTCACGAGATGAACCACAGCCAAAATTGTCACCCGCAACCAAGATCTGAGCTTTGGAATAAGCAGGTGTATTGAGGACAAATTCCCCATTGTCCGAACCGTCTTCATTATAACGCATCTCGGCAAACAGGCCTTCGCCCAAACCAGTGCGCTTGATGGTTTTCAGATAGTCTTTTGGAATGATCATATCCGTATCAATATTGATAATCGGCATCGGTGCTGCAACAGCAGTAAGTTTAGTAAATTTTTCCATGCTATTATGATCTATCCTGAAGTGAGTTTGATATGGCGTTTTATGTCTTGCGAACTGCGATCAAACGAATGTTATCGATTGACGCAAAAACACCATAAAGCGGGCTTTTGTCAAGCTTTTAGAGATATTCAGGCCCGTTCAACCCGCTTCAAGTGAGTTGACGTCTTTCCAGCTAATCGCGTAGCCTAGATCAAAATATTATTATTAACCCGTGGAGAAATCAAATGAGTGAGCAAGAGGTAACACGCGGCTATTCATTTCCCATGCGACTAATCCATTGGGTGATGGCAATCATGATGCTCTACGTTATTATTGTTGGAATTTTGATGGGCAATGATTTCAAGGTTGGCAAACATTACGATTATCACCGCGCCACCGGGTTTTTACTCATGCTTCTGGTTATTATAAGGGTAATTATTGCCAAACTTTCAAAGCCACCTGTTCCAAAACATGTTGGTGAAAAAAGCATGCAACAACTTGCTGCAAGAATTGTTCATGGCCTTCTTTACGCTGGTCTCTTCATTCAACCCTTTTTAGGCTGGTATGCAACCAATGCCTGGGGCTTTAAGAACATTCCGTTTTTCTTTGGTATGACTTTACCAAGGATTGCTGAAAAAGACCGCGAATGGGGTAATCAACTTTTGGAATATCATCACTATCTGGGATTGTTCATTGCGCTATTAGTCGTCATGCATATTGGAGCAGCTTTGATGCATCAATTTGTCTTCAAGGATAACCTGATTAAACGCATGATCAAAACCTGATCAGACCAGCATCCAAAACCCCATAAAGATCATCATCAGGTTTTCAGTTAGCGAAACAAAACCCAATGGCACATTGGTATCACCGCCAACACAGGCACATTTCAACTCTCGCTTTTCAAGATAAACAGCCTTGAAAACAGAGTATGCACCAATCGTACCGATAAAAAGCATCAAGGGTGATGCAATCCAAACCAATGCACCAGACAACATCAAGATGCCGCTTAAAGCTTCTGCATAGGGATAGATTTTTGCATAGGGTACCCAGCGCTGCGCCAAAACATCATAATTTAAAAACATTGCCGAAAAGCGTTCTACATCTTGCAGTTTCAAGGCAGCAAGAAAACACACTGAAAGCGCTATAAACCACTCAAACGACTTTACAATAAATATCTCACCAAAGGACGCATAGCTTAAAGCCAATGCCATTAAGGCCGTCATCGAAAATATTGCAATGATCGATTGATAACTCGTCTCATCTTTTGACTTAACTGACTTACCCAAATGCGCGCGCAAATCATCATGCCCACCGATATGCTCTCCTTCAATCCAGATTTGCGGCGTTGTCTTGACTCCATGTTCCTGCTTGAAGGCATCAACTTCTTCACGTGTTTTGAAGGTGTAATCTTCAACACTATAACCAGCACGCTCCAGTAAATCCTTAGCTTTTAATCCATAAGGGCAAGTGTGGTCTTGTAAATCCATTCGGTGGAGTTTTGCAGTTTTCATGGCAATTCATCTTTATATCGAAATAATTCAAGGAACAGTTTAACCCAATTCTTCATGCTAAGTCATCATGATAAAAACGATCCAG
>CALHIB010000081.1 GCA_938030595.1 uncultured Rhizobiaceae group bacterium | reverse complement strand
GGGACGCTCGTCTTCTTCAAGGTTGTCTGCACTGGTATCTTCCACCTCCCCGTGGACCACTGGGTCTACCGTTACATCTTCTGAACGGCGACCTTTATTGTTTTCATGCTGTGTTTGTGAACGGCTGTCACGAACTTCAATGCCTAATGAGTTTGCAATCTCTAACGGATTGTAAGGCTCTGTAATCACCGATGCCACACCTGGGAGAGCAGATATGGATGGGCTGGATTGAGGGCCAGCAAGAACTGTGATATTTTCGATTGAATCCAGGCGGGAGAGCGCAGGGATTGTCAGGCTCATTGCACCGTCGGCACGGTTATCAATAAGCAGGTGATCAAAATCACCCGTTTTCAGAATTTCAATGGCTTCCGCAGCAGTGTTTGCAGAATGAATTTCCGAATTACTTTGCATGCGAACCAATGCTGCCGCAATGCCGTGTGCTGCAGGCCCCATCACCATGATGCGGCTGCGTAGATTTTCCTGAACCGGTGCCTCGCCCGTATGCAGCAAAGTTGGCATCATTTAGCAGCCGTCGCCTTTGCTTTTTGTGCTTTTTTCTTCTTTGCACCACGGGTTTCCCACGACGTTGTGCCAAGCGTTGCAAGAGCAAGCGGGTTCAATGTCAAATAAACAACCGGGAAAATAAGCGCCATGGCCATGAACCAGATGCCGTCTGTGCGCGCCATCTTCGGAACCTTGTGCTTGTTCAGCTCATAAGCAATACCAAAACAGGCTGCCAATAGTGCGTGCAACATCATTGGAATGATGAAACCAAGACGCATAAACTCAACAAGCAACACCATTGGGTAGAACAATAGTAACATGCCCATAGCGATATAATGGATCGCTACATAGGTGTTGAACTTGTTGATATGCGGAATAGCCGTGATCAGGTCGATCATGTTTGAACGACGCCAGCGTAGCTGCTGGGAGATATAATTAGCCATGGTTGCAGGCGCTTTTGTATAGCACTGTGCATCAAAGGTCAGGCGGGTCTTGTAACCCTTCTCAACGAGCTTGCGTGTAAGATAGCGATCCTCGCCATACTTAACCTCGTCGCCAAGGAAACGGCGATCTGCAACATCTTCATCAACTGCGATAAGTGCTTCACGCTTATAGATTGTCAAACAACCTGACAGACACATGACATGATCAAATGTGTTCTCGATGTTTTTCAAGAACATATAGCCAACCCAGTATTTAACGGCTTGCATGCGTGTCAGCCAATTTTCATCAGCGTTCGATACGAATACACAACCACCAACAGCATCCACACCAGTTGTGTGCATGTGTTTTACCATGTTTCTCATGGCATCGCGTTCAACGATCACGTCTGAATCAACTGACATGATTAAATCTGTATGAACTTTAAGCACAGCACGCTTGATGCCGAGACGCTTGCCCATATTGTGCGGGTTGCGCGTTACTTGCATCCAAGGATGATTTTTTTGCGCTGTTAGAAGGTGTTCATATGTATCATCTGTAGAAACATCATCTACAAAAATTACATTTAACTTGTCTTTTGGATAATCCAGTTTGGCAAAGCTGTCTGCTGTCTGAATAACGGTTGAGCCCTCATTAAAGACAGGCGTAACAATCGTTACAGATGGCCACACATCAGGTTCTTTGCTGAAACCATCTTTCGTACGTTTGTCCATCATACGCAAAATGCTTCCAAACAGATACCTGTTTGTGAATATGATAAGCACCAATATGGCGAAAAGCCATTCTATGCCGTTTAAGTTAATCATGCTTTTTCTCTTGTTTTTATATGCATGACTAAAATCGGTATTTATGCCCCGAATTTAGCGTCCCTGCAGCCAACATATATGTGGGGTATAAAATCGTTGTTAAGATTCAAAGTTAACGTTGGGTTACTGAAGCGCTATTCTAAAACAAGGTAAACGAAAGGTTGATTCAGCCAATAAAAGGCCAATAAAAACATAAGGTTATTTTAACCAAACCTGATAACCAAATATTTTAATCTCTGATGTAAAACGTATCTCAAGGCGTGCAAAGACACGTTGCAAATAGTGCAAATATAAGCACGTAATAATAATGAGCAGGGGCGAAATATGAGTACATCAGTTGCTATAAATAACAAGTTTGAAGTACTGGAAGCAGTAAAACTTCCAAATCCAAAAGAATCTATCGTAGCCGTTTTAGGACTTGGTTATGTGGGACTTCCTTTAATGGTTGGTTTCGCTGATGATCAAAGAACTATCGGTTTCGATATTGATGCGTCAAAAATTCAGGACCTTCGCAATGGCGAAGACTCTACTGATATGACGACTAAAGAAGATCTTATTAAAGAGAATATGGATTTCACTTGTGATGTAAATGCTCTACGCGAAGCTGATGTGATGATGGTTTGTGTGCCAACTCCAGTGATGCAGGGTAATAAACCAGACTATCGTCCAGTTCTTGCAGCAAGTAGAACCATTGGTCAAAACATGAAGCGTGGTTGTGTGGTTGTTTATGAATCAACTGTTGATCCTGGTACAACTGAAAACAAGTGCGTACCAATTCTTGAAGAAGTATCTGGCATGCGTGAAGGTGTAGACTTTTATGTAGGTTATTCTCCGGAACGCGTATCACCAGGTGAGCATGCTCGTCGTGTCGGTGATATTGCAAAGATTGTTTCTGGTTCTACACCTGCAGTTACAGATTATCTAGCCGAACTTTATAGCCGTGTGGTTAAAGCTGGTTTGTTCAAGGCTGCCTCAATCAAGGTTGCTGAAGCAGCTAAAATTCTTGAAAATACGCAGCGTGATGTAAATATCGCTCTTATTAATGAGATGATGCAATTGTTTGATGCGATGGATATTAAAGTAACTGATGTTGTTGCAGCAGCAGGTTCAAAATGGAATTTTCATAAATATTTCCCTGGTCTTGTTGGCGGGCATTGTATTTCGGTTGATCCGTTTTATCTTCTAAGCGCAGGCCGTGGTCATGGCCTTGCCATGGAGATGGTTTCTTCAGCACGTCAGGTTAATGAGCGTACTGCGCATTACATTTCAGACAAGTTACATGAAATGCTTGATGCTGAATCGCACAACTTACAAGGTAAGCGTGTTCTTGTTTTGGGGCGTGCCTTTAAAGACAATTGTCCTGACATTCGTAACTCAAAAGCCTTTGCGGTTATGGACAGTCTTTGGACCCGTGGTGCGGATGTATTTTCTTATGATCCAATTGCTGATGATGGTCATTTTGAAGGCGGACGTGGTGCCAAGATTATCAATTCTTTGGAAGAAGAAGGTCCGTATGATGCCGTTGTTGTCACTGCAAAACATGATTGTTTTGTTGAAGAGATTGACCTTTTCAGACTTGCTTCTGTTGTGGGACGCGGTGCACCAATTGTTGACCTTCGTGGGCTTTTTGATGAAAAAATGGCCAAGCTTCAGTTTAATTACTGGACACCTTGATTACCCAAATACTTCAAAGTTTTAGTTTAGATCTTATTAAAACCCGGCAAGTGATGCCGGGTTTTTTTCTTGGTTATTCAAGTGTTAATTTCCCAAGATAAATGTCATTAAAATTTGTCAGTGCAAGTCAAACTTATATTGATTTCTACAGTGTATGAAGGAGGTAAGATTTAGATTTTTTTGCATTCAATTGGCTAGGGGACCATTCCATTGACGAATTCTGAGAGACAAAATAATCCTGATTATTTGCATGGCAGCGACAATACGATCATTGGTACCGAAAATGAAGATGTATTGGGTGGCTTTACTGACGATGATACTTTGATTGGCCAGGGTAGTGACGATGTCCTTAAAGGTGATACCGATACTGAAAATCGTGGTGACTTGAACAATTCATTTGAATTTCACGATGATTTTAATCGTGGCCGTTGGGGCTTGTTTGAGGAAGTTAATGGCTGGAAGCGTCCTGATGGTTCTCCATTAATTGAACTGCAGCAGTCTGGCGTAGTGGGCACCGCCTCAGATGGCAACACAGTTATGGAATTGGACTCTACTGCCAATGCTACTGTTTATCGTGACATTGATGGTCTCAATCCAGACTTGAAATATACAGTTTCTTTTGACTATTCACCTCGACCAGGCGTGAGTGAAAGTTCAAACGGGATCGAAGTTTATTGGGATGGTGTATTAATCTTCTCTGCAACTGCAGAAGGTCGCGGCTTGTCAGATTTTGACTGGACGACAATAGAAATTGAAGTGCCAGTGGGTGCAGATGTTGCGCGACTGGAGTTTCGTGCAACTGGTCAATCAGATTCGCTTGGTATGACAATCGATAATGTTCGTGTAAGCGGTGTCGATGAGGGATTTAACCCTGCTACTGATGGTGGTGATGACCTAATTGATGGTGGCGCAGGTAATGACACGATTGATGGTGGCGCTGGAGATGATGCTATCATTGGTGGCGAGGGTGCTGATGATATAGACGGTGGAACAGGTGAACGTGACATCGTATCTTTTGAAGACAGCACTACAGGTGTTATTGTGGACCTTGATCTGGGTCGTGGTCGCGGCGGTGAAGCTGAAGGCGATACTTATGAAAACGTAGAATTTATTCATGGTTCAACACATGATGATGTTCTGACGGGAGATGAAAAGACAAACAGAATATCTGGCCATAATGGTGATGACCAACTCTACGGTGGTGCTGGTAATGATACATTATTGGGGGGGCGCGGTGCTGACCATCTGGATGGTGGCGAAGGTGACCGTGATGTTGCCGAATATGATTGGTCACATGAAGGCGTGATTGTTAATCTTGAAACTGGAGTTGGCTTTGGCGGGCATGCCGAAGGCGATACGCTCGCTGGTATCGAATATATTTACGGTTCATATTACGATGATATCTTAACAGGTGACGCCAATGTAAACCGTCTTGTAGGCGGTAGAGGCAATGATATTCTCAACGGTGGTGCTGGTAACGATATTCTGGTTGGAGGTCAAGGCGCTGATGAATTAAACGGCGGATCGGGTAGCCGCGATGCCGTTGAATACGGCAGTTCAGATGTCGGCGTTGTCGTTGATCTTGTTAATGGTGGTTCAGCTGGTGATGCTGATGGTGATATTTATAGTGGTGTGGAGTTTGTTTATGGTTCAGATTATGATGATGTCATCACTGGTGATGCTGCTAATAACCGTCTTGTTGGTAGAGATGGAGATGACCAATTATTCGGTGGTGAAGGTAAAGACTACCTCCTAGGTGGTGAAGGTGCAGACCTGCTGGATGGCGGTGCTAATTCTGGCGATACTGCAGTTTACCGCGATGCAACAAGTGGTGTTGGTGTAGACCTTGCAAACGGTGGTTTTGCAGGTGAGGCAAAAGGCGATACTTATATCAGCATCGAGTATGTAGATGGTTCAGATTTTGATGACACGATTATCGGTGACGCCAATCAGAACCGTCTTGTAGGCCAAGGTGGTGCAGATGTAATCAATGGTGGCGCTGGAAACGACTATATCATTGGCATGCAGGATGATGACATTCTAACAGGTGGCTCAGGTGATGACGTCTTCTTGTACAAAGCAATCTTTGGTGATGATGTTATCACTGATTTTGAAGCAGGTGCGGGACGAACAGATCGTATCTGGCTGGATCTTGATGGTATAGAAGACATGAGTGATTTAACGATCACTGATACTGCAAATGGCGCACTTGTTGAAGTCGATGGTTACGGCACAATACTACTTGAAAACGTCAATGCAGCTGATCTGGCGTCAGACGACTTTATTTTCTAAATTACCCCCGATCAGACTTCTGTCTGAGGGCAGCTTATTCGGCAGGTTCAGCTTCAGTTGTCCTGCCGGATTTGTTTTGACTTACAGGTTTTTCAAACTGCTGTAGCAAATCTTTTTTCTTTGCCTGAGCTTTTATGAATGCAGCTTCCTTTACCGGGCCAAAACCTCTTATCTCATCTGGTAATCTTGCAATAGCACTTGCGAACTGACGGTTATTTTCTGAGAGTTTGCCAAGCAGATTTTCCACTGTGGTTTTGTAGTCCTCAATCAGGGCGCGTTCCATTTTGCGTTCTGCCGAATAGCCAAATACATCAAACTTGCCACCTCGTAGATGTTTGTATTTGGCAAGCTGTTTGAAGGCTTTCATCATCCATGGGCCAAAGGCTTTTTTGCGTGGTCTGCCGTTTGGCTTTTTGCCAAAGCCAATGATGGGTGGCGCCAGGTGATAATTGATTTTGAAGTCACCATCAAACGTATCCGAGATTTGTTTTTCAAATTCACCATTGGTGTATAAACGCGCTACTTCATACTCATCCTTATAAGACATGAGCTTGAAAAGATTGCGTGCAACAGCGTTGGTAAGATCACGAGACTTACCCAGTTTTGTTTCAGCAATCTCTACCTTTGAAACAAAATCGCGATAGCTTTGCGCATATTTTGCGTCTTGGTAGTCTTTCAAGAATTCAGCGCGTTTGTTGATGATCTCTTCTAGTGTGTCCGGTTCTTTTGGTACTTGGCGTAACTTATCCAAAACGCTTTCAATTTCATTTGGATCATTTGCAAATTTACGTCCCCAGTTAAACGCACGTTTGTTGGCTGGTACTGCAACGGCATTGAGTTCAATCGCACGTTCAATTGCCTCTGGCGGTAGCGGGATCATGCCTTTTTGACAGGCGTACCCAATCATCATGATGTTGGTTGCAATAGCATCACCGCAAACGCTTTCAGCTAGTTTTGTGAAATCAACTTGAGTGATATCGTTACGAACATGTTTTCTGATGTCGCCGACAACAGCTTCTTCGCGGAAATCATAATCACGATCAAAAATAAAGTTTGATACAGGATTCAAATGCGTGTTGAGAATTGCATTTGTGTTTTCAGGGCTGAAGAGTGAAACAGAACTTTGAGCGGATGCAACAACGGTATCTGCTGCAAGAAGGAGGTCTGCCTCGCCCGTTACGATTTGCGGTGCTGTCACAAGGTCTGGTGTTGGTGCTAATCTTACGTGAGAAAGAACAGCACCGCCTTTTTGTGCCAGGCCTGCAACATCCAGCATCAAGGCTGCCTTGTCTTCCAAATGTGCAGCCATTCCGAGGATAGCTCCAATGGTCAAAACTCCTGTGCCACCGACCCCTGTAATGGCGATGTTATAAACATTATCAAGTTTGGGAGTTTTCGGAGCAGGTAAGGATGAAGCGTCCAGTTCTGGTAGTTCCGGTTTTTTAAGTTCGCCACCATGTACGGTTACAAATGACGGACAGAATCCCTCAACGCATGAGAAGTCTTTATTGCATGAGGATTGATTGATTTTACGTTTGCGACCGAATTCGGTTTCAAGCGGTTCAATCGAAATACAATTCGATTGAACAGAACAGTCACCGCAGCCTTCGCATACCAATGGATTGAT
>CALHIB010000080.1 GCA_938030595.1 uncultured Rhizobiaceae group bacterium | reverse complement strand
GCAGCGCCTGCGCCTTTGGCTTTGCCTTTTAGAATCACTTTACCGTTGGAAGTTGTTGCTTTTACAGATGATTTTGGCAATGCAGCTTTTAGCGCTGCGTTGAGTTGGTTGGTGTTTGCACCAACCTCAATATCAAGTAGGCCAACCAGATTACTGTCTTTATCATAAAGCGCGATACCCGTTGTACCAGGTGCTGTGCCGACTACATAAAATGAGCGATCTGTTAGCGGGCTAACAGTTGCCACTTCTGGATCACCAACAACGATCTCACTAAATGAGCGGTCTGTACGCACTGTTTTAGGCTTGGACTTGGTGATCTTCATTGTCTTCGTGTTTTGCGAAGAGCTTAAATGGATGACCGCGCTCTCAGCCTGCGCTGTTGTCGACATTGCAAGTGGTGTTGTTGCAGTCATTAGTGCCAAACCAGTAGCTATAAGATACTGACGCAGTTTATTCTTTGTGTCCCAGCCTAAATTCATCATTTTCGTCCTCGTAAGCTTTTATGCTTAGTTATTGTTATTATTCTTTTTTCTAGGTTTCTCAGCACCTTCAATTGCAACGTCAAATTGTTTGACCTGAGTACCTGCTGTTACTTTAATTGATGTTCGGGTTGGTTTTTCTTCCTCAAAAGAGAACAGGCCATCAGAATCGCTATCGCCTTCTTCTGATATGTCACCGGCACCGCGTAGTGAAAGTGAAAGGCTACCAACATTTAAACCCCAGGAAATTTTCTTGGCGCCTTTTGTGTCTGTTTCAATTGTTACTGAGTTTGCCAGTTGAGCAGTTTCGTTTCTTGACCCAGCATTTTGGTCAACCGATAAGATCTTGATGTTGCTCATCATGACTTCTGAGGTTGTTGTGTCATCACCGTTTTTGGTAAGGAGAATATCAACCCGGTCACCTGGCTGAATGAAACCTGCAACACCGTTTACGCCATCAACAGGGATCGTTACTGCCCGCATGCCTTCGGTGATAATGCCCGCAAGACCTGCACGGCCGTTTTCACCAGTAATTTTTGCTGTGATAATTGGCTCACCCGGGAAGATAGTCGTTAGTACGCGGCGGTTGCCATCGCTGATGACTTCTGAGGTTGCTGTAAAGGCACCTTCAGGAAATGCATCTTGCGGCCAGTCAACGACCTTGATCATCGATTCATCAATTGCTTCACCAAATTTGATTTCTGCGGTTGCTACAACAACTTTTGCCAATTCAACTGCTTCGACGACAGGGCGGTTTGCGTCCAGCTCGTTAATGCGAGCCTCTGTTAGGGCTTGTGTCTGGCTTTCCAGATAATAATTGCCGCCAACATAGCTTGTTGCACCAAATGCAACTGCCAAGCCTGCCATGATAATTAATTTTCCACTCACGTTGGTATACCCCTGCTAAGTTTTATAACCTTCGCCACAAACTAGTGTGCTGGTTTAATGAACTCGTTAATTTTGGTTCGCTTGAAGCATTAAATGAGGATAAATGGGGTGCTTTTGATAGTTATGGTAAACAAACCCTTTCGAAATGAGACAAATTGAAATATTTATAAACGAAGCAGTAACCATAAGAGGCTCGTTTAGCTAAAATTTTATGGAATGCATTGAGAAATTTGGAGAATTTTATGCTTGAATTATTAACGATCGACAATTTACTAACTTTGTTAATGCTAATTTTGCTTCAAGTCGTATTGGGCTTTGACAACCTGCTTTATATCGCAATTGAGTCCAAACGCGCGCCTGCTGAGAGTCAGCGCAAGGTGCGCCAAATCGGAATTGGCATGGCAATTGTCCTGAGGATAATTCTTCTCTTCGTTATCATTAAAGCGATCAGTTTTTTTCAAGACTCACTTTTCAAAATTGACTTCAAGGGATTTGTTGAAGGAGACTTTAGCGGTCACGCGCTCATTGTTCTATTTGGCGGCGGTTTCATTATGTGGACTGCGATTAAGGAAATCATGCATATGCTTGCGGTTCACAACATTGAAGGTGAGGATAGTGCAGGATTAAAATCAGTACCGTCTGTTATCTTTTCCATCGTATTGATGAACCTTGTATTCTCGTTTGACTCCATTCTCTCAGCAATCGCACTGACTGATGTTTTTGTCGTCATGGCCATTGCGATTATTATCACCGGTATCCTGATGATCGTCATGGCGGATAAGGTGGCGGACTTTTTGAAGAAGAACCGTATGTATGAAGTGCTCGGCCTCTTCATCCTGTTCATCGTCGGCATCCTGCTCGTCTCAGAAGGCGGCCACTTGGCACACATCAAACTGCTGGGCTATCCTGTAGAAGCGATGTCAAAATCAACCTTCTACTTCGTGCTGATTGTTATGATCTTGGTAGATGTGGTGCAAAGCCAATATCAGAAAAAGCTGATGAGGAAGAAAGAGCGCGAGATCAATGATCCGACGGTGGTGGCGGATTAGGCTTTACCCAAATCTTTCATCCAGCCAATCCACGAACTCTTGCATAACCTCGTCACGGTTTAACTCATTCAAGGCTTCGTGGCGGTTTTCTTTGTGAATGGTTAGGCTCACGTCTGTCATGCCTGTTTTTTCTAGGCGGGCGTGAAGACGCTCTACTGCTTTGCCATTGTCAGAGCAGGGGTCTTTGCCGCCGGCTAGCATGTGCAACGGCAGGTCTTTTCTGATTTTTGCGGTTTCTTGGTTACTACCCCCAAGTTTTACGCCTTCAAGCACATTACCCCATAGACCATTGCTGGCGTCGAAGCCGCAAAGCGGGTCTGCGATGTATTTGTCGACTTCCGCTTCATCGCGGGTGAGCCAGTCTGATTCTGTGCGGTTTGGTTTGAATTTCTTGTTCCAATCTTCAAAGGCCAGCTTCTTGGCGATTTGGCTTGGTACGTCTGAACCCTTGAACATTCGTTCCAGTTTCAAAAGGAAACCATAGACGGCAAGAAGAAGTCCGCCATCTACGCCTGAATTCCATAAGGCACTAGCGGCAATCTTGTCTGAGTGTTTGACACAATAGCTTAAGCCAACGATTGCTCCCATGGAATGCCCGAAATAGACAATGGGTAAGTCTGGATATTGACTTCTGATTTTATCATTTACCGCTTCTACGTCTTGAACGACTTTGTTCCAGCCGTCTGATTTGGCAAAAGTGCCAAGCGGTGCGTCGGGTGCGGTGGTTAATCCGTGGCCGCGATGGTCATGGGCTACGACGTGATATTGATTGGCTGTCAGCACTTTTGCAAATTGTTCGTAGCGTCCAATGTGTTCGCACATGCCGTGCGTGATATGAATGACTGCTTTTGGCTTGCCAGTCGAATTCATTTCATAGAGTTGAAGCTCGGCGCCTGTAGGGCTTGTAAGTTTTGATTTCCTAAATGCCATTACTTTGGAGTCGTTGCGATCAGTGTTTCGATTTCCGGATCAGTAAAGCCTAGCGCTCTGCCAATTTCCATAATGCGGTTTTCTTCTGAGCGAACAATTTCCAAATCACTTACCATTACTTTTTGGCAGCTTTGGATGATTGAACGCTTCATGGCAGGACTAATATATGAGCGATTGCGTGTCAGGCGTTCTTCGATATCAAAATGATCGTCAAAGTCACTTAAAATCTCACGAACTTCTTCATCTCTGATTTTCAGCCCGAGCATTTCTTCATAAATGGCGGCGATGGTTTTGATTTCTTCGTTCCGGACACGCTTGTCTGCTACGGCTACGACACCCATGGACTGGATGATGGCATGAATCTCAATCGCACCATCTGGCTCGCGTTCTACCGGATCATCCTTATATGAGTTGATTGGATTTTTTTCTTTTGTCATTTTGCGTGACTTTCTTCTTATGCTGACACCGAACATGGCGAGCATTGCCCCGATAATGATTGCGCCAAAACCAAACGCAGCCACATAGACTTTTTCAAGTTCATATCCTGCATAAAGGTTGTAAGCCCCCATGCCAATGAATAATATTCCTAAAAACATGTAGATTACGGTGCGCATATCAAAATAAAACTCTTATATTCAACGGTTGTTCAACACTACGCTTGAATTTATCTGCGTCAAAGCGTAAATCGTTTGATAACTTACTTAATCACAATTTCTGTTGCACGGAGACGCATTTATGGCACGTCAGTTCATCTATCATATGGCAGGACTTTCAAAGACTTACGGTACTAAAAAGGTTCTGGAAGATGTTCATCTGTCTTTTTACCCGGATGCCAAGATTGGTATCTTGGGTCCCAACGGTGCGGGTAAATCTACCGTACTTCGTATTATGGCAGGTCTTGA
>CALHIB010000079.1 GCA_938030595.1 uncultured Rhizobiaceae group bacterium | reverse complement strand
GAAGGCCGGACCCGCGCGATTTATCCCGTGAGGCGGTTCTACAAATCTCTACGTGGAGCTTTCGAATGAAAGCCAAATTTATAGAACTTATGAGGTTTTCAATCGAAAGCTCCGCAAGTTTGTATCGAATACCTATGCACCACCGTTCAGATATGGGCGAGTGAATGTATAGACACGTCCGTCATCCTAGGCCTTGTGCCTAGGATCTACACAAGTTAGCAAAAGAAACAGCAAGTGGAGAAGTTGTAAATATTGCCCAACTTAGACATTCTACACTATCGAAACCTATTTAGATCCTAGGGACAAGCCCTAGGATGACGATGGGTCGTTGCGTCTCACTTCGCCCACAAAACGTTCTTGCGGGAGAGAGAAAAGTTAATAGCCTTCCCACAAGGGGGAGGCAAGATCAATCAGAATTCGGGTGCATACTCGTATCAACCAAATCGAAACCATTTTTTGCCATAAGACACCCATGCCATATACAACACTTGACCCGGATAAAATTATCAAGACAGCCGACATTTTGGAAAGCCGTGTTGAAGAACGGTTTCCCAATGCTTCTCTTGTTGGGGTGGCAACGGAATTAAAAGCCATTGCAAAAGATGCAAAGGCGCGGGCTGAGAAGCTCTCTCAACCCATTCAATGGTTGCGCATTGCCACCTTCGCCAGTGTTTTTCTGGGCGTGATAATCTTCTTCTTTATCGGTACATTTTTAAACTTTGATCGTCTTGCGACAGAGGCTTTTGATTTTGTGCAAGGCGTTGAGGCGACTATTAATGCTGTTGTGCTTGCAGGTCTTGGGTTTTTGACCATTGCCAAATCAGAAGAGAGAATCAAACGACGCAAAGTGCTTGATGGTTTGCATGGACTTCGTTCAGTCATTCACATCATTGACATGCATCAATTGACCAAAGACCCGGTTTCTCTGCGTACAGGTTTCAAGCCAACGCCCTCATCGCCAGAGCGCAAGCTAAAGCCAAATGAATTGGTGCGCTATCTGGATTATTGTAGCGAGATGCTTTCGCTTACGGGAAAAATATCAGCACTCTATGCACAAGCCGTGCCTGATATGGAAGTCGTGAATGCGGTCAATGATGTGGAAGCTTTGGGAGGGAATCTGTCACGCAAAATCTGGCAGAAGATCATGTTGATTGAACCGGAAAAAGTAACGCGGTCGAGTAAACCTGTGACAAGAGCGAAAGCCAAAACATAAAGCTTCTAACAGCCTCCCAAATCATTTAAAGTTTAATCATGACTCAAGATTTATCACGATCAGCAGAAATTTTACGCGAACTCATTCGCTGCCCGTCCGTGACGCCTGAAGAAGGTGGCGCGCTTACCTATCTTGAAAACGAACTCACGAAGCTCGGATTTTGCGTTGAGCGTGTAACCTTCTCGGATGAAAACACACCAGATGTTGAAAACCTGTATGCACGTCTTGGTAGCGATGCGCCGCACGTGATGTTTGCAGGACACACCGATGTCGTGCCAACCGGTAATCAAGACGATTGGTCGAGTGATGCTTTCTCTGGAGATGTTAAAGACGGCGTTATGTTTGGCCGTGGTGCGGTAGACATGAAAGGCGGGATTGCTTGTTTTTTGGGTGCGGTTGAAGCCTATCTTGCTGACAACGAACTTGTGGGTTCAATATCGTTTTTAATCACAGGCGATGAAGAAGGTCCTTCGGTCAATGGCACAGACAAGCTTTTGAAATGGGCTGCAGAAAAGGGTGAGACCTGGGATGCGTGTATTGTAGGCGAACCCTCTAATCCAAATGCGATTGGCGATGTGATTAAAAACGGTCGTCGCGGTTCGCTATCCGGGCGCATCACGGTCAATGGCGTTCAAGGTCACGCGGCCTATCCGCATCTGTCTGACAACCCAGTCAACGGCATGATTGATTTGCTGAATGTACTATTGGGGTCACCCTTTGATAAAGGAACGGAAATGTTCCAGCCGACCAATCTCGAGGTAACATCGGTCGATGTGGGCAACCCTGCGACCAATGTGATTGCAGCAAAAGCAACAGCCAGTTTCAATATTCGCTTTAATGATCTTTGGACGGGCGATACCGTGAAGCAGGAAATCAAGCGCCGACTGGAAGAGGGCGCAAAAAGTGCAAAAATACGAAACGGTAAAGATGCACCCGTTGATTTTGAGATTGAGTGGATTGGCCGTGTCAGTCACGTTTTTTTGACGAAAGACGATACTTTAATCAATACTCTTTCAGAGGCGATTAAAAACGTGACAGGCAAAACGCCAGAACTTTCAACAGGGGGCGGTACTTCGGACGCGCGTTTCATCAAGGATTATTGCCCTGTCGTAGAGTTTGGTCTAGTCGGACAAACCATGCACCAGGTTGACGAGCGTACACCACTGGCAGACGTGGATAAGCTCACGGCAGTTTATGAAAAGTTTCTGCAAAACTATTTTTAGAATTATCTTAGCGCCGCCAGAATAACCGGGTCGCGGCTATAGATATCTTTTAACACCTCAAGTTTTCCACCCTGTCCAACCCATGTGGTAAAATAAGCCAAATGAATAGGCATTGGGTTTTTCAAAATGACAGACTTTCTATCTCCGGCTTTTACAACGCCATCAATTTTTGACGGTGAGATGGCGCCATCCAGTTCAAAAATCTTGCGTGCAAAATCAAGGGGATTGTGAACGCGGATACAACCATGAGAAAACGCCCTGTTCTTTGAGTTGAATAGTTTTTTGGCTGGTGTGTCATGCAAATAGATTGCGTGGTCATTTGGAAATAGAAATTTGACTTGACCAAGCGCATTCTTGGGGCCTTCACCTTGAACAATACGATAAGGAAATTTCTTTGGATTCTCAGGATCAATCTTCGACCATTTGACCTTGCGACCGTCGAGTTCCTTGGCTCCCTGGTTCCAGTTCTCATACAAAGAGTAACCGCGGCTTTTAAGATAATTAGGATTTTTCAAAAGCTTCGGAAGGTATTCATTGACCGCTATAGATTGAGGAACGTTCCATTGGGGATTAAATTCAACGTAAGTCATTTTGTCACTAAACTGCGGCGAGGCGTGTTCAGTTTTGCCAATAATAACGCGACGCTGGTCTACAATTTTATTTTTCTTGTAAATATAAACTTCATAGGCTGGCTGGTTTACAAGGATATGCTTCTCACCCAATTCTTGTGGAAGCCAACGCCAGCGTTCAAGATTTGCCGCAATCAACTGACGCTTTGCGGGGTCTGTGGTTCGGGACATTGCCTTGCGAAGCGCATCGTACTGCGGGTGCTGGGGGCGCAGCGAAGCAAGTGTCTTTTTAAGTCCCTTTTTCTTCACGGACTGCAGGGTTGCGATTGGGTCAAAGTTTTTCTCGGCTTTGAAAATATCTGCCTGAAGTCTCGACTGATCGACAATACCAATATGAACATCGCGGGCAAATTTTAGGAATTCAGCGGTTAGATATAGTTCAAGCTGATCAATCTTTTTACCCTTCAACGCTTTTTTGTCTATATTGGCATTACGCAGGTAGCGCTGGGCATTTAGTCCTTCATTTTCCGCATCCGCAATAGCTTCAATGAGTAGCTTGCCATTTTTTGTAAGGTTACGTTTTAAACCAAAAAAGCCTTTTTTGGATGTCCAAATGCCTTTGTATTTATTGGCTTTGTAAATGCTCTCAAGCGGTTTTGGATTAATCGTAATGCCGTTGTATTCAAAACTACCTTTCTCAATCTGCTTTTTAAGTGTGAAAGCAGACGCAGGAATGCTCATCATGATAAGTATGAGCAAAGCGGATAGTAAACGTAATACTTGTGGCATTATTGACCTGTTCATGCAGTTTGCACCTTGGGAGTTATAAAGGGTTTTACGTGCTTAAATTCTTGAAAGAATTCTAATTATTAACAATTCCTTACCATAACGTAACGGAAGAATGCGAGTCCTTTTTGATCACTTTAATGTTTCAAGAAATTTCGCTGCACTGGCTAAATATTCAACTCGTTTTTCCTCAGCCATTTTATTCCATGTAACATAAACTTGCCCAAGGCGCGGGTTCCCTTTGAGTTTATCTTCGTTGCGAATGAGAAAATCCCAATAAAGTGCATTGAAAGGACAGGCCTCATCTCCAATCTTTTGCTTCACATCAAAACGGCAGTTTTTGCAATAATCAGACATCTTGTTGATGTAATTGCCGCTGGCCGCATAGGGTTTGGATCCCAAAATCCCGCCGTCTCCAAACTGGCTCATGCCAAGAGTGTTAGGAAGCTCCACCCATTCATAAGCATCGGCATAGACCGCCAGATACCACTCATGAACCTCATGCGGATCTACCCCTGCAAGCATGGCAAAATTACCTGTCACCATGAGGCGTTGAATGTGATGTGCGTAGGCTTCTTCTTTGGTCTGCGTAATAGCCTCACTAAGGCATTGCATATCTGTTTTACCCGTCCAATAAAAATCAGGTAAACTACGTTTGGCTTCAAGGAAATTGCGCTTGACGTATTCGGGCATCTTCAGCCAGTAAATGCCGCGAACATATTCGCGCCATCCAATAATTTGACGGATAAACCCTTCGGTTGCATTAAGCGGTATACGTCCCTTTTTATATTCCGCCTCCACGCGTTTGCAAACTTCCAAAGGGTCAAGCAAACCGCAATTAATGTAGGGAGAAAGTAGCGAATGATATAAAAATTTTTGCCCTGTCAGCATTGCATCTTGATAATCACCAAAAGAGGGAAGCGCGGCTTCGAGGAAATAATCAAGAACCTTTTTTGCTTGTTCATGGGTGACCGCAAACCAAAAAGGTTCAAGGTCACCAAAATGATTACCAAACTTTTCGCCGACAAGTTTCAATACATCCTGGGTAATTTCATCTGGTTCAAACTGAACAGGCTTCGGCATGAACATATCGTCTTTGGCAGGCTTGCGGTTTTCGCTATCGTAATTCCACTTGCCCCCCTCAGGCTCATCGCCATTCATAAGGAGATTGGTTTTGCGGCGCATGTCACGATAAAAATACTCCATCCGCAATTGCTTGCGCCCCTCGGCCCATGCTTCAAACTCGTGATGGGTGGCAATGAAGCGATCATCAGGTAGGATTTCCACAGTAAGATTAAAATCTTTTGGCCAGGATTTTACATCTTCCATAACCCGCCATTCGGCTGGCTCCGTTATGACAATATTTTTCGGCTTATGGCGATTGATAGCGCGTTCAACTTCTCCTTTGAAAGAGCCAGAGTTTCCATCATCATCAAGCTTGATATAATCAACTTGCCAGCCCGCTTCTTTAAGTTCTTGCGCAAAGTGGCGCATAGCAGAGAAGATAAGCGCAATTTTTTTCTGGTGATGTTTGATGTAAGTGGCCTCATCCCAAACTTCACACATTAAAATACGGTCATGAGATTTATCAATTGTTTGAAGTGAAGAAAGGCCGTGAGAAAGCTGGTCGCCCAGAATGAGTATAAGATTTGACATACCGCTTACATAACGCGAGCGGTCACATCGCCAAGGCTTGCAATTTGATAAATGATTTCATCACCTGATTTTGGAAATTGTGTTTTAAGGGCAGAACCCGTCATGATCACTTCACCTGCCTTTAACTGCTTTCCATAATTCGCCAAATGATTTGCTACAAATGCCACTGAGTTTAGAGGGTGTCCGAGCGCATCACGTGTATTACCATGGTCATTTGATTGACCATTCAAAAGCACTCTTGTTGCCAAATTGCCAAGGTCGATTTTTTTTAAATCAGTAATTTTTTCACCTAAAACAATGCCATTACACCAGCAGCGATCGGTTAAAATTGAAGCTGCATCCAAATGTGCGTAGTCCGCATCTCGGTCATCGATGAGTTCAAAGGCCGGCATGGCGGCAGAAACGAAGGGAGCAATCGTTTCTTTGGTATAAGGTTCATCAATCAGTGGAATATCCTCTCCCACTTCAATACAGACTTCAAACTCTATGCCAAAGCGAATGAATTCATCCATATTGATCTTGTGATTGTTTGAGTAAATGAACTCTTTGAAAACTGCCCCATAAGCTGGTTCACTAACCCCGCACATTTCCTGTATGGCAGGCGAGGTCAGAGCAATCTTATGGCCACCAAACTCGGAAAAGCGATCTTCATCGCGCATAATATCGTAAAGCGCTGATTGAATGGCATAGGCTTCGCGCATGTCCGCTGGTTTGTCATCACCCAAAAGTTGTGTAAAGCGCTTTGCGTCTTTCCAGTCCTTGAAACGTGATTGTGCAATGCGATGTATGGTAGTGTGATCCATGAGGTTTTCCGAGGTTGAAAAAATGAGTTTGATGCAGTCCTTGCCCAAAGACTACCGCGCTGTTGTTATCGGTTCAACTGGTGGCATAGGGGCAGCCTTTGTTAGTTTGCTTAAGTCAGATGAAAATTGCGCTGAAGTCATAGAGTTTTCCCGTTCAACCTGGCCCGCCATCAAGTTTGATGATGAAGATAGCATAAAGCGAGCTGCCGAGAGTATCGAAGGCTGGATCGACCTGATAATTGATGCGACGGGTTTTTTATCAGATGAAATCATCAAGCCGGAAAAATCGCTGAAGACATTAGAAGCAAAAAACATGACGCGGCTATTTGAACTCAATGCCATGGGGCCAGCGTTATTGATGAAATATTTCACGCCATTGATGCCAAGAAAGTCGCGAGCCATCTTTGCAACGCTCTCAGCGCGTGTGGGTAGCATTGGAGATAATTCATTAGGCGGCTGGTACTCTTACCGTGCATCAAAGGCAGCCTTGAACATGTTTTTAAAATGTACCGCGATTGAAGTTGCAAGAAATAAACACGAAGCAATATGCGCGGCACTTCATCCAGGAACGGTTGAAACTTCCTTGTCTGAACCTTTCGCAGGTGAACGAGCGCGTTTCACGCCAGAAAACTCTGCCAAACAAATGTTGCAAGTGCTGGATGGATTAAGCCCAGAGCAAACAGGAACGTTTTGGGATTATAAGGGTGATGCGATTGAATGGTGAGATGGAAAAAGAAAATGAAGTAAGAAAATCATTTCAGGATCAAGCTGAAATTTGCGCCTCGCTTGGTTCTGATTTCATGTTTCATCTATGCAATGGTTTGGCCGAACGGTTAGATAAATCAACGCAGACAGGTAAGCGTATATTGGAGTGGGAGGGTGACCCAAAGCCCAAAGGAGATGCACTGGCTTTGAGGTTGGCAGGTGG
>CALHIB010000078.1 GCA_938030595.1 uncultured Rhizobiaceae group bacterium | reverse complement strand
GGTATTCGTAACCTTGAGCTTGGTGTGGGGATTGTTGCCGGTATAGGCATCGTGCTTCTTGCTGTAATTCTGGACCGCGTTTCAAAAGCGGCGCTATCGCGGGTTGATATGACCCATAAGACACACTAGGGGCTGATAGATTATGAGTACTCAACCTAAAGTCAGCCTTCGTGGCCTTTTCAAAATCTTTGGCGCCAACAGCCAAGAAGCCTTGGTGCATGTTAAAAACGGTCTTGGAAAAGAAGACCTGCTTGCCCAACATCAACATGTTCTTGGTCTGCAGAATATCGACGTTGATATGCAAGCGGGAGAGATTACCGTTGTGATGGGCTTGTCCGGCTCTGGTAAGTCGACGCTTATTCGTCACCTCAACCGTTTGATCGACCCGACTGCTGGTGAGATCCTTGTCGATGGCGAAGATGTCATGAAGCTGAATGAAGCGGACTTGCGCCAACTTCGCCAAAACAAGATGTCGATGGTCTTCCAGAAGTTCGCACTTCTGCCGCACAGAACGGTAGTACAAAATGCTGCCATGGCCTTGAAAGTCCGTGGCGAAAGTGAAGCCGTGCAGATGGAAGAGGCCATGAAGTGGCTCGACCGTGTGGGTTTGCAAGGTTATGAAAATCATTATCCGGCTCAATTGTCTGGTGGCATGCAGCAACGTGTGGGTATCGCCCGCGCGCTCACAGCTAACACCGACATCATGTTGATGGATGAAGCTTTCTCCGCACTTGATCCGCTCATTCGTACCGACATGCAAGACCTTCTTCTTGAGCTTCAGGAAGAGCTTCACAAGACGATTGTCTTTATTACGCATGACCTTGATGAAGCGCTGAAACTTGCAGACCATCTGGTCATCTTGAAAGATGGTGCGGTGGTTCAACAAGGCGAACCACAAGGCATTCTGCTTAATCCAAACGATCCATACATCGAGGATTTCGTAAGCGACATTAACCGCGCCCGCGTTCTGAAAGTTCGTTCTGTCATGGGCAAGGTCAAGAAGGGTGCGAAATACGCAGGTGATGTGCAAGTGAGCGATAACCTGGAAAGCATGATCGCGCTTTCCAACGGTGAAACCAACAAGATTTACCGTGTGCTGGATGGTGAAAAAGTCGTTGGCCAACTCGATATGCTTGATCTGGTGCGTGCACTGGTTCCTCGTATTTCTGGTAGCAAAAGCTAGGCTAAGTGCACCCCCATTCTGATTAAGCCTGCCTCCGTCATGCAGAGGCAGGCTTTATATTTTTCCCTCTCCCCCTGTGGGAGAGGGTGGCGCACTTGAGCGTAGCGATATGCGTCGGGTGAGGGGTAATGTTAGCAACATTATTTTTGTTTCGGCATTACCCCTCATCCGTCAGCTACGCTGCCACCTTCTCCCACAAGGGGAGAAGGAAAGACGTGTTTCATCATTCACTCACCCATTTCTGAGCGGTGGTGCATCAGTATTTCTTACAAACTAGCGGAGCTTTCGATTGAAAACCTCATAAGTTTTATTTTATTGGTTCTCAACTGAGAACTCCACGTAGAGATTTGTAGTACCGCCTCACGGGATAAATCGCGCGGGTCCGGCCTTCAAGGAGGGAATACACCCGACATGCATTCCTTACCGCTCTACTGTCCCTGATCTCATCTAACTTCGGTGGCCAAACTGAGTTTATGATCAGGCAATGGATGTATTATGCGGGAAGGTATTGAGGTGAGGATAAATTTTTGCAAGGAGATTTATGCCGCGCTGAGTCTGATTTTTAATATATTGATTTCGTTGGTTTTTTATAAATTTAGAGTAACATATGATTTAATAACTTAGTTTTTTCCTTACCTCATTTTTTCTATTATGATAATATTTTTGTAAGTGATTCTACAGTCTTGGGTGCATTAAAATGTTTAAGATATTTCAATGTGTAATTTTTATGACTTTGTTAAGTCTCACTTTTACGATAAATTCGTACGCTGTTGTTGCTACTATATATATTGATACAAATAGCAATGGGGCTTTTGATGTTGGCGAGAGCGATAACGACTTTATAAACGGTAATGGTGGATTAGTTCATAATCATGCTTTTGATGTTGATTTACCAGGTAATCCAGCTACCTCTGAAATTATAGTTGATTTTGATTATGTCGATAATTCCATGGAGTTATCGATTAATGGGGCAAATGTTTGCGCGCCTGCTCTTTGCCAACTCCAAGCTGGTGATGGTACACCAGCTACGCAAACATTCTTGTCTTTCGCAACCGGTGATTACTCTACTCCTTGGCTACCCAATAATAATGGGTTGCCGAGGTTGCGTGTTACAATTAGTGAAACATCAATAACATTTGTGGGTACCAGGACAACGGGTTCAACTGTATTGGAGCCGATTATCTTCACTTCTGGTGGTGTAGGTAGCTTCCCCGTTTTTGTTCAAGGTCAGAATACTGTTGTTGCCAATAATATTGATGGACCTGGACCCGATGGCATGTCAGGTTCAATAAGTGCAACTTTTGATAATTTTAATCCATCAATTACAATTTTGAAGAATGCTAGTCCAACAAGTGTATCCAGTGCATCTTCAATAATAAATTACTCAATCCCTGTAACAAATAGCGGGGATTATGAGATTAATGGTGTCGTTGTAAATGATTCGATAACAAGTGTGACCTGTCCAAGCAGTGGTAATAATACAATTGCAACACTAGCTGTGGGAGCTACCGAAAACTGTAGTGCTAGCTATGTTGTTACACAGTCTAATTTTGATAATGCAGGTGGTGGTGATAATGACATTGATAATACTGTGAGTGTAACGGGAACTTCCGCAACTTTCAATGTTGCAGATAACGCTTCTGCGGCTGTTACATTGATACTTAATCCATCTATTAATGTTACAAAAGTTGCGTCTCCGAACGTCAATGTGTCTTTTGCACAGACTATTACTTATACATACGAAGTTACAAATGATGGTAACTTAACCATCAGCAATGTTTCGTTGAACGATGTGCATTTAGGCAGTGGTGCGCCTCCCATACCTGAAGGGGAAGTTTTATTGATAGATAACCCGCCTTTAGGCGACAGTATTGATGCTGGTTTAAACGCTACTTGGGATACACTTGCACCTAATGATGTTATTCATTTTACAAGTACATATAACGTTACTCAATCGGATATAGATTTCCTGCAATAACTTTTCTGAATAGTGCGCTGAGTTCAGGCTATGGTTGAGTTGTTCTGACTTGCTCTCTTTTAACTTCTCAGTTATCATTATTCCATGAACAAAACACACACACTCCTAACCAACCTCCTGCTCGCACTTAGATGCGATCGTTGGGCTTGTGTGATTTAAGGGCGTCCAGCGGTCGGAACGGTTTTAGCGAACCTTGCTCTTACAAATCTCAAAATTTAGATAGAAATCATTGTGCTTTTTGGACTATAGCTATGTCTGGAAGTTGCATGTTCAGAAACAAGAAATGACCGCAAAATGACTGTTAAAAATCAAACTCCCGTTATGCCCACTGCTGGTGAAAAATATCGTGCTTATGAGCAGGTCGATATATCAGACCGTACCTGGCCATCGAAGACCATAACCGAGGCGCCGATTTGGTGTTCGGTTGATCTGCGCGATGGCAATCAGGCGCTGATTGACCCTATGGGGCAGGATCGTAAAGAGCGAATGTTCAAGCTTTTGCTGGATATGAATTTCAAGGAAATTGAAATTGGATTCCCTTCCGCGTCGCAAACCGATTTTGACTTTGCGCGCTGGTGCGTGGAGCAGGGGAATGTGCCAGACGATGTGTCGCTTCAGGTCTTGGTGCAATGTCGCCCGGAGTTGATTACGCGTACGTTTGAAAGCCTTGAAGGTGCGAACAAGCCCATCGTGCATTTTTATAATTCAACATCAGAGCTGCAGCGCCGTGTGGTGTTTGGGCAAGATCGTAATGGCATCAAGCAAATTGCGGTCGATGCGGCCAAGATGATCCGCGATATGGCGGAAGATGCTGGTGCCAAAAACAATCAGAATTATCGCTTTGAATATTCACCAGAGAGTTTCACCGGAACCGAACTTGAGTTCGCGCTTGAGATTTGTAACGCGGTGGAAGAAGTGATGCAGCCTGATGCGGATAACAAGTTGATTTTCAATTTGCCCGCGACGGTGGAAATGTCAACGCCAAACATTCATGCAGATCAAATCGAATGGATGTCGCGCAAGTTGAACAACCGCGAAAATATTATCCTTTCGCTTCACCCACACAACGACCGTGGCACGGGCATTGCCGCGACTGAACTAGGCTTGATGGCGGGTGCTGACCGTGTTGAGGGAACCTTGTTTGGTAATGGCGAGCGCACGGGCAATGTGGACTTGGTGACGCTTGCGCTGAACATGTTTACGCAAGGGGTCGACCCGCAACTTGATTGTTCGGACATT
This sequence comes from uncultured Rhizobiaceae group bacterium, assembly GCA_938030595.1. GTDB lineage: Bacteria > Pseudomonadota > Alphaproteobacteria > Rhizobiales > Rhizobiaceae > JAALLB01. The sequence goes on along the minus strand of CALHIB010000078.1, from coordinate 1,543 downwards.
CCGCGCATGAAGGATGTTTATGAATATTCAAACCAGTTGCGCATTCCTGAGCGCCATCCTTATGTGGGTGAATTGGTTTACACAGCCTTTTCTGGGTCGCATCAGGATGCGATTAACAAGGGCATGAAGGCGATTGAAAAAGCCAATAAGCCGCTTTGGGAAGTGCCGTATCTGCCGATTGATCCACAAGATGTGGGGCGTGATTATGAGGCGATTATTCGGATTAATTCGCAATCTGGCAAAGGCGGTATTGCTTACATTCTGGCGCAGGATTACGGCATTCAATTGCCGCGTAACTTGCAAATTGAAATGCGCAATGAAGTGCAACGCATCACCGATGAAGAAGGCGTCGAACTGCCATCCGCTCGCATTCATGATGTGTTTCAGGATGTCTATGTGAAGCAATCCGATGGCCGCATGAAGTTTGTTGACCACTCCACCACCTTGGCCGGTGAAGCGGGTTCAGGCATTCGAAATCTTGAGGCGATTGTTACTGATAGTGGCGAAGAAATTACGATTAAAGGGCAGGGCACTGGGCCAATTGATGGGTTCGTCGATGCGCTTTCCAAACATGTCGGGATTGAAATTTCAGTGATTGATTACTCTGAGCACAGCCTTGGAACAGGCGCCGATGCAACTGCAATCTGTTACATGGAAGTTGAATCGGGTGGCAAGAAACTCTTTGGCGTAGGCGTCAACTCAAACATTGTGGCAGCCTCGCTGGAAGCGCTGGTGAGTGCGGTTAACAGGCTCGTCTAATGAGCGTTGACCTCTCAAACGGTGCAGCCTGGATGGATGGGGAGATTATCCCCATCTCAGATGCCAAGATTTCTGTGACTGATTGGGGACTGACGCGATCTGATATTACTTATGATGTTGTGCATGTGTGGGAGGGGAAGTTTTTCCGCATTGATGATTATCTTGATCGGTTTATGGTCTCGATTGAGAAATCACGTTTGGATATTCCGCAATCGCGTGATGAGATTAAGCGTATTCTGCATGAAATGGTTAGTGCTTCCGGTTTGCAGTCTGCCTATGTGTCCATGGTGGCCAGTCGTGGTACGCCGTCTATTCCCGGCACGCGAGACCCGCGGCTTTGTGATAATCATTTTTATGCTTGGGTCGTGCCATTTGTCTGGGTGATCAAGCCTGAAATCGCGAAGCGTGGGGCACATGTATTGCTTGCAGGTGACGCAACTCGTATTGGCACGAATTCGGTTGATCCGACGGTGAAGAATTATCATTGGGGCGATATGACAAAAGGGCTCTTCGAAGCGCTTGATGCGGGGTATGATACGGCCGTGTTGCTTGATGATCAGGGGTATGTGACCGAAGGGCCGGGCTTTAATATTTTTGCCATCGTAGATGGAAAGGTCATCACGCCGAAGTCTGGCATGCTAGAGGGCATCACCCGCAAAACAGTATTGGAGATTTGCGCAGAACTTGGGCTTCCTCATGAAGTAAAAGACATTACGGCAGATGAGTTTTTATCTGCGGAAGAGGTCTTCACTGCCACAACTGCTGGTGGACCAGTGCCCGTGAC
>CALHIB010000077.1 GCA_938030595.1 uncultured Rhizobiaceae group bacterium | reverse complement strand
AAAAAGCCGGAAACCATCAACTACCGTACTTTCAAGCCTGAACGTGATGGCCTGTTCTGTGCGCGTATCTTTGGTCCGGTCAAAGACTACGAATGTCTCTGCGGCAAATACAAGCGCATGAAATACAAAGGCATTATCTGTGAAAAATGTGGTGTTGAAGTAACGCTATCTCGCGTGCGCCGTGAGCGCATGGGTCACATTGAGCTTGCAGCACCTGTTGCACACATTTGGTTCCTGAAGTCCTTGCCATCACGCATTGGCCTACTGTTGAACATGACACTGAAAGATCTTGAGCGCGTTCTTTACTTCGAAAACTTCGTCGTAACAGAGCCTGGCCTGACGCCAATGAGCGAGTATCAACTTCTCTCAGAAGAAGAATACATGGATGCAATCGACGAGTATGGCGAAGATACATTCACTGCCATGATCGGTGCGGAAGCTATCCATGAAATTCTGGCTTCGATGGACCTTGAAAAAGTTGCTGGCGAAGTTCGTACAGAACTTGCTGAAACTTCTTCCGAGCTTAAAACCGTAAAACTTCAAAAGCGTTTGAAGGTTGTGGAAGCGTTTATCGAATCCGGTAACCGCCCTGAGTGGATGATTATGAAAATCATTCCGGTCATTCCACCAGACCTTCGCCCACTTGTACCACTGGATGGCGGACGTTTCGCGACATCTGATTTGAACGATCTTTACCGTCGTGTAATCAACCGTAACAACCGCCTTCGTCGTTTGATGGAACTGCGTGCACCAGACATCATTATTCGTAACGAAAAGCGTATGTTGCAAGAATCTGTCGATGCGTTGTTCGATAACGGTCGCCGTGGTCGTACCATCACTGGTGCTAACAAACGTCCTCTGAAATCACTTTCAGACATGCTGAAAGGCAAGCAAGGTCGTTTCCGTCAAAACTTGCTCGGTAAACGCGTTGACTATTCCGGTCGTTCTGTAATCGTAACCGGTCCGGAACTGCTATTGCACCAATGTGGTCTGCCAAAGAAAATGGCTTTGGAACTCTTCAAACCATTCATCTACGCGCGCCTTGACGCGAAGGGTTACTCTTCGACGGTTAAGCAAGCAAAGAAACTGGTAGAAAAAGAAAAGCCAGAAGTCTGGGATATCCTTGATGAAGTTATTCGCGAGCATCCGGTTCTATTGAACCGTGCGCCGACACTTCACCGTCTTGGCATTCAGGCGTTTGAACCTGTATTGATTGAAGGTAAAGCTATTCAGCTTCACCCGCTTGTTTGTTCAGCTTTTAATGCTGACTTCGATGGTGACCAAATGGCGGTTCACGTACCTCTATCTCTGGAAGCGCAGCTTGAAGCGCGTGTCTTGATGATGTCTACAAACAACATCCTGCACCCTGCTAACGGTCAGCCGATTATCGTTCCTTCACAGGATATGGTTCTAGGTCTTTATTACCTGTCAATCGTCAATGAAAACGAGCCAGGCGAAGGCATGATCTTCTCAGACATGAGCGAGCTACAGCACGCGCTTGATAATGACGTTGTAACGCTACACGCAAAAATCCGTGGTCGTTACAAGTCTGTCGATGAAGAAGGTAATCCAATCAGCACAATCTACGAAACAACCCCTGGTCGCATGATCCTGGGCGAGCTTCTGCCACGCAATGGCAAGGTTAAATTTGATATTGTGAACACAGAGATGACCAAGAAAAACATCTCTAAAATGATTGACCACGTCTATCGTCACTCAGGTCAAAAAGACACGGTGATTTTCTGTGACCGCATCATGCAGCTTGGTTTCAAGCACGCGTGTAATGCTGGTATTTCGTTTGGTAAGGATGACATGGTTATCCCTGAAACCAAGGCAGGCATGGTGGAAGAAACACAAGCGCTTACAAAAGAGTATGAACAACAGTACAACGACGGTCTGATCACTCAGGGCGAGAAGTACAACAAGGTTGTGGATGCATGGGCCAAGTGTGGTGACAAAGTTGCGGATGAAATGATGGATCGCATTAAAGCGGTTCACGTGGACGATGTAACAAAACGCCAGCTTCCAATGAACTCAATCTACATGATGTCACACTCAGGTGCTCGTGGTTCTCCAACACAGATGAAACAGCTTGCTGGTATGCGTGGTCTTATGGCCAAGCCTTCAGGTGAAATTATTGAAAGCCCGATTATCTCAAACTTTAAAGAAGGTTTGACGGTTCTTGAGTACTTCAACTCCACCCACGGTGCGCGTAAGGGTCTTGCCGATACTGCGTTGAAAACAGCGAACTCCGGTTACCTGACACGTCGTCTGGTGGATGTTGCACAAGACTGTATCATTACATCAGAAGATTGTGGCACCGACGAAGGTCTGACAATGCAAGCTGTTGTCGATGCCGGTCAGGTTGTTGCTTCTCTTGGGCTTCGTATTCTGGGTCGTACAGCGGCTGAAGATATCGTTCATCCTGAAACAGGCGAGGTTATCATTCCTAAGAACCATCTTATGGATGAAGCTGATGTAGACAAGGTTGAAGAAGCTGAAGTCAAAACGGTTCTTATTCGTTCTGCACTGACTTGTGAAAGCCAAAACGGTATCTGTGGCGCATGTTACGGCCGTGACCTTGCTCGCGGTACAACTGTCAACATGGGCGAGGCAGTGGGTGTTATTGCTGCTCAGTCAATTGGTGAGCCTGGTACACAGCTTACCATGCGTACGTTCCACATTGGTGGTACTGCGCAGGTTGTCGACAGCTCGTTCCTTGAAGCATCGTATGAAGGTACAATCCGTATCCGTAACTCAAACATCGCAAAAGACAGTGAAGGCCGTAACATCGTTATGGGTCGCAGTGTTGCGGTTGTGATTGAAGATGAGAAGGGCGTTGAACGTGCCTCACATCGTGTAAACTACGGTGCAAGGCTTCTTGTTGCAGAAGGCGATGCGATTAAACAAAGCCAGCGTATGGCCGAGTGGGATCCTTACACACGCCCAATGATGACAGAAGTAGACGGTACGGTTGAGTTTGAAGATGTTGTTGATGGCCTTTCTGTTCAGGAAAACGCCGATGAAGCAACTGGTATCACAAAACGTGTTGTTGTTGACTGGCGTGCTAACCCGCGTGGTGCAGATTTGAAACCTGCCATCGTCATCAAGGACAAAAAAGGTGAAATCGTAAAACTCAAGCGCGGCGGTGAGGCTCGTATTCTTCTTTCAGTAGATGCAATCCTTTCCGTTGAGCCAGGTGCGAAAGTAAAAGCCGGTGATGTTATGGCTCGTATTCCAACCGAGAGTGCGAAGACAAAAGACATTACAGGTGGTCTACCTCGTGTTGCTGAATTGTTTGAAGCGCGTCGTCCTAAAGACCACGCTGTTATCGCAACCATCGACGGTACAATCCGTTATGGCCGTGATTACAAAAACAAGCGCCGTATCTCGATTGAACCGGATGATTCAACGCTAGAGCCAGCAGAATACCTAATTCCAAAAGGCAAGCCATTCTATCTACAGGATGGTGACCCGATTGAAAAAGGGGATTACATTCTGGATGGTAATCCTGCACCGCATGACATTCTTGCCATTAAGGGCGTGGAAGCACTTGCTTCTTACCTCGTTAATGAAATTCAGGATGTTTACCGTCTGCAGGGCGTGATCATTAACGATAAGCACATCGAAGTGATTGTTCGCCAGATGCTGCAAAAAGTTGAAATCACGGAGCCAGGTGATACAGGTCTTCTTGAAGGCGAGCAAATGGATCGTATCGAGATGGATATCTTGAACGAGCGCATGGTTGAAGAAGGCAAGAAGCCAGCTGCGGGTAACCCGGTTCTATTGGGTATCACAAAAGCAAGCTTGCAGACGCGTTCATTCATCTCTGCTGCATCATTCCAGGAGACAACACGTGTACTTACAGAAGCTTCAGTTGCCGGCAAGTCCGACACACTTGAAGGTCTGAAAGAAAACGTAATTGTTGGTCGCTTGATCCCTGCTGGTACAGGCGGTGTCATGGCCAAGGTTCGTCGCCTTGCCAACTCACGTGATGATATGATCATCGATACAAAACGTGAAATGGCTGCAAGCGATGCACTTCTAGCTGATATGAGTGACGAAGC
>CALHIB010000076.1 GCA_938030595.1 uncultured Rhizobiaceae group bacterium | reverse complement strand
TGGGGACGCATGATGCGCGCTATCCGCGATAATGAAACAGCGGCTGAAGCCATGGGTAAAGATGTAACTGGCAGGCATTTGCAAGTCTTTATTCTGGGTTCTGCCGTGGTAGGTATCGCAGGCGCAATGCTGACCACACTGGATGGCCTGTTCACACCAACCGCATATCAACCGCTTCGCTATACATTCCTCATCTGGGTCATGGTCATCGTAGGCGGTTCAGGCAATAACTGGGGCGCTGTTCTGGGCGGGTTCGTCGTAGGCTTCTTCTGGATACAGGCAGAGCCAATCGGCCTTTGGTTCATGGATGTCATAACCTCTGGCATGGCAGAAGACAGCGATCTTCGTTCGCACCTTCTAAAATCAGCTGCGCACATGCGTTTGATGATGATGGGGGTTATCTTACTGCTGGTACTCAGGTTTACCCCAAAAGGGCTTATTCCTGAAAAGTAGGATTATTGGCTTGAAGCCATTTTAAAAGATTTTTTTGAGCAGGAAGAATTAAACTCTCTTTCTGCTCAAATGTTTTTTGGAGTGTTACCAGATCTTCCAACAAATCCACATCCTGCATGCGATGGCTGATTGCAACATGATGGCCATAAGCATTGGTGGCTTTAACCAATTCTTGCAAAGTTGTTTCCTCGCTATAAGTTACCCCTTCCCAGACATCAGTTGGTAATTGCTGCGTAGAACCCCAAAGCCAAAACCCGCCATCAGTTGCGGGTCCAGCCACATGTTCCAACTTTGGATTTACTTGAAAAATCTGCATGACTTCAAAAAACCGTTTGGCGCTTAGCTGCGGACTATCTGTTCCTATCAAAAAGACTGCATCATGCTCTTTAAGCAACCGTTGACTTACACTGGCAAAGCGCGTTCCAAGCCCACCCTCGCCCGTCCACATTGCTGGAAATGAATGCCATTCAGAACGCGTAGGCGCGTCTTTTTCTGCCAAAACCCAATGTGGATATACATTGGTATTTTGCGTAACAATATTTTCTATAGCCTCCTGAATGCAAGCAACGCTCAAAAGATAAAACGCCTCTGCATTAGCCTTGCCAATATCAGCAGCAAGCCTTGTCTTTACAGACGACAAGCCAATTGTTTTGGCAAAAGTAGCAATCGCAATTTTCATAGAAACCGCTTTCTTATCCAAAGCCAAAATTCAGGCCAACCTTGTTTAAAGGTCAAAGCAACATGCAAGAGCGTTACGTTACCCCACCCACCTTTTTCATACTTTCGAGCTGACGAATAAATTGAAGTGCCAATGGGTTTAATCGGATAGCCTTCCTGTTTCATTTTCCATGTTAAGACATAATCTTCACCATAGCCAATATCTTCACGATACCCACCAAGTTTCAAAAATAGCGTCTTTGAGATAGCAAAACCTTGATCTCCAAAAGGCATTTTCAAAACATTCGAGCGCCAGCGCACCAGCCATTCGTTGAGCTTCACAAGCTTGGGGCCGTCGTCCATAAATTTGAGATCAAAGTAGTAAAGCGCATCAGGCTCTTGTGTATAGGCTGAAACCAATTGCGCGATTGCATCACCTTCAAACTGGCTATCTGCATGAAGAAACCAAAGCAATTCATTGCGTGCCATGTCAGCCCCGCAGTTCATACGCCCTGCTCTCCCCTTACGTCCTTCGACAACACGGACGTTCTCATATGGAGAAGTATCAAGCTTTTCGCCAATGCCAGTGACTAAAATGATTTCAGAACCTTCTGGAAAGCTGTCAAGTTGAGGCAGAAGCGCTTTCCACTTATCCTCGGAAGGTGCAAGTGGAACAATGACCGAGATCACGTTAAGCTCTTAAAACTTCCAGCATGGAAAGCTGGTCTTGGGTTAAAGCGCTGTCAGGCGTAAGAACAGCCATCGCAAGCGCCTTGCGATAATCTTCATCAACCTCAGGCAAGGGTGACTTCAACATTTCCATCAACAAAATTTTTGCTTTTTCCAAGCTGGCGCCAAAACGCTCTATAACCGCTTGCACGGTCACATGTTGTTCCGGGTCATCAAGCCAACAATCATAATCTGTTGCGATACAAATCGTTGCATAGGAAAGCTGGGCTTCACGCGCCAGAAAAACCTCAGGCACATTGGTCATGCCCACCAAATCACACCCTGCTCCGCGCATGAAAAAGCTCTCGGCTTTCGTGCCAAGACGAGGCCCTTCAACACAAGCGTACGTCTTATCTATATGAAGCTTGGTATCATTGGCTTGCGCCACCTCTGCAATCCATTTGGATAAATCTGGACACGTCGGAATGGCTGTTGAGACATGTGCTGCAATGCCGTTTCCAAAAAAGGTATACTCACGTTTACCTTTTGTGAGGTCGAGATATTGCGAAGGCACGGTAAAATCACCAGGCGCAATTTCTTCGCGCAAACTACCCACTGCGGAAAACCCGACGACCATTCGCGCACCTGCTTTTTTCAACGCAAAAATATTGGCTCGGTAATTAATCTCGTGCGGCAGATAAGCATGCCCTGCACCATGTCGGGGGAGAAAAAGAAATTCACGATCCCCAGCACGTAATGTTTTAACAGGTGCGGAAGGTTTACCAAAAGGCGTATTAATTTCTTGCTCTGAAACAAGTTCAACACCTTCAATATTATAAAGGCCAGTACCGCCAATAATTGCCAACATGATTTAATCTTTCACACTACTCTTTAACGCTACAGGCACCGCCACCTAGCACACAAAACTTGGCACAGAAGCGATGATTAAGAGGTACAGGCTTCAAAGCCTCTTTGAGCGTTGTGCCCAAATTAAACTGCTGATCATAAGCAAGCAACGTACAAGCCTGCACAGAAGGTTTATCATCGCCCTTATGCTTCACAACCATGCGTGAGGTTGAACACATCATATCGGCAGGATTTACATCCAGAATACCCCAGCAAGCTGTGGTGATTTCTGGCACATCATTATTCTCTTCCATCTCAGGAAATAAAATGAGTTGCTTTTTATCCTGCGCATCAATTGCAATATTATTGTCACTGAAAAAAGCACCAAACCCGTCGCGCAACTCTTGTTCTGCTTCACCCCATCGCGTGCGGCCAGCTACATCAATATTGAAACCATTTTCAGACAACCACTGCAAACCCTTCATCATGGGCTCCCAGGAATTAGGTCCGCGCTCTTCTTCGTGTAGCTCTGGCTTGAAGTGATCGACCGAAACACGAAGTGTCATTTGATCACCATAAGTCTCATGCAGTTTCAAAAGGCCTTCTGCGCATTTCATCATCGGGCGCATGGCATTGGTGAGAACCAAAAGCTTAAAACCGCGCTCAAGAGATGTTTCCATAATCTTGAGAATATCCGGATTCATAAATGGCTCACCACCGGTAATACCAATCTCCTGCGTCCCGATATCCTGATCACGAATTTCATCAAGATAAGAAACAGCCTCAGCATGAGTAATATAAACCAGACGATCATTTTTTGGTGTGGATTCGATATAACAATTCAAACAAGCCAGGTTACAAAGCGTACCTGTATTAAACCAAAGTGTTTCAAGTTTCGTCACCCCAACACGAGCGCGCTTCTCACCCTTTGCAGTAAAATCAGGATGTGAAAACTTGCCATCCTTTTCAAGGGTTTCACTATTGATAATCACGTTCATGAAAGTATATGTCCAATTTGTAGGCTATTACTGAAAACCAATACAAAATCAGATGCCTGCTTGGCAAGGTGAATAGTGGTTTTCAGATAACAATGATTTCATCATGTTTTACATCCTGCAGGTTCACTTCATAAAGCATCTTGTTTAAACAAAAGCTTTGTTTCTCCTCAATTATGTTTTAAGTCCTTTTTTATGAATATGACATCCGAAAAAAAAGGCCCGCTTGATGGCCTTAAGGTTCTTGACCTTTCACGAATTCTGGCTGGCCCCACCTGCACACAGTTGTTTGGCGATATGGGGGCAGAAATCATTAAAATCGAACGCCCACAAAAAGGCGATGATACACGCTTTTGGGGACCTCCATTTTTAAAAGATGAAGCAGGCAATGACACGACCGAAAGTGCTTATTATCTATGCGCCAATCGCAACAAAAACTCTGTTGCAGTTGACCTAACCAAAGATGAGGGTCAGGCAATTATAAAACAGCTCGCCAGCCAATGCGATATTCTGGTCGAAAATTTCAAGGCTGGTGATTTGGCTCGATACGGCTTGGGTTATGATGACCTTGCACAAATCAATCCAAAGCTAATCTATTGTTCCATCACCGGCTTTGGCATGACAGGCCCATACGCAAAGAGACCAGGTTATGATTTCCTGATCCAGGGCATGGGCGGCATTATGAGCCTTACCGGCAAGCCGGATGAAGACGGTGGCGAACCCATGAAATGCGGTGTTGGTATCGCAGACGTCATGTGTGGCATGTATGCAAGCGTCGCCATTCTCGCAGCGTTAAATGCAAGACATACATTTAACAAAGGTCAGCATCTGGACATCTCTCTTCTGGATTGCCAAGTCGCATGGCTCATCAACCAAGGCGCTGCTTATTTAACCTCTGGAGAAGTGCCTGCTAGGCGCGGCAATGAACACCCGACAATTGTGCCCTATGGTACATTCCCGGCCTCCGACCAAGCCTTTATCATCGCAGCTGGCAATGATGATCAGTTCGCCCGTATGTGTGAAGTAATTGGCGCGAGCGATCTTGCCAAAGACCCTAAGTTTATCAAAAACACAGACAGAGTATTAAACCGAAGTGAACTAATACCGCTAATCGGCGAATATACAAAAAAGCAAACTTCTGACTATTGGTTAAAAGCCATGGAGGAAATCAAAGTTCCCTGCGGCCCAGTTAACGACCTGGCACAGACTTTTGCAGATCCACAAGTACAGCACCGTGAAATGGCAATCAACATTCCGCATCGTGAAAACAATAAAGATGGCGTAAATCTTATTGGAAACCCTCTAAACTTTAGTGAAACTCCAATCCAATACAAAAAAGCCCCCCCTGTGCGCGCAGAAGATACAAGGGAAATTTTATCAAAACATCTTGGCCTGAGCGAAGAAAAATTGAACGAACTTGAAGCGAACGGAATTATTGAATGTCTACAGAACAACAACTAACCTCCGCAGACATGTTAGCACAGACGCTTGCAAAAAACGGCTGCAAGCGCGCGTATGGTATTCCTGGCGGTGAAGTCCTTGCAATCATCGACGCCTTTGATCGTGCCGGCATTGAGTTCATTCTGATAAAACATGAAAATTCTGGTGGCTTCATGGCAGAAGGTAGTTGGCATGCAGATGGTTTCCCGCCTGTGCTAGTTGCAACAATCGGCCCTGGCGTTGCAAATGCGGTCAACGTCGTTGCAAACGCCATGCAAGACCGTGTGCCGCTAATCTTCGTAACAGGCTGCGTCGACGGTGCAGAAGCGGAAACATACACGCACCAGGTTTTCGACCATGCCCAAATGCTTCGCCCCATTACAAAAGCAAGCTTCCTTGGCACCAATGCAACGTGTGGTCTGATTGCACAAAAGGCGATCACCATTTCGCAAGAACCGCAAGCAGGCCCTGTTCATTTGGATATTCCGGTATCCGTTGCAGAAAGCGCCTCAACAGAAGATCTGCACGTAGGCTCGACTCCACTACCAGTAATCACACCTGCAAAAGATGAAACATTTACACAAGCTGCAAAAGCAATTGAAAACGCAAAACACCCTGTTGCTCTTCTTGGCGTAGATGCGGTTAATGAAGAAGCAGGCCAAGACATTCGCGACTTCTGCGAAAAACATCACATTCCGGTTATTGCATCCTATAAAGCTAAGGGATTAATCAACGACACCTCCCCTCTAAGCTTTGGCGGCGTCGGCCTTTCACCAAAGGCAGACAAAGTCATAATGCCTGTTTTGGAAAAAGCAGATGTTATCCTGTTGCTCGGCTATGACCCAATTGAAATGCGCATCGGGTGGCGAAACCCATGGGCAAAAGACAAAACAGTCGTTGAAATTACACCCATTCCACGAACCCATGGCATGCACAGCGTTAGCCATACGTTGCGTGGCTCATTAGCACCAACGCTTGCAATGTTAAGCGATGCAATGGACACGAAACGCGGTTCCATTTCAAATGAACTTGCATCAGCACGTGATGAACTGAGAGCAATGTTCAAGGCAGATTCAAACTTTGGCCCTGACAGGGTTTTCGAAACCCTGCGCGAAGTCTCGCCTGATAATACAGTAATCACAGCAGACAGCGGCGCGCACAGAATTTTGCTAAGCCAAATGTGGTCGTGTCACCATCCGCGAGGCATGTTGCAATCATCAGCCCTTTGCACCATGGCGTGCGCAGTACCACTTGCAGCTGGTTACAAACAGGCAAGCCCAGATACGCCCGTCATTGCCTTCGTTGGAGACGCTGGGATGGAAATGGGATTGGGCGAACTGGCAACCTTGCGCGAACACAAAATTCCTATCGTGATTTGCGTTCTGGTGGACGAAAGCCTGACGCTCATCGAGATGAAACAACGCGCTTCACAACGCCCTAATCTCGGTGTTGATTTCACAGGATCAGATTTCCCAACGGTCGCCAATGCTCTTGGCGGACATGGTGTCTGGGTCGATGATGTAGAAGGATTGAAACGCGAAGCAAAAGCAGGGTTGGAACGCGATACGTTTACCCTGCTTGCTTGTCGTATTGGTAGAAAAAGCTATGACGGAAAGTTTTAGGAGGTTATGGAAAAGCGCTAATGGCCACTTTGATTCTATTTTGTTAATTACCAAAATTTAAAGATAGCCGCTGTTGATCGAGTTGCACTTTCTAGAGATGATGAGCTATCATAAGTTATGAATACAGAATCAAAAATGTTACTTGAGTATATTGAAATTGAACTTAAAAACATTTCCAACAAACAAGTTGTAACGCATATTCATAGTTTATTAGTTATGCCCAAATCCAAATTTTTAGAATGGGATTACGGTGAAGTTGGGCAGAAATATCTCTGCTGGATTGTGCTTGAACAAAATGACAGTCCTATAGGAATTGCATATTGCAATGAAGGGTTTGGCCCTAAGTGCCCTTGGGGACTAGTCTCTTTGAATAAAGAAACCTCCATTGGTATGGATTGTGATTGGTTTCCTACCTTCATAGAGGCCTATGTAAATAGTGCTGCATCAGAGATTCCAATCTGGTGTATAGTGAAAGAAGATGCCAACGGGCATCGTCTTCCAATCACTTCTGAAGGTGACTGGGATGCAATTTGGGCTCAAACTATGGTGTTGAGGGATGCTGATCCTGACTCACTTTACCATGTCGAGACATTTATTCTTGGTAAACAGGCATAGTTAGTTCGTCCGCATACCCGACCTTCGCAAACTATCCTCTCACCCTTACTCCTTAACAGTCTCTTCCGCGATTTTAGCAAATAGACCATCAAGCTCTTTAGCCATGGCTTTAAGCTCTTGTCCACCATCCTCAAAATAGGGGCGGAAGACTTCTGTTGGGATTTTATAAGATAGATTAGATCCGCCACGCGGGTTTTCTGTAAGATAAAACCGAATAGGCGCTTCCATGCCGGCGGCAACACTTGCTTCCAACATCCGTACAGCAAAAAAGTTATTGTACACGCCAACGACACGGTTACCAGGAATGGTGATCCCGCGACCCTTGGCACCTGCTGATGCACTGGCTGTTGTGATATGACGA
>CALHIB010000075.1 GCA_938030595.1 uncultured Rhizobiaceae group bacterium | reverse complement strand
CCATAACCACGTTTACCGCGTACTTCTATTTCAAGAATGGTTTCGCCTGTGGGTGTATCTTCTACAATGCTCACATCTCGATACTGTAGGCGATTGGCTTCATCGGGTCTAAGACCTGTGTTCGCCATAAAGAGTACATAGTCATGAAGCTGTTCAGCGCCCCATTTACGTTTCTTGCCAACTGCGTTTTCAATCGCTTTACGGGTAGCTGTGTAGAGTTGCTTATATTCTTCGTGAGAGAACCAAGCCCGATGAACAACCTTGCCAGAAGGGCGGTAGGGCATAGAGAGGTCTGGCATGCTTTTAAGCCAGCCTTGCCTTAGTGCTACTTTGAGAATTTGCCTAAGCGTTACAATCTCTTTGTGCATGGTGCTATGGGAAGGAGCATAGCCTTTTTCGTCTGGTCTTGATCTTGCTATCCGATATTCTTGAATGAGACCTGCGGTTACTTCTGAGAGCCCTTTTTTGCCAAAGAACGGATTCAGGTGAAGTCTTATCCTTCTGTAATGACCATCAACATACTGTCGATTTCTTTCCGCGCTGGTTAGTGCTTCATACTCTTGCTCAAACTGTTTGGCAGCTTCTCTAAAAGTGCGTTCCCCAATAATTTCGCCAGATCGGTGTTGACCAATTAAGTTCATATACCAGTCTTCAGCGAAATCTTTTGCTTCAGCTAGGCTCTCTGTTTTAGTCGAAACGCGTCGATTTTTGCCCTGCAAGTAAGTTGAGCATTGCCATAAAAGGCTGTTATCGCGCTTATATACGTGAACTTTTCCACCAAGTAACGAGTGCTTTGCCATATCCCGATTCCAGTCAAAAATACTGTGAAAAACTGTGTAAGAGTTGTGTAAGTACAAATCCTACGGTCGGAAAATGGTTAAATCAAGGTAAGTTGTTGATTTTGTTGGTGCGGGTACCCGGACTCGAACCGGGACGATCTAAGATCGAGGGATTTTAAGTCCCTTGCGTCTACCAATTCCGCCATACCCGCGAATATGAATTGTAGCAATAACTGGCTAACTTAGCTGGCGAAAACAATCAAGCGCTTTTCGCAGCTTGTGCAGATTTTACTGCTTCATATCCTGCAAGCGCTGCCTCTCTGGCTTCTTTATGATCGACCATAGGGGCAGGGTAGGTTTTTCCAAGCTCAATTCCAGCTGCTTTAAGCTCCATTTGAGTAGCTTCATGGGGACGGTGTATTAGTGAGTCGGGTAAGTCTGATAATTCCGGACACCACTTGCGTACATATTCTCCCTTGGGGTCAAACTTTGGCCCCTGACTGATCGGATTAAAGATACGGAAGTAGGGGGCAGCATCAGCGCCAGAACCGGAAATCCATTGCCAACTGGTCGTGTTATTAGCCAAATCAGCATCCAGCAGCGTATCCCAAAACCATTCTTCCCCATGGCTCCAGTGTAATTGCAGATGCTTGACCAAAAAACTGCCAACAAGCATTCTGATGCGGTTGTGCATATAACCCGTGTGCCAAAGTTCACGCATGCCTGCATCAACCATCGGATAACCGGTCATGCCTTTTTGCCAAGCTTTTAAGTCCGCCTCACTTTGGCGCCAGGGATAATCATCAAAGGCGGGCTTCCAGTTTTGAGTTGGAATTTTCGGGAAATGGTAAAGCAGATGATTGGCAAAATCGCGCCAGCCAACTTCTGCTACAAACTTTTTAACGTCACCTGAGTATTTTGCATTGGCGTCCGCATCCTCGTAGGCGATTTTGCATAGTTGTCTTGGTGAGATTTCGCCAAAATGTATATGCGGTGACAGTCTGGAAATATTGGGCAGGTCAGGGCGATTTCTAAGTTCTCCGTAGTCCTGAATGCCTTCACGCAAAAAGTCTTTCAGGCGGTTCATCGCGCCTTCCTCACCTGGCTGCCAAAGGTCTTGCCAGCCATCTGCCCAGTCGGGGTTGGAAGGGAGTAAGCTCCAATCTTCCAGATTTTCACTCTCCGCATCGTAAGAAGCAAGTTTGATTTCTTTTGGTGCCGATATTGGATCCGGGATATCTTTGGCAAGATTTGCTTTCCAGAAAGGAGTATAAACCTTGTAAGGACCGCCTGAGCCGGTTTCTATCTCCCAAGGTTCGCGCACGACTGAGCCGCGAAAACTTTTTATGTCGTGCCCATCATCGCCAAGGCTGGATTTGATTTCCGTATCGCGTTCTACAATGTGCGGCTCATACCCTCTGTTCCAATAAACGCCATCTGCCTTGCTTTCATCAATCAGGCTTTTTAAAATGCTGAGGGGATCACCTTTTCGCAACAAGAGCCCTCCGAGACTTTTTCCTAAAGCTTTCACGCTGTGATGGAGCCACCACTTGGAAGCACTGCCTAATTCTCGGTCGTTTTCATCAAGAATGAAAAGCGGGATAATTTCACCATTTTCACAGGCCGCGTTGAGTGCAGGATTATCTTCAAGTCGTAAATCCTGCCTGAACCAAACAATCGTTTTTGTCATGTTTTACAATTTGTCTTTCAGTGTTGCGCCATTAAAATAAAATCAACTTATGAAACGCACAGAAGCATACCGCATCGCGCGCTGTAACAGTTTGATACTCTATATGGGGCAGACTGAAGACATTGTCATGGGTCTTGATGGCAGATTTTCTGCTTATCCGTTCCTGAAACAAATACGGCGTGTTTCTATGTGTTTGCCTGACGCAAATGCCCGCTGTTCGAATTGGTGAAACTGTTTTCCCCAATGAAAAAATACTACAGCCAAATAATCTTTTCTAAAAAAATGCTTATGAATGGATTATTCATTTGTTCAAACATGATATTTGTCTTTAAACTTGCAACAGAGTAACTAAATTTGATGGAATTTTTAAAAATGGCAATTAAAAGAATTCAACCTGGCGACCGAATGAGCCAAGCAGTTGTTCATAACAATATTGTTTACACAGCAGGACAAGTTGCCGAAGGTGCCACTGTTGCAAGCCAAACTAAAGATATTTTAGCCAAAATTGATGCCTTGCTAGCTGAAGCCGGCACAAGCAAAGAGAATATGTTGACCGCAACCATTTGGCTGTCAGATATATCCACTTTCTCTCAAATGAACGAAGTGTGGGATGCCTGGGTTATCAAAGGTAAAACACCAGCACGAGCTTGTGTTGAAGCAAAGTTGGCAAGAGAAGAATTGTTTGTGGAAATACAAGTGAGCGCTGCAATTGACTAATCAAACACTAGAGCATCTGGAGTTTACAACAGATGCAGGCATTGGAAGTTTGGCGCGTGTGGGGCTTGTTGTTCTTGCAACAGACTTAACCATCGAATACGAGTTCCGCCAGATTTTTTCTGAACCGGACATAGGTTTGTTTGCTGCTCGTATTTTCAATGATGCGGTGGTCTCACCTGAAACACTATCTGCAATGGGACCCAGAATCACGCAAACTGTGAATCTGATTTTGCCAGATGAGCCACTTGATGTAGTCGCCTATGGCTGCACTTCAGCTTCCATGGTGATGGGCGAGGAAAAAGTATTTGAAAGCATTCGTGAAAGCCAGCCAGATGCAAAATGCACGACACCTGCAACGGCTGCATTTGAGGCGTTTAGAGCATTTGAAGCAAAGCGCATTGCTGTATTGACCCCATATCGTGACGACGTAAATCAGATTGTGAAATCATATATTGAACAAGCAGGGTTCGAAGTTACAGTCTTTGGTTCCTTTAATGAAGAGCACGATCCTACGGTCGCCAAAATAGATGCAAAGAGCATTGCTAATGCCGTTGATAAGCTTAAGCAGGCAGGTGAGGTGGATATGGTTTTTGTTTCATGTACAAATGTACGTTTGATGGATGCTGTTTGTGATATTGAAAAAAGAACCGGTTTACCTGTAACGTCGTCCAATCACGCAATGGCGTGGCATGCAATGAGACTTGCAGGGGATATACGTAAATTGCCGCAATGGGGTAGGCTATATGAGAAAGAATTGAACTGATATTATGTGAGTAATAGAGCGACTAGCCCATCTTGATAGGCTGGGGCGATAGACTAGCCGCAACACACTCGGTCACTTGCCCCGTAACCGAATATGCAGGAGCTAAGTAGACAGTATATTACGTATAGTAAAGTGAAATATGACATATACTAAAATAATATTCATTCATCTGTAAATTCGGCATTTTTAGTTATTTTGAGAATACAATTATTATGAAATCCTATTTTAAATCAAAAACTTGGAAACTGGCACACCAGCGAACGTTAGAGCTGGGAAATATGGCGCTTGTCATGGGTATCTTGAATGTAACACCCGACTCTTTCTCTGACGGAGGACAGTTTGATAGTGTTGAAAGATCACTTGCGCAAGCGCACAAGATGCTAGATGAAGGGGCGTCCATTATTGATGTCGGTGGTGAATCTACCCGTCCAGGCGCCAGGCCTGTAACCGAACAAGAAGAGCAAGACCGCGTAGTTTGTGTGGTAGAGGCCTTAAGTCAAAAAACCGATGCCATCATATCAATTGATACGTATAGAGCCAGCACAGCAAAATTGGCGATTGAAGCAGGCGCTCACATCGTAAATGACGTCTGGGGCTTTCAGAAAGATCCCGATATAGCATCCGTTGCTGCAAAACTGGAGGCAGGCTGTTGTGCAATGCATACGGGACGCGAACGAACAAAGGCAAATGATGTAATTGAAGATCAATATCTCTTTTTGAAACAGTCTTTGAAAAAGATGAAAAGCGCTGGAATTGTAGACGAACAAATCGTGTTGGATCCAGGCTTTGGCTTTGCAAAGGACAATCATGAGAATATTGAGCTTTTGGCGCGCTTTGAGGAATTACATTCTTTGGGCTATCCATTGCTCGTTGGCACATCTCGAAAACGTTTTATCGGTCATTTTACTGGACAAGATGCCGACAATCGGGATATTGGCACAGCGGCGACAAGTGTCGTCGCACGCATGAAAGGCGCTCAACTGTTTCGTGTTCATGATGTTGCAGCAAATATACAAGCTTTGGCAATTGCAGATGCTGCCATCGCTTCAAGTCAGGATTAGAAATGTCAAACTATAAAATCACCCTCAAAAACTGCGCGTTTTTTGCGCGTCACGGTGTTTACACAGAAGAAGAAACGCTCGGGCAACGTTTTTTTGTGGACGCAACTTTGGATGTCGATGGTGGTGACGCGCTCACAAAAGATGAAATTGAAGGCACGGTTGACTATGGCACTGCATTTCAGGTGATTGAGAGCATAATTACTGGTAAAAGACGTTTTTTAATCGAGGCATTGGCACTCGAAACGGCCAAGGCTTTGTGTGACAAATTCCCAATGATACAAAATGCTGAAGTAACCATTAGAAAACCCAATGCACCCGTGCAGGGGGTTTTAGACCATGTCGAAGTAACATTGAACCATAAGCCAAATGGCTAAAACCACGCGCTCATATATTGGATTGGGTGGCAATATTGGCGATGTTTTTAGCAATATGCAATCAGCCATTAGCTATCTTGGCAGCCATGCAAAAATTTCAGTCAAAGCTCTCTCGCTGGTATATAAAACGCCACCATGGGGTATTGAAGATCAAGACTGGTTCCTGAACGCGTGTGCAGAAGTTGAAACATCGCTCACGGCACAAGAGTTGTTGCAACAATGTCTTGAAGCGGAGAAACAGCTGAACCGTGTTCGAGATATTCGCTGGGGACCACGAACCATTGATTTGGATGTTCTGATCTACGGTAATGAAGAAATTGCTTCTGATGCACTAAACGTTCCTCATCCAAGAATGCATGAGCGAGCCTTCGTACTTTTGCCCATGGCAGATCTAAATGCTGATTTGATTTTGAAGGGCAAATCTATCGCGGAATGGCTCGAGCTTGTTGACCTAACTGAAATTCAGAAAACTGATCTAAAACTTACTTTATAGAACTTGTAACAGTTCCAGTGTCGATACGCTTAAGGTTCATGCCAATAACCGGAATAAGCTGTTTGTTGTGACGAACAGAAATTGTTGCTTTCAGCTGGTTTTTGTCTTCCAGATTGACAACCATAATACCTTTTAGGTTCTTGCGAACAATATCAACGATGATTCTGTTGCGAGTATAACGACCACCTGTTACGTCCATACCATCGCCTTTGGCACCATCCAGAAATGCACCTTTGTAAGTGCTGCCTTTCTTTGTGATGTGGGCTGTCATTTTTTGAGAGAAAACACCCACACGACAAGAACCATCAATCGTCATGCCATGGCCTTTTTTGGGGTTGGTTCCGTCGAAAGTACAAATATATTTGGTGCCTTTGTATTTCCCGGCAATAATTTCGCCAGGACCAGACCATTTACCCTCGATGCCTTTGAAAAATTGTACATCAGAAGCAAAAGCTAAACCATTTAAGCTGATTGAGAGAAGGAAAGATAGAACAAGGGCAACAATACGCATAACAAGACCTTTAAGTTAGATGCTTGAATATCGCCCGAAATGGTTAATCAACCGTTCACCAAATGTGGCAAAACTATAATTGTGAGGGAAAAATCGATTTTTCCAGGTGCCCGCTTGCTTTTGTGACATCTGACCATTGGTCGACATCGAATTTAATGATGGAAAGCGCAGCAGTTGGATATTTATAGGCAATCTTCAACAATTCTTCTTCATCGCCCGTTTTGGGAAGGCTGGTTGCAAGAGACCCACACATTGGGTTGTGCCCAATAATCATCAAGGATTTGATATCAGAATTTGAATTTATAATCTCAATATATTCATCAAGGCCACTTGAGTATAAACGTTCAGTGAAGACTATTTCTGGTTCGTTTTCAAAGACATGGCTTACAGCGTCCAGCGTTTGCCGCGTTCTGATAGCGCTTGAACAAATTATTTTATCCGGAAATATGGCTTCTTTTTTTATGACTTTGGAAAGCTTGGCCAAGTCCTCCAAACCTCTATCATTCAACTCTCTGTCAAAGTCTCTGGCGCCTGGAATCGCCCAGGAAGATTTGGCATGTCGCATAATATAAAGGCTTAGCATTGATGTTTCCAATCGTTAAAGATCGCAACTTATTGAAGCGATCAAATAAACTTTTGTAGTGAACCGTCATTTCGCCTTGAGTGTTTTCAAGGCGCAGTCTATATACCGCTCAAAGATCAAGTTTTACAACCGTAAATGTTGTAATGATTTTAGCAGGAGATTTTCTAATGGGTATTGTTGAACTCGACATAGACTATCGTCCAAGTGATGATGAGCCGTTTATGGGCGATATGCACAAAGCTTATTTTAAAAAGAAGCTGGAAGACTGGAAAGCTGATATTCTCAAGGAATCCAAGTCAACAATTGCAGTTCTGCAAGACGAAAGCGATAAAATGCCAGATTCTGCTGATCGTGCCTCTTCAGAGACGGATCGCTCGATAGAATTGCGTGCTCGTGATCGTCAGCGCAAACTGGTTAAAAAAATTGATCAGGCTTTGAAGCGCATTGAAGACGGTAGTTATGGATATTGTGAGCATACTGGTGAGCCGATCAGCTTGAAGCGGTTAGACGCAAGACCAATTGCAACGCTCTCAATCGAAGCCCAAGAAGCACATGAGCGTCGTGAAAAAGTCTATCGAGACGATTGATTGAAGCTAAATTTCCAAGCATAAAAAAACCGCCGTTTGGCGGTTTTTCTTTTTCCAGTCATGGACAATGAGGTTTGCTTATTGAGCAGGCTCTTTAACTTCACCGGAAAGCTCGTTGAGCAATCGCTGCATTTCATCATCACCCTCATCTTTGGAAGCAGGTTGAGTCTCAGGTGCTTCAGAGACATCAATATCTAATGCTTCAACTGATAATGCATCGTCAAGTTTTGCAGAGATTGCACTTTCCAAATCAACCTCAGGCGCTTCGATTTCAACACTTTCCAAGCTCTCAACAACTTCTGGAGCTTCCATCTCAGGTTCTAAATCCAGAGATATGCTCTCTACAACTGTATCAATAGCTTCTGAGCTTTGCTCGCCAACGCTTGAAGTTGTATCTGCAACAGTATCTGAAACGGATTGTGTTACATTGCTGACACTTTCAACTGCAGCATTGCCAATATCAGCAGTAGTGTCTGCTACAGCAGTTGCCGCGTTGGATGTCATGGTCGTTGCTGCGGTCAATCCGGCTGCGCCTGCTGCTGCAACGCCTGCAATTGGCGCGCCGATGGATGATGTTGTCTCTTCGATTTCTGGTTCTGATGGCGCTTTCGGTGCTGGTGCAGGGCTAATGGCCTTGGTTGCTACCGGTTGCTTTTGAGATACTTGCGCACGAACTATGTTTGACTCAACAACAATATCGTTGGCGCCACCGATCAGTAACAGATGCTCAACATTATCACGGCGAACCATAACAAGGTATCGTTTATCATCAACTGTGGTTGAATCTGTAATGGAAAGACGAGGCACCCGACTTCTCATCGCGCGTCTAGCTGCTGTTCCGGTAATCTTTCTGAATATCCAAACTATAACAATCAACAATATCGCAATTGCAAGTGTAATAAGCACCAGATTGATCGCTGATCCATTTTCCCCGCTTATAAGATTATTTAACCACTCCATACTATTTACTCCTATGGCCTTAAAGCCAAATAAGGGCGCTAGCCCAAAACCGCATCTTTAAATCATGAGTTTTATTTAGAGTTCGCATTATTTGCGAAAATACAATTTTTACCCACACTAATAATATAATTACCAGAACTGAAAATTTATATCAACATGGCGATACTTGGGTTCAGAGTAATAGAGTAAGCTGTTAGGATGTTACTTACGAATCGATACTTGGTGGGTAAAAATATATGACTGGTAACAAGCATATAAAAAATAAAGATGAGCGCAAGCCAGTCATAAATGAAATTCAACCCAATGCAGGTGCAGGGCGTTTTCTTTTATTTGGTGTGTTTCTGGTTATCGGTGTTTCGCTCTTGGCCTATTTCGGACCTGAAAGATTGGGAGAGCCTTTCTTTCTTGCCATTTTAGGCATTTTTGCGAGCATTGGTGTGTTTTTCATCTTTGCAATGTTGCTCGGCATTATTCAGATGACCTCAGCCAAAAAGGCGGATGACTTTTCGCGTGATCTGGTTGGGTCCATGGATTCATCAATTGTCGTAACAGACAGTGACGGTCGCGTTATTTATGCCAATGAATCCTATGCAGAACTATTAGGGGCAAAGACGCCGGAACAGATTGCCAGCGTTGAAGCGGTTTTTTCAAAACATCAGGAAGCAAATGAAGTTATCTATAAAATGGCAAATGCTTCAAAACAGGGTATTCCGAGCACCGAAGAGATCAGGTTGAAGTCAGGCCTGATTAGCGCGCAAGAGGGGGCTAGATGGTTTCGATTGCGCTCAAGAGGCATGTTGAATCCTGCCGATAACAAGCCAGTTACCGTGTGGCAGGTTTCTGATGTCACCAATGATCGTAAAAATCAGGAAACGACATTTCAAGAGTTGCAAGACGCAATTCATTACCTTGATCATGCACCAGCAGGCTTTATGGCCGGTGATGAAAAAGGTTCGCTTGTTTATATAAACGCAACACTTGCTGATTGGCTTGGTATGGATCTAACCAGATTTCAGCCGGGTTCAATCAATATAAAGGATGTTGTTTCTGGTGATAATCTTGCATTGTTTGCATCACTTCAATCAAAGGTTTCTAGCGATCAAACCAGTGTGCTTGATCTTGATATGAAGAAAAGCGATGGCAAGCTTCTGCCGGTCAGGCTGTATCACAGGATCCCGGAAGCAACGGATGGCGCTCCAGGCTCAACACGTACATTGGTAATAAATCGTTCTGCTATTGCTGGAGACAGTGATGCGCTAAGAGATGCCGAAATCAGGTTCACAAGGTTCTTTAATTCAACGCCAGTTGCCATTGCAGGGGTGAATAGTGATGGTGAAATAGTAAGAACAAATGCACCATTCCAGCGCATGTTTGCAGATGTGATAGAAAAACAGGGATCTGCAGGTGGCATGCAATATACCAGTATGGTTGGGCAAGAAGATACTTCACAGCTAAAAGACATCTTTACCCAAGCGCTTTCAGGCAGTAGTGACATTAATCCAATTGATTTGTCATTGAACGGCGATGATGAGCGACATGTTCGCTTTTATGTAAGTCACGTTGCTCAAGTGGATGATCAGGACAAGCCAATCAATAGTGATGATGAGCGCGTTATCATTTATGCGATGGAAACCACAGAACAGCGCGTGCTTGAAGACCAGTTTGCCAAGGGGCAAAAGATGCAGGCTGTTGGTCAATTGGCAGGGGGCATCGCCCATGACTTCAATAATGTTTTGACCGCAATCATTGGTTTCTCAGACCTGCTTTTAACCAACCACAGACCATCAGACCCATCCTTTCAGGATATCATGAACATCAAGCAAAATGCTAACCGGGCAGCGAGTCTGGTGCGTCAATTGCTTGCCTTCTCCAGAAGGCAGACCCTGCGGCCACAAGTCCTTCATATGTCGGATGTCTTGTTCGATCTGAACATGCTTTTAGACAGGCTTGTTGGCGATAAAGTCAAACTTGAAATCAAGCATGGGCGCGACCTGTGGCCTATCAAGGCAGATGTTTCGCAATTGGAGCAGGTCATTGTGAATCTGGTTGTGAACGCGCGCGATGCAATGGACGGCGAAGGAGCGTTAAAAATTAAAACCTCAAATGTTGATGAGGAAACCTGCCGTAGAGACCATAATTACCTCGAACTTGAGCCTGCTGAATACGTAATGATTGAAGTGCAGGATGAAGGCACTGGCATGAGCAAAGAAGTGCTGGATAAAATCTTCGAGCCATTCTTCTCAACCAAGGAAGTGGGCAAGGGGACAGGTCTCGGTCTTTCAACCGTGTACGGCATTATCAAACAAACAGGCGGGTTCATATATCCTGATAGTGAGCTGGGTAAGGGAACAACCTTCCGTGTATTCCTGCCAAGATTGATTCAAACAGCTGAGGAGCTCAAGGAACTTGCCAATATTTCAGCTCAGGTAAAAGAAGAGCCTGCAAAGGATTTAACCGGAAACTCTGTTATTCTTCTTGTAGAAGATGAAGATGCGGTAAGAGCCTTTGCCGAGCGCGCCTTAATTTCTCGTGGTTATGAAGTTCATGAAGCGATTAATGGTGTGGAGGCGCTTGAGATAATAGAGGAATATGGCGACGAAATTGACCTGATTGTTTCAGATGTTGTAATGCCTGAAATGGACGGGCCAACACTCCTGACTGAGGTTCGGAAAGAACACCCTGATTTGAAGTTTATATTTGTATCAGGTTATGCAGAAGAAGCTTTTGCAAAAAATCTTCCTGAAGAAGAGCGTGGCAAGTTCGGATTTCTGCCAAAACCTTATTCTCTCAAGCAGTTAGCAACAACAGTTAAAGAAAAACTTGAAGAAAAATAACGCTATGAAACTTCTTATTCCACCGCCGTTACAAGCGATTATCTGTGCGGCTTGCATGTGGTCGATTGCATCAATTTTTCCAAGTTTAAATTTCTCCTTTGGTTTGCAGCAATCACTTGCGATTTTAATCTGTCTGATTGGTATTGGAATCGATCTTTTATCTGTGGGTTTGTTTGCAAGAGTGAAGACAACCGTCTCACCGTTTAGCCCGGACAAAACATCAAGCCTGGTTACGTCTGGCATGTATCAATATACCAGAAATCCAATGTATTTTGGCATGTTGCTCATTCTGACGGGCATTGCGATTTGGCTTGGCAATATTGCATCTTTTATCATGCTGCCAATCTTTGTCTGGTTCATCACTAATCTGCAAATTATTCCTGAAGAACAAATTCTGATTGAAAAATTTGGTGAGGAATATGGAGATTACATGATGCGAGTCAGGCGCTGGATTTAATTACTTAATTCGAAACCAGCTTATATTTCTCCAACTCATCCTGTGAGAAATAATATAGCTGCTGAGGCGGAGTTTCCAGCGCATGTGTCCAAAGCTGCGGGTCTACTTCCATCGTCTCCAAATGCCTTGTGATACGCGCTGTTGTGGATTGTGTGCCTGAAATTGCTTCACTGGCAGAGCGTGTATCTTCGCCGAATGAAAAGAACTGGTGCACGCCAATACCTGAACCTTCTTCCGCAATGCGCTTTTCGCCACCTGCAAAAATCAATGGGCAGGAAGAAGCACAAAGTGCACCTTTGGAAACTTTCGTCGTCCAGCCAAACTCGCGTATTTTAGTCGAGATCGCCAGTGCATCAAACACGGAACCACCTGGTGAATTAAGTTCAACTGATTTCACATATTCGCTAATGCCTTCAACTTCCTTGTTGAATATCTCAGCCGTACCCACATCAATAAAGCCCGTCATGCGCAGAATGCCACCGCTTTCAAGCTTAATCGTCATCGGTTCATTCAGCGTTTCGCTGGGCGTGGTGATCGCAGGCGCTGGTGTTTGAACACGCTCTTCACCCTCGGTTTGTGTCTGAGGAACAAAGGCAGGCAAGACAGGATTATCCCTGCGCGGTGTCACGACAGGAGCCGCGTCATCTGCTTTCAGCATTTCGCGGTAATCAAGAACCAGCGTGATGCCCACACCAATCGCCAGCCCATAAAAGGCCGTTCGCATAATCATGGCGTCGTCTAAATAAGTGCCAAGCCTTGAGAGCAGGGAGGTTTTATGCTCTTCGCGCGTATCTTCACTGCCAGCAAGTGTTGGCTCAACACTCATGAACGGCTTTCCTCAATCCGCTTTCGCTGTTCGCTGTCAACAGGGCGAAGCACGGTTGTATTCGAGGCTGATACTTGTTGTTTGGCTTCTTCTTGTTCTTCGCCTGTCATCTGATTGTGCATCGCCACTGCGCGCATCATTTCAGCAGCAGTGATTTGTTCTGCCGGATCAAGGTTTTCGCTTTCGGAGCGAATAGCAGAATGTGCGATGGATAGGATCAGCACAAGGATTGCAGGCAGTAGATCAATCGAAATAGCACCCGCCCAGCTTGGCACAAAATCGCCCGCATAGCGAAGCACAGCTTCCGCACTGGACAGAGGCACAAAGCGGCGTGAAGGAACGGCAGGTTCTGCCAAAATATCATCGGCCGCTTTTGCGAGCGCAGTTGATTGCGCTTCTACGGAAGCCTTGACGTTTTCAATCACTGTGTTTTGACGAGACGCTAAATCTTGCGAACCGCCATCTGCGATGGGCGCAATAAACCCAAGCGATAAATCTTCCGCCGCACGACGCACAGAAGGCGCAATCGACGTTTCCTGCAGGGATGCAATCACACCCGCAAGCGCAATCGCTTCACTGCCAAAACTATCCGCACGCGGTTGAATAGCGCCAGGGGCGGAAACCAATGTGCGCATTTTTTCAAGATGCTCGCGGCCTTCCTCAAACAAGGTTGCGGTTCTGTCTTTTGAAGAGGTAATTGTCGTTGCCAATTCATCCAACTGATTGCCCATTTGAGACAAGAGCTGAACCACAGAACCAGAACCAGACGTACCCGTCAGCGCACCAGAGGTTTGTTCTTCATCGCCCAGACGTTTAAATCGTTCAGAAGCACGCATCACATCTGGCAAAAGAGATTGGGCGGAGAGGGCGTTTGCATGGGCCTTGTCGAGATCTTCAACATAGCCTTCCAGTTGAATGGATAAGTGCTGCTCAGTCGCCGCAGAGCCTGCCAGTGCTGCCGCATTGAGCCAAGATGACATGGCGATGATCATTAACGAGCCAAGCGCCATTGTACCAAACAAGGCCAAACGTCGCCCGCCATCTTGCATCAATGGCACAAACTTCAGCAAATAAGTCCAAAACGCATAAATCGCCACAGAAACGGCTGTTGAATAAACAATCGCCGCAAAAAACACTTGCGTCGAAGACCCATCCAGCAGGCTACGCACGCCAAGATAGGTATAAACCCCACTGGCAAGCGCCAAAATAGCCAGCGCAAATCGGCTGATAACCTCCAGATTATCAATGCCAGACTTAATCTTGGCCGCATTATTCTTATCTTGCATGGTCAAAGCCCCAGCGTAAATTATGGTTTACAAATACCTAATACCGCAATTTGGGCTAAAAAGGGACACGGGTCAAAGACGGGGTTCGGGTATGGTTAATTACATTAACTTAAGAGTATTAAATTAAGGGCTATATTAGGCTGTTGATTCATTCCTTAGAGTATTAGGTGTATTTATGAGAACTAAAGTAATTTCTATTTTCATAGTTGCGTTTAGTATTTTATTTCTCAATTACATATTTCCTAATTTAGGAAAAAATAGTCTTAGTTCATCGGCAATTGATTCAATAAATCATGATCTTTTTTACGTCTTTAAAAAATGAATTACAGTGACGGTTTACTAAATACACTAATTGTTTAAACGCTTGAAGAAAATACAATATGTCATCCTCGCCCTTGAGGCGAGGATCCAGAATGTAGCGGTCTTGAGTGCTGGATCCTCGGGTCGAAGCCCGAGGATGACGAGGGGGTATGTTTGCCCCTTTCTTATCGTGCAATTATTGTTGCGGTCAATTAAAGACATTTAACTCAATATCCTATCGCAGAAGCCTCCTTCGCGCGTCATCCTAGTGCAGGCTCTTTCGCATGGCGACCGGGATGACGGAGAGGGGAAACATTATACTTCCCTTCTCCCACAAAACGTTCTGTGTGGGAGAAGGTGGCGCACTTGAGCGTTAGCGATAGGCGTCGGATGAGGGGTAATGTCGAAACAAAGAAAATGTGGCTGGCATTTACC
>CALHIB010000074.1 GCA_938030595.1 uncultured Rhizobiaceae group bacterium | reverse complement strand
AATGGTGCGGGTAGAGAGACTTGAACTCCCACGCCTTGCGGCACCAGAACCTAAATCTGGCGTGTCTACCAATTTCACCATACCCGCTGGTCTGGAGCTGATTAATTCATCAGCTTGGTGAGGGCGTTATAGGGGGCTTCGCAGAGAAATCCAAGTAAAAAATTTGACTTTTATGATGAATTTTTCAATTTATTTAAAATCTTTATCTGCCTTAATTTTTAGATTAAAAAATAATCAATTTGCCTAGAATTTAGGCAACATAGTCGAATTTACAATCAAATCTAAAAATATATCGGTGTGTCAGTTTCAAAAGCACGCTAAAATTTCTTGTTCACACTTCCAGAACGTAGCAATAATTTCCCAAATTTTCGAATGGGAATTAGCAATGAAGAAAATCGAAGCAATTATTAAGCCGTTCAAATTAGACGAGGTTAAAGAAGCGCTGCAGGAGGTAGGGCTTCAAGGAATCACTGTAACTGAAGCAAAGGGCTTTGGTCGTCAAAAAGGCCACACAGAGCTGTATCGCGGCGCAGAATACGTCGTTGATTTTCTACCAAAAGTGAAATTGGAAATAGTAACCAATGATGAAACGGTAGAAGCTGCAGTCGAAGCCATACGTAATGCAGCACAAACAGGGCGCATTGGCGATGGAAAAATCTTCGTATCCAGCGTAGAGGAAGTAATCAGAATTCGTACCGGTGAAACCGGTGCAGAAGCAATTTAGAAAATCAAAATCAACCGCAGGCATGCCTGCAATTTAAGGGTAAGCTTAGAAAGGCAATCGACATGAGTTCAGCCAGTGAAATTATTAAAAGAATTAAAGATGAAGATATCAAGTATCTTGATGTTCGCTTCACAGACCCAAAAGGTAAGATGCAACATGTAACCATGGATGCAGACCTTGTTGACGAAGACATGTTTGCTGATGGTATCATGTTCGATGGTTCATCTATTGAAGGCTGGAAGGCAATCAATGAGTCAGATATGTGTTTGATCATGGATCCTTCTTCTGCACACATGGATCCATTCTATGCGCAGTCTACCATGGCTATTTTCTGTGACGTTGTTGACCCTGTAACAGGCGAACCTTACAATCGTGACCCACGTGGTACTGCAAAGAAAGCTGAAGCTTACCTTAAATCAACAGGCATAGGTGACACATGTTTCATCGGTCCTGAAGCAGAGTTCTTTGTATTTGATGATGTTCGTTTCTCATCTGACCCATATAACACAGGCTTCAAACTTGATAGTTCAGAATTACCTTCAAACACGGATACGGAATATGAAGGTGGTAACATGGGTCACCGTCCGCGCACTAAGGGTGGTTACTTTCCGGTTGCACCTGTGGATTCAGGCCAAGACTACCGTGGCGAAATGCTTTCAGTTATCAAGGAAATGGGCGTAACAGTTGAAAAGCATCACCACGAAGTGGCTGCTGCACAGCACGAGTTGGGCA
The DNA here is from genome assembly GCA_938030595.1 of uncultured Rhizobiaceae group bacterium. GTDB lineage: Bacteria > Pseudomonadota > Alphaproteobacteria > Rhizobiales > Rhizobiaceae > JAALLB01. Next base: position 4,896 of record CALHIB010000074.1, on the reverse strand, counting down.
TCATGTTTGATACGCTTTCCAGCAATGCTGATAAAATGCAAATTTATAAATATGCAGTTCATCAGGTAGCACACGCATATGGTAAAACAGCAACCTTTATGCCGAAGCCAGTATTTGGTGATAACGGTACTGGCATGCACGTTCACCTTTCTATCTGGAAAGATGGCAAGCCAACATTTGCTGGTAATGAATATGCTGGCCTTTCAGAAAGCTGTCTACACTTTATCGGTGGCATCATTAAACACGCTAAAGCATTAAACGCTTTCTCTAACCCGTCAACCAACTCTTACAAGCGTTTGGTGCCAGGTTATGAGGCACCAGTTCTTCTTGCTTATTCAGCACGTAACCGCTCTGCTTCGTGTCGTATTCCTTTTGGTTCTTCGCCAAAATCGAAACGCGTAGAAGTTCGTTTCCCTGATCCAATGGCAAACCCATACCTTTGCTTCGCAGCATTGATGATGGCTGGCCTTGACGGTATCAAAAACAAAATACACCCAGGCGAAGCAATGGATAAAGATTTATACGATCTTCCGCCAAGCCAGTTGAAGCGTATTCCAACAGTATGTGGTTCACTTCGCGAAGCAATGGAAAGTCTTGCAAAAGATCACAAGTTCCTTCTTGAAGGTGACGTATTTGATAAAGATCAGATTGATGCGTATATCGAGCTTAAAATGGAAGAGGTTCTTCGTTATGAAATGACGCCTCACCCGGTTGAGTTTGATATGTATTACTCTGCATAATTCTCCTCCCAAAAGACTAAATTTTAACCCCGGCAGCTTCTGTCGGGGTTTTTTGTTGCTTTCATAATAATTAGGTGATTTTGTTTTTATCGGAGGAAAATGATTGTCAAAATCGCACAAAAAAGTTGCTGTCATTGGCGCAGGCATGCTCGGTGTTTCAACTGCCATCTGGTTGCAGCGCGCAGGCCACGAGGTAAGTTTGATTGATCGTGAAGGTGTCGCAGCGGGTGCATCTTATGGGAATGCAGGAATACTGGCCTGTTCAGGAATTATTCCAGTAACCACTCCTGGCCTTTTGTTTAAAGCGCCTCGCATGCTGCTTGATCCTAATCAACCTTTGTTTTTAAAGTGGTCATATTTGCCAAGAATTTTGCCATGGTTAGTAAAGTTTTTGAAGAAAGCAAATACCAAAGACATGAATCATATCGTGTCAGAATTACACAAAGTTATGTACGACAGTGTCGACCAGCATTTGGCATTGGCCAAGGGTACGGCGGCTGAACGTTTCATCCAGCCATACAGTTATGTACATGGATTTACGAACAAGGCGCATTTCAAAAAAGATGAAAAATACTTCAATATACTGAGGCGGCATGGCTACGAGTTAATCGAAATGCAGCCCGATGAAATCGCAGACTTTGACCCAGCACTAAAAGACAAGTTTGGCTATGCAATTCGAAGTGCTTCTGACGGAAAGATCACGGATACCGGTGCTTACATTCATGCGCTAGCAGATGACTTTGAAAGCAAGGGTGGCAAAATTATTGTCGGCGAAGTGTCTGAGATGGTGTTGGAAAAGGGCTGGGCAACCGGGGTAAGATTTGTAGATGGGATGGTTATGGATTCAGATCAGATTGTGATTTCATCTGGCGCGTGGTCTGCCAATCTAACGAAGAAACTTGGGTTAAATATTCCACTTGAAACTGAGCGTGGATATCATCTTGAGTTTGTAAACCCAAATATAGAATTAAAATCACCGGTTATGGTAACCACAGGGAAATTTGGCATGAACTCCATGGAAGGGCGTTTGCGTTGTGCTGGCATCGTTGAACTGGGTGGACTGGAAGCAAAACCAAGTCGAGCACCCTTTGAGCTTTTAAAAAAGCAAGTACATGCGCTCTTCCCTGAGCTTGAATATGATGAGGTTAAGGAATGGATGGGGCATCGTCCTTCAACGCCAGATTCTTTGCCACTCATTGGTGCTTTTGAGAACACTGCAAATGTATGGGCAGGGTTTGGGCATCAGCACCTTGGTTTAACCGGAGGGCCAAAGACAGGGCGGTGGCTTGCACAAATGATTTCGGGAAAAAAACCAAATGAAGATTTGTCCGCTTTTGATCCCAACAGATTTTAGGAAACGCAATGCAACAGGCTTCAGACTTTCTTGAAGAGACAAACATACTCTTCGAACTAATGAAAAACTTGGTGGGAAGTGATTTTGACAGAGTTACGCTTTTCAAGAATTGGACACTGAATGATATTTTGGTGCATCTGCATTTTTGGAATATCAATGCCCATTCTTCGTTGAATGATCCTGACAAGTTTGATGGCATGATGAAGCAGTTTTTTAGTGCCATTCAAACGGGTAAATTACGCCCTTACGAAAACTCGGTAATTAAAGAACGAGGGCACAAGCTTTTAGAGCAATGGTATAATCTCTCATTAAAACTAGCAGAGAATTTTTCCGTGGTTGATCCAAAGCGACGTGTAAAATGGGCAGGACCTGATATGTCTGCTAGAACATGCATTAGCGCAAGACAAATGGAAGTGTGGGCGCATGGGCAAGCCATCTTTGATCTTTTGGAACAAGATCGACCAGAAAGTGACCGAATTAAAAACATTGTATTTTTAGGTATCAATGCCTTTGGATGGAGCCACCAGGTTCACAAGCTGGATGTGCCAGAAGTGATGCCTCATCTAAAATTAAAAGCACCTTCTGGTGAAAATTGGAACTTTGGTGATGAGAGTAAAATAAGTCTGATAGAAGGCAGTGCAGTAGAGTTTGCTCAAGTTGTAACCCAAACCAGAAATATTGCTGATACATCACTGAAATTAAACGGGGATGTTGCACATGTATGGATGCAAAACGCGCAATGTTTTGCCGGGCCGCCAGAAACACCTCCAGCACCCGATCAGCGCAAAAAATCTATTTAGGGTCTGAACCCAATTGAGTCCAGTCCCTAGTTAAAGGCACACTTTACATTTTCTTTCTGTGACTTATTTCATTAATAGTTCTAGGAGAATGATAATGCAGTTTGTTACCACTTATATTTCTGGTCTTGTGGCTTTTTTGATTATAGATTTTATCTGGTTGAAATATATAGCCCTTAGTTTCTATCGTGACCAAATAGGCCATTTGATGCTCGATAAGCCTAACCTTGGTATAGCGCTTTTATTTTACCTTGTTTATGTCGTTGGCGTGGTGATTTTGGCAGTAAATCCAGCACTGGAAAAAGGCCAATGGACAATTGCTTTGGTATATGGCGGACTACTTGGCTTGGTTGCTTATGGAACTTATGACATCACAAACCTTGCAACCTTAAAAACCTGGCCACCGATTGTTGCCGTTGTAGATATGATTTGGGGAACTGTACTGACAGCGAGTGTTGCCACCATTGCGTATTTTGCGACTTCTGCATTAAGGTAATCTTGGTAAAGCAACTTTCCAGGATTATGCATGGTAAAAAGTACCACACTCAAAAATGTCTATGGCAATAAAACGGTAGAAGATCAACGTCAGATTTATCGTGATTGGGCAGAGACATATGATGCCCAAACAACGGGTGAATTTGGCTGGATGGGTTTTAAACCTGCAGCAGAAGAGTTCGCCAAGAGGGTTTTGAACAAAAAGGCCAAAGTTCTGGATGCGGGTTGTGGAACCGGTCTTTCGGGTGTTGCATTGAACAAGCAAGGTTATTCTAACATTCATGGCAGGGATTTGTCACCAGAAATGCTCGAGCAAGCAAAGAAAACTGGTGTATACGTATCCCTGGAAGAAGTCGACCTCACAAATCCGATCAATATATCCGAGCCTTATGATGCAATTTTCAGCTCTGGTGTATTTGGATTTGGTCCGCCTCATCCTGAACACCTGCATCATTTGCTTAATATATTAAAACCTGGTGGGTATGCAGTAATCACTGTAAATGGAAAAGGCTGGGTTGAAACAAATTGGCCAGAAAACCTTGAAAAAGCTGTTCAAGAGAACACCCTTAAATTGGAAGAGCAGCTTGAGATTGAATACTTGGAAAATGAAGATATCAATGGAAAATTATTGATTTTCAGAGCTTGAAACAAGTTAATAGAGGTCTGATTTTTATGGCTAATTATCTGGGTTTCTAAAATATGGTTGTTTTGAGCATTTCATTCCAAAAAATGTTAATAATTCAAAAAAATATCCTTTGAAAATAGATCGTTTAAGGCGCATATTAGAAAATATTGGCACCACCATTGGTGAGAAAAGGTATTTAGAATGCGTCACTTTCCGGTTTTTTTGAATGTTCAAAACAAACGCATCCTTGTCACAGGTGCGGGTGAGTGCGCAATCGCGAAGCTTCGCTTGCTTTTGAAGACAGAAGGTAATGTTGTCGTATTTGCAACCGAGGTTGACCAACAGGTGGAGAGTTGGGCAAAAGCTGGTCTTTTAGAAATTGTTCGTCGTAAAATCCAAATGGATGATTTTTATAATACGGCCATGGTATATGCCGCTGAAGATGATGAAGAGCTGGATGGTATAACAGCAGCAAAAGCCAAAATGGCTAATGTGCTTTTTAACATCGTTGATAATCTACAAGAGAGTGAATTTATCACCCCTGCATTGGTAGACCGTGACCCTGTAACGATTGCAATCGGAACGGAAGGCACCGCGCCAATTCTTGCGCGTAAAATAAAAGCGCAAATCGAAGAGAGCCTGCCAAACGAATTAGGCCTGCTTGCAAAACTGGCGGAATATTTTCGCCCAAAGGCATCACGCCTTCCAAGCGGACGTATACGCAGAAAGTTTTGGTCTCGTTATTTCTATGATCTTGGACCCTCAGCCTTGCGCGAGGGCGGTAAGCGAGGCGTGGCCCGAACACTCAATACTTTGTTTGAAGAAGCGCAAAACCAAAACGATGAAGCAGGAAAAGTCTACCTTGTTGGAAGTGGTCCAGGTGAT
>CALHIB010000073.1 GCA_938030595.1 uncultured Rhizobiaceae group bacterium | reverse complement strand
AAGGGAATTTGGCGATCTTCCAGAAAACGATAAATCTTTTCATCACGCCTTGTGCCAATCAGCAAAAGCCCGTCAGCACCACGAGAGACCAGAGAGCGGATTTGTTCTTCTTCAATTTCCCCATTGTAGGAAGACGAAGCGAGCAGAAGCGTTGCGCCCTTCTTTCCCAACTCTTCCTGAAATGCCTGCAGGCCAGCAGCAAAAATGGCATTGTTCATGGTGGGCACAATCGCACCAAAGGTATTTGTGCGTTTTGCAGCCAAAGCCTGCGCGCCAAAATTTGGCGTGTAACCCAAGTCCTTGACGACCTTCATGACCTTGTCACGGGTCTTGGCTGAAACACGGTCAGGGAAATTAAGACAACGCGACACAGTTGCCGTAGATACTTTTGCATCACGCGCTACATCGTCCAGCGTTGGTATTTCAGGTTTTTGCACTTTTCTGGCCTTTTCAAATCTTACTAACTTTAACGCACAAGAAAATAAATGTAAGAGCTTGCATAAACAATAATAGTGGATTACGATGAAAAATGTAAGCGCTTACATTTTGGAGTGAAAAAAGCGGATATGACCTACACCTATTTAAAAAAATCCTCAAAGCAGCCAACAACCGATACATCTGACGTTCGTGATACCGTCCAAGCCATCCTTGATGACATTGAAAAAGGTGGTGACGCCAAGGCGCTTGAGTATGCAAAAAAATTCGACAACTACGATGGCAATCTTCTTTTAACAGAAGAAGAAATTGAAGCTGCCTGTGCGCTTGTGCCAGACCAGCTGAAAAAAGACATTCAGTTCGCACATGCAAACGTCAAAAAATTCGCTGAACTACAACTTGAAACTTGTCAGGACGTAGAAGTTGAAGTCGTTCCAGGTTTGATTGCCGGGCAAAAAAGCATTCCGTGTCAAACCGCTGGTTGCTACATTCCAGGCGGTCGCTATAGCCACATTGCTTCTGCAATCATGACGGTTACAACAGCTAAAGTTGCGGGTTGTAAAAACATCATTGCCTGCTCCCCTCCTCGCCCTGAAATTGGCATTGCACCCGCAATCGTTTACGCCTCACACATTTGTGGTGCAGATAAAATACTTGCGCTCGGTGGTGTCCAAGGTGTTGCCTCCATGGCGTTTGGTCTGTTTGGCCTGCCGGAAGCGGATATTCTTGTCGGGCCTGGTAACCAGTTCGTAGCTGAAGCAAAGCGTATTCTTTATGGTCGCGTTGGTATTGATATGTTTGCGGGTCCAACCGACTCTCTTATCCTTGCTGATAAAACCGCAGACCCTGCTATTGTTGCTTCAGACCTGGTTGGTCAGGCAGAGCATGGTTACAACTCTCCAGTTTGGCTTGTTACAGACGACAAGGCATTGGCAGAAAAAGTCATGGAACTGGTTCCACCACTGATTGCTGATCTGCCTGAAGTAAACTCACAAAATGCAGAAGCTGCTTGGCGCGATTATGCGGAGGTTATCCTTTGTGAAGACCGTGAAGCCATGGCTGCAAAGTCTGATGAATATGCACCTGAACATTTGACCGTTCAGGCAGAGGATCTTGATTGGTGGCTGGGTCGCCTTGAATGTTACGGTTCGCTCTTCTTGGGTGAAGAGACGACCGTAGCATTTGGCGACAAGGCGTCAGGCACTAACCATGTGCTTCCAACCTCGCGTGCAGCAAAATACTCTGGTGGTCTTTCCGTACATAAATACATGAAGATCGTAACCTGGCAGCGAGCAACGCGTGATGGTGCGAAACCAATTGCCGAAGCAACCGCTCGTATTTCCCGCCTTGAAGGCATGGAAGGTCACGCGCGTACGGCTGATATACGTCTGGAAAAATATTTCCCGGATGAAACTTTTAATCTACAAGCAGAATAAACCTTTACCCTCACAAAACGAAAGGGACACAAAATGTCCGTGAGTAATGACATCGTACAAAGCCTTGTTCGCAATAAGGTAGAATTTGTAACAACAGTACCCTGCAAACAATTGGCGGGTGTAATTGATATCGTGGAAAATGAACCGTCCATCATGCACGTGCCTTCCAACAAGGAAGACGAGGGCATGGGGCTTTGTGCTGGTGCTTATATGGGTGGCAAACGCCCTTGCATCATCATGCAAAACACAGCGCTTGGTGTGACCTTCAATACGCTTTCCTCACTAACCCAGTTCTATAATATGCCACTGCCGATGATTATTTCATACCGTGGTGAGATTGGCGAGAAAGTTGCCATTCAGGTTGAGATGGCAAAGCACACGAAGGCACTTCTGGACGAATTGAAAATCCAGACCTATCACTTTCACGAGCCGGAAGACATCAAAGACCTCGACAGTATTTTGAACCACACTTATATGAGCCGCAAACCAACGGCTATTCTAACCGACTCTAACTTCTGGGGAGGATACTAATATGATCCGCAGTGACATTATCAAAAACCTGCTTCCGGTTATTAGAGATGAACTGGTTGTTTGTAACATCGGCCTTCCAAGCCAGGAACTCCACATGATGGATGACCAGCCGACAAACTTTTACATGCTTGGCACCATGGGTCTTTCTTCTTCGATTGGTTTGGGTCTTGCGCTTTCACAAAAAGCCAAAGTCATTTCAATTGATGGCGATGGTTCAATCCTCACAAACCTGGGCACCATGCCAACGATTGCCAATAATGTAGCAGATAACTTCATCCTCTTCATTGTGGACAATGGTAGCTATGGCTCAACGGGCGACCAACCAACCTACGCTGGTCAAAAGACTTCACTTGCTAAAGTTGCAGAAGCTTGTGGCTGTGAGAACGTTGTTGAATGTCAGGCGGAAGAAGCCGTTGATGTTATGAAAGCAGCACTTGCCTCTGACAAGATGACAATTATCGTTTGTAAATGCGAAAGCGGAAACATTCCTGTTCCGGTCATCGAATACGATGCACCCGTTATCAAATATCGTTTCATGGAAGAGGTGAAGCGCAAAAACGCTTAAAGCTTATTAATTGTTAAATTCCTACAAAGCGTCCTTTTATAAAGAAGGGCGCTTTTTTTAATTCATGGACTTAATTAAGTACAAGCTTCTCACCATAAATGGCAATTTCCGCATCAAGCGCTAGTTTTCGCAAAAAATCTTGTTGTTCTTCACTAACAGTTTCATGTGGTTGAAAATCATAAACGCAAAGTGTGCCTACTTTTTCACCATTAAACACGAGTGGACATCCTGCATAAAACCGTACGTATGGCGGTTCGACAACATAGGGATTTGTCCTGAAGATATCATTTTCCAAAGTGTCTTTTATTATGGTGATGTCGTCATGAGAGCTTATCGTATAAGCACAAAATGAAGTAGCAGTTGGCGCTTCCTTGATATCAAATCCAATGCTTATTTTTATACACTGTCGCAGCTCTTCCAGTAATGTAATTTGCGCAACAGGAGCATTGAATACTGACGCCACCGTTGAGCATATCTGTTGAAAGCCTTGTGGTGTTTGCAGACCCGTTAGCCCCGTATCTTCCACAGCTTGGAGCCTATTGATATTTTGCAATGTTTTTATGGCATTCTGCGGTAATGAAAATTTCTGCTCACTCATGCTATTGCCCCTAAGCACTTAATATTATTAACAAATTAGGCTTAATTTGAGATTTGTCAATTGTAGCCAGCCAATAACATATTTGGTTAGATTGCGATTAGCGATTAAATTGCCATTTACAATATATGGAGGCAATGGCAGCACCGATCATCTGTGCGGCAATAAATCCTGGCATATGCAGTGGCATAATGCCTGCGAAAGTATCTGACAAAGACCGTGCAATAGTTACAGCAGGGTTTGCAAAAGAGGTTGATGCCGTAAACCAATAAGCTGCCGTGATATAAAGTCCAACCGCAAGCGGTACCGCATCTGGTTTGGATTTCAATGTTCCTAGAATAGTTACGATCAAACCAAATGTTGCAATAATTTCAGCGATCCACTGCGCATTGCCCGTTCGTGATTTTTGAGATAACTGCAAGACGTCCAAACCAAACATGATATGCGCGGCCCATACCCCCATGATGCCACCGATAATTTGAGCCGCAACAAACAAAAGCCCCTCACGTTTGGATACTTCTTTTCTAAGGGCAAATACAAGTGTTACAGCGGGATTAAAGTGAGCACCTGAAACAGGGCCAAAAAGTGTAATCAAAACAAATAAAATTGCACCTGTTGGCAGTGTATTACCCAGCAAGGCTATTGCAACATTACCACCAGACAGTTGTTCAGCCATGATGCCCGACCCCACTACAGTAGCAAGCAAAATTGCTGTCCCGATAAATTCGGCCATAAACCTTTGGTGGTTTGTGTAATCTGACATAAATCACAATTTAGTTTGAACAATGATAATCTGGAACAGACTTAATCTGAAAACATTGCAACCACAAGACACTGCACTTGAAGATATGTGAATTCAAAATGAAAACTTCATATTTGCAAAAGTGACTGCTTAAAATATTTTACTAAAAGTTCTTGTTTTGTTCTTTTTTCTTTGTTAGGAATATTGTCCTGAATGGAATCGAGCAAGGAGAAAACTCATGGGTGCTGTGCGTGAACAAAATGTTGAGACTGTAAAAGCCCATGAAGCTTATATGGGTTCCTCTGTCATTGCAGATGGTCGTGACACTTCTGCTGATAAATTGCGCCATGCTCCACTCAACAAAGGGCGTGCTGCAACGCTTAATCCTTCGTCGCGTTTTGACAAAAACTCGTATCATGTCTTTGATGATGGCTGGCAGACGCTTGATGAATTGCCGCCGTTTAGAACGCATGTTCAGATAGAGAAGCCCAAGACAATAATCACCAAGAACGATTCGCCTGATATTGGGTTTGATCGTTCAATTAATCCTTATCGTGGCTGTGAGCACGGATGCATTTATTGCTTTGCGCGTCCAACACATTCTTTTATGGGATTGTCTGCTGGGCTGGATTTTGAAACCACACTTTATTCAAAGCCCAATGCTGCGCAATTACTCAAAAAAGAATTGGCCAAGAAAAACTATAAACCACGGACCATTGCCTTGGGTACGAATACCGATCCATACCAACCGATTGAAAAGCAATGGCGGATCACCCGTGAAATTTTGGAAGTCCTGGAAGAGGCCCATCACCCGGTTGGCATTGTAACCAAATCTGCATTGGTAACGCGTGATATAGATATTCTATCACGCATGGCCGCCAAAGGCCTGGCAAAGGTTTGTGTGTCTATTACTTCACTCGACAGGCGTTTATCACGCACCATGGAACCACGCGCGGCAACACCTGGACTTCGCCTTAAGACCATTCGAGATTTAACAAAAGCAGGCATTCCAACCTCTACCATGGTTGCGCCTGTTATTCCTGCCCTCACAGACCATGAGATCGAACG
>CALHIB010000072.1 GCA_938030595.1 uncultured Rhizobiaceae group bacterium | reverse complement strand
CCGAGCGAAGCAACGAACATGCCAACCACAACAAACGTAGTACACAATCCTGCACACAAATATAAAGTGCCAAGCCGATGTGTGTTAAGCGCTGTAATCAATATAACGGGCAAAACCGGCAGCACACATGGGTTCAGCAGGGTCAGGAGACCGGCAATATATCCAAATACTATGTCCATTTTACCCCGTGAGACGATGCTGATTTCCAGTGTTGAACCAGATAAACCAGAACTTTGAATTCTTTTAGTGATAAAGTCACACACGCAGAATGACATTTGATAACAAAGTGTTGAAGAAGATATCTTGCAGATTGAATCAACTGGCTTCAACAACCACCAATTACAATGATCTGCGTGTAGTTGGGATGGGAGGCGCTTGAATATATATTGTATAGTCTGCGAAGCAGTTTAAAGCACAGGTTTTGAGTGATAAACTTTAACCAATAAAGGATCGCTGGTACCGCCCACCCAGCGACGTCAGCAATTCATAGCCAATTGTACCACATGCCCGTGCTGCATCATCGACTGCGATGTTTTTGCCGAATAGCTCTACCCATTTAGCCTCTTGCAAAATCTGGTCTGGCACGTCGGTTACGTCGACGGTGATCAGGTCCATGGAGACGCGGCCGAGGATGGGGCATAGGTGGCCTTCCAGCCAGACGTTTCCGCCTTCCGGCTTTGCGCCTCTAAGTGGTACACCGACACCTGATAGGGCGCGGTGGAAACCGTCTGCATAGCCTCCTGAGATTGTGGCTATTTTGGTTGGTCTTGTGAGTTCTGCTTCCGCGCCATAGCCAACTTTTTCGCCCACTTTTGCATGGCGGATTTGCAGGATGCGTGACTGAGCTGTCACAACTGGTTTCATTGGGTTTGGTACGTCGTTCAAGGCTTCACCACCATATATTGCAACACCGGGTCTGGTCAGATCATAATGGAAATCAGGACGGGCAAGCGTTGCGGCGCTGTTGGAAAAAGATGCTTTCAAGCCGCTGAATTTGCTCATGCATTTGCGAAAATTTTCATGTTGCAGTGTATTGTGCTCATGGGTTGGCTCATCGGCACAGGCAAGATGGGACATAAGAACCTTTACATTTAGTCGTGAAAGCATGGATTTGTTTTCAGACAAGGCAAGCGCTTCTTCAACATCCATTCCCAAACGGTTCATACCCGTATCCACATGCAGTGCGCAGGCGCCACCATTGCCGCGTGTTGCCCAAAGGGCTACTTGATCCACATTGCCCAAAACTGGGGAAAGAGTATGCTCGGTAATCACGTCCATGGTATCGGCGAAAATACCGTTTAAAATGAAAACTCTTGCATCTGATGCAACTTCTCTAACGCGTGCGCCTTCTTCTGCCATTGCGACAAAGAAAGTTTTACAACCTGCTTTAGTCAATGCAGTTGCAACGGGTTCTATCCCAAGGCCATAGGCATTGGCTTTGATAACCGCAGAACATTCGGCACTGCCAGATTTTTCTTTTAACTTCAGCCAGTTTTGGACAAGCGCATTTAAATCGATGGTTAAGCGAGGTGCTGTGGACATGGTTTTTACTCTTTATTCTAAATCTATTCCATGCGTTCTGGCAGGTAATCTTCTTCTGCCAGATCGGAGAAGCGTGTGAACTCACCCTGGAATTGCAGTTGTGCGGAGCCGGTTGGTCCGTGACGTTGTTTGGCTATGATGACTTCTGCACGGCCACGGGCGCGTTGCATTTTTTCTTGCCACTTTACGTGTTCTTCCGTGCCTTCTTCCGGTTCGGAATTTTGCAAGTAATATTCTTCACGGTACACAAATAACACCACATCCGCATCCTGTTCAATGGAACCTGATTCGCGAAGGTCTGCCAGTTGTGGGCGTTTGTCTTCACGGTTTTCAACCTGACGTGAAAGCTGGGAAAGGGCGATGATGGGAGTGCCAAGTTCTTTCGCCAAAGCTTTCAAGCCTGTTGTGATTTCGGTTACTTCCTGCACGCGGTTGCCAGCGTTTTTGCCAGAACCTTGCATCAACTGAATATAGTCGATGATGATAACGTCCAGGCCTTTTTGGCGCTTAAGTCGCCTTGCGCGTGCAGCAAGTTGTGCAATGGAAATGCCACCAGTTTCATCTATGTAAAGCGGGGTCTTGGAAAGTTCACTTGCGCAAATCGATAGTTTGGCAAAATCAGCTTCGGTAATTTCACCACGTCTGATTTTGCTTGATGATACTTCGGCCTGCTCAGAGATAATACGAGTAGCCAACTGTTCGGATGACATCTCGAGAGAGAAGAAGCCCACGACACCACCATCCAGTGCTGAAGGTGCGCCATCTGGTTCGACGTCGCCTTTGTAATTATTGGCAATGTTAAAGGCGATGTTGGTTGCAAGTGAGGTTTTACCCATGGCGGGACGTCCCGCCAGTACGATTAAATCAGAAGGCTGCAAGCCACCCATGCGAGCATCAAGTGAACCAATGTCTGTTGCCACGCCTGATAGGCCACCATCACGCTGGTAGGCTGCGGCCGCCATATCAAGAGCAATATTCATTGCGTTGCCAAACGTGCTAAAGCCCGCATCACTGCCGCCTTTTTCTGCCAGATCAAACAAGCGGCGCTCAGCATCTTCGATTTGGTCAGAAGGTGAGGTTTCAATCGGCGCATCATAGGCGATGTTGACCATGTCTTCGCCGATTGTGATGAGATTGCGTCTCGTTGAGAGGTCAAAGATTGAACGGCCATAATCTTCGGCATTGATGATGGTAGTGGCTTCTGCAGCCAGACGCGCCAGATATTGGGCAATCGACATGTCACCGACTTTTTCCTCTTGTGGCAAAAAGGTTTTTAGCGTGACGGGATTTGCAGTTTTGTTTGCACGGATCATCTCTTCTGCCACGCGGTAAATCTCGTCGTGAATGGGTTCGTTGAAATGCGTGTGTTTCAGAAAGTCAGATACGCGGTAATAGGCATCGTTGTTTACGAGAATGGCACCCAATAGAGCTTGCTCAACCTCAATGTTATGAGGTGCGGTGCGGTAACTTTTTTCTTGTTCGCCGCCAATTTTTGCTATTGCATCTGCCATCTGATTTGTCCCGCTTTGCCGATTTTCCCATGAAATGTTGTACGCAGAAAACTGAGGAATTCAAACGGATTTCACACATAATAATTTAATTCTTTTTTTCTTACCGTTCTTCCCATTATTCACAGGGGGGCAAAAATATTTCTTGTCTAATTGACTCTTTATATATGATTCTTATTCGACGATTTACAAATAAAAAAGGCGCAGGGGACATGCCTCCGCGCCTTGTGATTCTCGGGTATAAAAAGAATTAAGCGTTGTTTTCTTCTTCGCTTACTTCTTCTACAGCTTCTGCGTCATCTTCATTTTCGAAAACTTCCGACAGATCTACATCATCACCTTCATAATCAACAGCTACGTGTTCGAATTGCTCATCGCGTGCTGTAAGATCTTCACCAGATGCCTGACGCTCTGCTTCATCTTCAGAACGGGCAACGTTTACAGAGATGTTTGCTTCAACCTCTGGGTGCAGAATGATTGAAAGTTCGTGCAGGCCAATTACCTTGATTGGTGTTGGCATGTTGACTTGGTTGCGGGAAATTTTAAAGCCATTTTCATCCAGTGCAGCAGCAACATCACGTGTTGAAACCGAACCGTATAGCTGACCTGTCTGACCAGCAGAACGAATAAGGACGTATGTATTGCCGTCAAGGCTATCCTTGATCTTGACTGCATCTGCCTTGCGTTCGTCGTTGCGTTGCTCAAGTTCAGCACGTTGTGCTTCAAATTGTGCGCGGTTTGCTGCATTTGCACGAAGGGCTTTGCCTTGTGGCAATAGGAAGTTACGGGCGTAACCTGTTTTTACGGTTACTTCGTCACCCATGTGACCCAGTTTGGCGATGCGTTCCAGTAGAATTACTTGCATTGTTTTTCCTTTCAAGAAAATTACTATCCCGCATTTGGCGGGGTGTTTGTTTGATTGGTTGATTGGTTAAAGGATTTAAAAATTCCGCTTATCGAGAGTAAATAAAAGAGCGGATATGTGATGAAAATTATCACGTAGAGTATGATCAAAAACACACTGCCTGCAGGGTTATTGCGCAGCTTTAAGTGTAGTGAAGCCAGGCCAATCAATGAGAAGGCCATGATAAAAGTACCAGCAAATAACATGATGATTGCTTGTGGCAGGCCGCTTAACATCATACTCAAAACCAGACTTATCAGCATAAGCATGATCGCGAGTTTTGGAAGGTTTGTTGTAAGTGCGATATCATCCTTTGGTCTTGGCATCATGTTTGAAGCTCTGCAAACAGAAGCTGCAAGGTGGATGCTGAGGATGTGAACGATTAAAATGATACCGCTTAAAATAAAAGGTAGAATGCTGACGGTAAATTCAATGAATTGTTTAAGCTCATCGGCATTGATTGGCTGAGGTCGAGGATTTGCTTCCAGTGCAGTTTGTATCGTTGCAAGCATTCCGGCAGCCAGAATTTCAGTATCGTAGCCTGATAAAAATATAATCAAACCTAAGCCTAGCGATACCACAATACATAGATTGAAGAATAGTCTTGGCAAAGGGAACCATTCCATTTCGCCATTGTCATCTTGCGCAAGGTTCGCCTGATTGCCGATGATCGAAGCGGGGATTGTGAAAACTGCACCCAGGAAAATGCCTGCTTGCGGGCTGATTGCTGTTGCGGCCACCATGATTGCGAGGATTGATGAACCAACACCAACAGCTGTCCCTTGAGATAGTGTTGCAACATAAATCGGGAAAGCTGCAAGCAATATCAAGGGTGACGCACCAGCGCCAACTCCATAAGACGCCATAACGCAAAGTGCGGACGCAAGTCCTGCTGCTATAGATATGAGTATGGCCTTTGGGCTCATGTTCATGTCGCTGTCCTGTTTCCTGGCTTGTGCCGAACAGTTAGAGGCCTTATTGCCCCAACTTGGGTTCAATTTTATTTGGAACTTACTCTTGTCCGAAAACCGGTTCCCACTTTTCGGGAGTAAGTTGCCGTGCTCGCTCATAATTACCAATTAGGCGGGCACTAAAACTGAGGGGAGGCTGAACCACCCCTCAAGTATTCATATTAGCCAATCACGTATGGCAGTAGGCCAAGAAAACGTGAACGCTTGATTGCTTTTGCAAGCTCGCGTTGTTTCTTCATGCTGACTGATGTGATGCGTGATGGTACGATTTTACCACGCTCAGAAACATAACGCTGAAGAAGCTTTGTGTCTTTGTAGTCGATTTTAGGAGCATTTGCGCCAGTAAACGGGCAAGACTTCTTGCGTCGGTTAAATGGACGACGGCCGCCTGATGTTGATGCGATAGCCATGATTTATTCTCCTTCACTTGCTGCTACTGGAGCAGGTGCGTCACGACGTGGACGATCTTCGCGGTCATTACGGCGAGGACGGTCATCACGATCTGATTTTTTCATCATTGCTGATGGACCTTCTTCATGCTCTTCAACGCGAATGGTCATGAAGCGAAGGATGTCTTCGTTGATGCGCATTTGACGTTCCATCTCTGCAAGAGCAGAAGCTGGTGCGTCTAC
>CALHIB010000071.1 GCA_938030595.1 uncultured Rhizobiaceae group bacterium | reverse complement strand
ACCTTGGATGAAACAAGCGTAGCAACATCTTCAACTGCTTCTGCAAGGTTAAATGGTGCTGGATCCAGTTCCATTTGGCCGGCATCAATTTTGGAAAAATCAAGTATGTCATTAATAATCGTAAGCAATGAAGCGCCAGATTTTACAATTACATCGGTGAACATTTTCTGTTTTGTATCTAGCTCTGTGGAAGCTAAAAGTTCGGCCATACCCATAACACCGTTCATTGGGGTGCGGATTTCATGAGACATGTTGGCCAAAAATTCAGATTTTGCACGTTCTGCAGATTCTGCAATTTTCATTGTTTCTTGAAGTTCTTCTGCGTGTTTTTTAGCTTCCGTAATATCGCTGTATGTGACGACCAATCCTTTGTTGTCTGTTACGACAGCGTCTACTTTGAGTGTCTTGCCGTTTCGCATGGTCCGCTCAAGAGAATATGAATTTTGCATTGCAAAATTCTTCTTGATTTCTGCTTCATATTCTTGCGAAGAAATTTCATCATCAAAAACGCCCAGTTGTATTTGCAACTCTAATATTTCTGCTGCAGACATCCCTTTGCGAACTTGGGTTTTTTGTGCACCAACAAGCTCAAGAAATTTTGGATTGAAATATTCAAGTTTACTATCGTGGAAGAAAAGCAGACCTTGAACCATAGCGTTTGCAGAAGCGGACTGAATTTCCGAAGCTTTTTCTGCTTCGATTTTTGCTTTGTTTAACTCTAGTTCACGCTCTTTCAGGTTTGTAATATCTGTGAATGTTAATAATAAAGTATCTTCTTTTTTATTAGGCACACCATCAATGCGTAGTGTTTTGCCGTTTTTGGTAGTTCTTTCCAATTGATAAGGAATACCAATTGATACCACGTTAATATGGTCGTTTACGAACTCATAGCCTTCTTCTTTCGTTTGGAAACATCCATGTTCAACTTGCATGGATAAGAAGTTTTCAAAAGTTTGTTCTTCGTACAATATATCCTTTGTTAGTTCTAATGTTTCAAACGCTTGGTCGTTGAAGAATACAATCTTGCCCTTTTCAAACATAATAATGCCTTGGACAATTGCACTGGCAATCCTTGATTGTCGATTAAAAACGGTTTCGCTTTCTGAACGAGCATATTCCAATTCCAGTTCACGCTTTTTGATTTCTGTAATGTCAGTATAAGTTAATATTACATTTTCATCGCTGCGAGGTATTACGTCTACTCTTAGGTTGGTGCCGTAATGAGTTTGGCGCTCTACTTGATGAACTTCCCCGCTTTTCATCATTTCTATATTTTTTTGAACAATTTCATCGTTGTTATCGTAATGGCCGCAGGCCTTTAAGTTGTTCAGAAATTCTTCAAACGTGTCACCAATTGAAATATCATTTTCTGTTATCTGCAATAGTTCAAGCAGTCTTGGGTTGTAAAACTGTATTTTGTTGTCTTCAAATACAACAATTCCTTGTAGCATGCTGTCTGTTGTTTCTGTGAAGAGCCTGGTTGCCTTCGCAAGCTCTTCTTCTCGGGTTTTTAGCTCTGTGATATTGGTTCGTAACCCTACCAGACCACCAGAACTGTTACGCTTGTCACGCTGTCTGATCCACTGGCCATCATGAGTCTGAAAAACTTTTTCAACGCCCTCATCCGATTTGCGTTGCTCCACAAGCTTTGCAACGAACTCATCTTCTTTGCCTTCGATGTTTGGGACGATACCAGAATAAGCTACTTTATAAGTTAAGGTCTCATAAGTTTCGCCAACTTTTAACTTTTTTCCTACTTCACCAAACTGTTTTTTAAACGCGTCATTGCAAACAACAAGTCTATCTTCCTTGTCATAGAGCACAAAACCATCATCCAAGACTTCAAGAGCTTCGTGTATTTGCGTTTGGGCATTTTCCACATCTGTTTTTGCAGAAAAGTTTTGTTCTTCTAACTTGTCATGTAGACGAGTATAGTCATTTAGCAGTATTTCAATTGCTTTTTCATTATTGGCTAATGCTTTGATATCAATGCCGTAATTATTACTCTTCTTCATTTTATTACAGAGCCCCTATTCAATATTGCCTGCCCTTAAAAAAAACTATTCAATAATTAATATTCTGTTATTCATAACAAATGGTTTATTTTTGCCGTTTTGTGTCAGGTTTGAATTGGGGGAAGCATGAGTGTTATCGATAAAATCAAGAATTGGCTTGATACAGATAATTCGGTCAAAAGAGTTGCTGAAGATTTGCAGCTTACAAGTGAGTTAATCTTGCTTGTTCGAATGATGTTTGCTGATGGAAGGTTGAAGCCTGAAGAATTGGAAAATTTTAAACGTATTTGCAAAATCGCCTTTGATATCCCTGAAGAAGATGTGCCCAAGGTGATAGAATATCTTCAAGACTTTGGATATGAAACCAGCGTAGATGATGCCGTTGCAATGTTTGAGGGCTTGGAATGGGAGCGTAAGAAAACATTACTTGTTCATTTATTATCGATTGCAAAGTCTGATAACCAAGTTCACGCCAATGAAGCTGAGCTGATCCGTAAAATATCCGATCTACTAGGTCTGTCTGCTGAAGAAATAGCAAAGATGCGTGAAGCTTAAATAATTGGTCGCTTTTTATGTGTTTGAAGGCGTGAAAGCGTTTGACCCAAAACTTACTAATGATTATCGTAGAGACTAATTGATGATGCCATTAAAGTTGGCTGAGAAAGACTCTGGTGAAGTTGACCCAAGTAGGGGACTAAAACAGAAATCATCCTGGATTGCAGTTCTATTGACAGAACTGCGGCTTTCTCTTTCCTCTTCTGATTTGCATCAAACTCATGATAATGGAGCATTTTATGTTGCGAGCATTAATGGTGATAATGGCTGTGTTTTTTGCAACGCCGGTTTATGCGCATTTGGGGCATGTTGGTGAACTTGCGGGGCATGCCCATTGGGTTGGTCTTGGTGCTGTCATTGTTGCTGGCGCACTTGCGGTTGCAATCGGCAAGTTGACTGATAAAGAGGACGAAGAAGAAACCGAAGAAGAAATTGAGCTTGGTGAAGAAGCTCCTGTAGAGGGATAATTAAAATGGCTGAAAAACTTGGTATCATGGTTTGTGGCCATGGCAGTCGTAATCAAAATGCTGCAAAAGAATTCTCCAAAGTTGCAAAAGGCTTGAAAGAGCTGTTCCCAACTACACCCGTTGAATATGGTTATCTTGAGTTTTGTAATCCGGTCATTCATGCAGGACTTGATAGTCTTCGTGATCAGGGCGTTACTAAAGTTTTGGCAGTGCCGGGAATGCTTTTTGCAGCAGGGCACGCCAAGAATGATATCCCCTCTGTCTTGAATACTTATGCTGCCCAAAACCCTGGTATGAGTGTCGAATATGGCCGTGAGCTTGGCGTTGATCTGAAAATGATCCGTGCAGCGGCCGAGCGCATTCAGGAAGCGATAGACGATTGCGATACTGAAGTCGCACCTGAAGAAACCTTGTTGATGGTTGTTGGACGTGGTTCTTCAGATCCAGACGCCAACTCAAATGTTTCCAAGGTGATGCGCATGGTCTGGGAAGGCATGGGCTTTGGCTGGGGAGAGACTTGTTATTCAGGTGTAACATTCCCGCTGGTTGAGCCCGGCCTCGAACATGCAGCCAAGCTTGGCTACAAACGTATTGTTGTGTTTCCTTATTTCTTGTTCACAGGTGTTTTGATCAAACGCATCTATTCATACACTGACCAGGTTGCAGAACGTCATCCGGATATTGAATTTGTCAAGGCAGGGTATCTCAACGATCACCCACTCGTACTTCAAACATTTCGCGATCGCGTAAACGAAATTGTTGAAGGTACGGCAGTGATGAATTGCCAGATGTGTAAATACCGTGATCAGGTTCTGGGCTTCGAAGATCAGGTAGGCCTTGCTCAGGAAAGCCATCACCACCACGTTGAGGGTATCGGTGGCGGTTTGGAGAATTGTCCATGTAAAGGCGACTGCGATGCGTCTTGTCGTGATGAAGAGTTTTGCAAGAAACACGACCTGCCATGGACGCCGCTTCATACTCATGATCATTCTCACGATCATAGTCATGAACATGGACATGACCATTCACATGATCACTCGCACGATCACAAGCATGATCATGGTCACCATCATCATCCATACCCCCATGCTGACCATCCGCATGGGCCAAACAGTATGAAGAAAAAGTAAGCCACGCAGATGAGCGTTGCTGATTATATCAAGGACCCTGCCGAGATTTATAAACAGTCTTTTGCAACGGTAGAGCGTGAGGCGGGGCTTGATCAATTGCCAGAAGAAATGCGCCCTGTTGCGACCAGGCTGATTCATTCATGCGGCATGATTGATGTGTTGGATGATCTTGAGTTTTCTGAAAATGCCGTCGATGCTGGCAAGCGTTCATTGGCTGCTGGCAAGCCGATCTATACCGATGTGGAGATGGTCAAGGCTGGTATTATTGAGAAATTTTTACCAAAAAATAATAGCCTGATATGCACCTTGAATGCGTCGCAAGTTCCTGCTTATTCCAAGGAGATTGGCAATACGCGATCTGCTGCTGCTGTTGATTTTTGGGATGAGTTGGAAGGCTCTGTTGTTGTCATTGGTAATGCGCCGACGGCTCTTTTCAGGGTGTTGGAGCGTATCGAAGAAGGAGCTGGAAAGCCTGCGCTGATTATAGGAATTCCAGTTGGTTTTATCGGTGCGGCTGAGTCAAAACAAGCACTTAGCGAAAATGCCTCAGGTTTAGAATTCATTACAGTTCACGGGAGGCGCGGTGGTTCTGCCATGGCGTCCAGCGTTGTAAATGGTCTAACTGTCGGGACAGCAACATGAGTGTCTGGCTTGATATCATTGGCATTGGTGAAGATGGTGTGGATGGTCTTTCTGCGCAAGCGCTCGCGTGTTTGAAAAATGCAGAAGTGATCGTCGGCGGTGATCGCCATCATACGCTTGCACCCAATCCTGATGCAAAACGCATTGCATGGCCTTCGCCATTTGATGCGATGATTGATGAGATTAAATCGCATCAGGGCAAGAAGATTGTTGTCTTGGTAACAGGTGATCCGCTTTGGTATTCTGTAGGGGCACGTATTCTCAAAGCTATACCAAAAGAAGAAGTTCGTTTTCATCCGCAACTATCTGCCTTCCAATGGGCATCATCGCGTATGGGGTGGAGTTTGGCTGATCTTGAGACGCTGACTATTCATGGTCGCGCGGCATCTCAGATTTTGCCGTATCTCGCACCCAATGCACGGTTGTTGGTTTTGACCAAGGATAAGACAAGTCCATCTGTGGTCGCCAAGCTCCTGACCGAGCGTGGTTTTGGACAAAGTAAAATGACAGTGTTGGCTGCTTTGGGTGGCGAGCGAGAGATGCGCTTTGATGGCTTTGCTGAAAGCTGGTCGCATGAGGTTCCCGATTTTCATACGCTTGCAATTGAATGTATCGCTGATGAAAATGCCAAATGGTATTCACGCGCAGGCGGCCTGCCTGATGATGCTTTTGTGCATGATGGTCAGATGACAAAACGCATTGTGCGTTCAACAACACTTTCTGCACTCGTGCCTTATTCTGATGCGCTTCTTTGGGATGTCGGGGCAGGGTGTGGATCTATCGCGATTGAGTGGATGCGGGCTGCACGTGGAGCGAGAGCCATTGCAATTGAGCCAAATGAAAAACGTATTGCGATGATCCGTGAAAATGCGGTTCAACTTGGTGTTGAGAAAATTCAAATTGTTGAAGGCAAAGCGCCTGAAGCGCTTAATGGATTAGAACAGCCCGATGCGATTTTTATTGGTGGTGGTTTGACCAGTGATGAAACTTTTGAAAACTGCTGGAGTGCGTTACGAGTTGGTGGACACTTGGTTGCCAATGCTGTGACGGTTGAAAGCGAAGCAAAGCTTTTTCAACTCTATGAAAAACACGGTGGCGAACTTTCCAGAATTACAGTACAGCAGGCAGAACCTGTCGGGCGCTTTAAAGGATGGAAACCCTTTATGCCTGTAACACAATGGATGGTCGTAAAATGAGCGGAACTCTATATGGTATTGGTGTTGGACCCGGTGATCCTGAACTGATTACTCTCAAAGCACACCGCATTTTGACGAGTTGCTCTGTGGTTGCTTATCCGGCACCTGATGATGGGACAAGTTTTGCGCGTTCTATTGTTTCGGAATTTATACTGCCTGATCAAAAAGAAATTCCGATCGTGATCCCTATGCGGGTAGAGCGATTTCCTGCGGCGAGTGTCTATGACGAAAAGGCAAAGGAAATTGCTGAGCACTTGAGTGCTGGAGAAGATGTGGTTGTGCTCTGTGAAGGTGATCCGTTTTTTTATGGTTCCTTCATGTATTTGTTTGAGCGCTTGGCTGGCGATTTTAATTGCGAAATTGTCCCTGGTATTTCTTCGCTGATGGCCTCTGCAGCGGCACTTCAAAGGCCGTTGGCTGCACGCAATGATGTGCTTACCATCACGCCTGCGCCTTTGCCAGATAATGTATTGCTAGAGCGTTTCAAATCTGGTGATGCGATTGCGATTATAAAAATCGGGCGTCACTTTTCACGTGTACGTAAGCTTATCGAAGAAGCAGGTTTACTACATCGTGCGGGCTATCTTGAGCGTGTTTCGCTTGACACACAAAAGGTCATGCCGCTTGCAGATGTCGGCGAAGAGAAAGCGCCATACTTCTCGATGATACTGATTTACAAAGGTGCTGAAGATTGGATTAAAGGTTTGGAAATGCCCAACTCGGAAGGTGTTTCATGATCCCCAATATCATCATTCTTTCTGACCGTGCTTATACTGTTGCGTTAAAAATAAAGCAGGAAATTGGCGGGACTATTCAAGGGCTTGAAGGTCGTTGTTCAAAGTCTGATTCCAGTTTTTCTGACGTTCGAATGCACCTTCAATCTTGCTTCAAAAGTGGTGAGCCGCTTATCGCAATTATGGCCTCTGGTGCAATCATCAGGCTGTTGGCTGATCAGTTGGTTGATAAATATAATGAGCCTCCCGTGCTTGCTATTGCAGAAGATGGTTCGTCGGTTGTGCCACTGCTTGGCGGGCATCATGGTGCGAATGAGTTGGCCAAGCAACTGGCTGAAATTCTTCAATCTCATGCAGCGATTACGACTGCTGGTGATCTACGATTTGGACTGGCACTGGACAATCCGCCAGAAGGGTGGACACTGGTAAATCCTGAAAATGCAAAGCCAGTTATGGCTGCACTTTTGGGTGGAGAAGAAGTGCGTTTGCAAGGGCGATATCTAAATGCTGCAAAGTGGTTGATGGAGAGTAATTTACCGCTGGATGATGATGGTGAATGCGTGCTCAGTATTGCGGAACTTGAGCGAGACTATGCGCCATTAGAATTGATGTTTCATCCCAAACGCCATGTAATCGGTATTGGGTGCGAGCGGGATACTTCACCGCAAGAAGTGATGGATCTGGTCGAACAGGTTTTGGCTGAAAGCGAAATTCCCAAAACGTGTATTGCTGGAATTGCGTCGATTGATCTTAAATCTGATGAAGCTGCCATTCATGCGGCAGCGCGTGCTTTAAACGTTCCTGTACGTTTTTATCCAGCGGCGGTTTTGGAAGAAGAAACGCCTCGCCTAGTCCACCCTTCTGAGGTGGTTTTCGCAGAAGTAGGTTGTCACGGCGTATCGGAAGGTGCGGCGTTGGCGAGTGTTGGGCAAGAGGGCGAATTAATCGTTCCAAAAGTAAAATCAAAAAGGGCAACTGTTGCGATCGCGCGCAGTCAGGAGATTGTAGACATGAGTGAATTGGGGCGTAGCCAAGGTAGATTGTTCGTCGTGGGCATTGGGCCAGGCCAGGAAGCCTGGCGTTCACCGGAAGTAACCCGCATGGTGCAAGAGGCAACAGACTTGGTTGGTTATTCGCTTTATCTCGATATCATTGCTGAAATTTCCGAAGGCAAGACGCGTCATGATTTTGACCTTGGCAAGGAAGAAGACCGCGTTCGCCATGCCATGGAGCTTGCAGGTGAGGGCAAGGATGTAGCGCTTGTATGTTCAGGTGATGCGGGCATCTATGCCATGGCAACGCTTGTATTTGAACTTCTTGCCGATGGTGGCTTGTCTGATGCAGCTTCTCGCATTGCGATTGAGGTTTCACCTGGTATTTCTGCATTACAAGCTGCGGCAGCACGAGCCGGCGCGCCTTTGGGGCATGATTTTTGTACGATATCACTTTCTGATTTGCTCACGCCTTGGGAAGCTATTCAGATGCGGGTCAAGGCAGCAGCGGAAGGTGATTT
>CALHIB010000070.1 GCA_938030595.1 uncultured Rhizobiaceae group bacterium | reverse complement strand
CAAATGTCGTGTTCGCTAATATTTTCCGCAATCCAGTCATCCGCGGCATCCGCACCCTGGGTAACAATCACGTTCTGTACCATGGGATCACGAGAAGGCCGCAAGCCGCCATCGGCGACCTGGATTACTTCAAGATTGTGACGTTCAGCGACTTTGATGATTTCCGGTTTAACAGGGCAGGCATCTGCGTCGACGTAGAGGATCATGTTAATTACACGGAAAGGTGTCGCGCATTGCGTCTATAAACAGCTGACGTGCTGTGCTGTCTACTAAGTTTTCTTTTGAAGCTAAATGCCCGATAAAAACATCTTTTATTTGTACATTAGACAAATTTGAAATACAGAACCGAAGCGTTTGATCAATAAGTTGATTAAGTTCAGTTGCATCAGCTGTTCCTTTTGCCGCTAAAATTTGTGCGGCGCCAATTTTAATCCCTTCCATTAATGCAATTGTATATCCCAAACAAAACCCTTGTTCCGCTTGGGAGTTACCTTTGCAGGTATTATACATGTCCTGACCAGAAATATTATTAGCCTGGACAGCATTTATAAATAGGTTGGCAGTGATAATTAAGCCTATAATTATGACCTTCAAAACTTAACAACACCTCGGATGCTCTCACCCTTGCGCATCAGGTCAAAGCCGTTGTTGATGTCGTCCAATCCCATGGTGTGGGTGATCATTGGATCAATTTCAATTTTTCCGTCCATGTACCAGTCAACGATTTTTGGAACGTCTGTTCGCCCTTTTGCGCCACCGAAGGCAGTGCCGCGCCAGTTGCGTCCTGTGACGAGCTGGAATGGGCGCGTTGAGATTTCCTGACCTGCGCCTGCAACGCCGATGATGATGGATGTGCCCCAACCTTTGTGACAGCACTCAAGCGCATCGCGCATAACGTTTACATTGCCGATACACTCGAAAGAATAATCCGCACCACCTTTGGTAAGGTCAACGATGTATGGCACCAGATCGCCTTCCACTTCATTTGGGTTGACGAAATGTGTCATGCCGAATTTCTCGCCCCATGCCTTACGGTCGTTGTTAATGTCAACGCCGACAATCATGTTAGCGCCTGCAAGACGTGCGCCTTGAATAACGTTGAGACCGATGCCGCCTAGGCCGAAGATAACAACGTTATCACCTGGTTGAACCTTGGCAGTATTGATGACTGCGCCAATGCCTGTGGTTACACCGCAACCGATGTAACAAATGCTTTCAAATGGTGCATCTTCGCGCACTTTTGCCAAAGCGATTTCTGGTACGACTGTGTGATTTGCGAAGGTTGATGTACCCATGTAGTGAAACGCTGGCTCGCCTTTTATCGAGAAACGTGAAGTGCCATCCGGCATCACACCACGGCCTTGTGTTTCACGGATAGACTGACAGAGGTTTGTTTTGCCAGAAGTACAATAATCACACTCGCGACACTCAGGTGTATAAAGTGGAATAACGTGATCGCCTTTTTTGAGTGTTTTAACACCTGGGCCCACATCAACCACAATACCTGCACCTTCATGGCCAAGGATTGCCGGGAAAATGCCTTCCGGATCAGCGCCTGAAAGCGTGAACTCGTCGGTATGACAAATGCCAGTTGCTTTAATTTCAACAACAACTTCACCTTCTTTTGGACCTGCCAAATCGACTTCAACAACTTCAAGAGGTTTTCCAGCTTCAAAAGCAACAGCGGCACGCGTTTTCATATTTGTATTCCTTATAAAAATTTTGTCTAAATTATCTGATTTATACCAAGTTGCAAACTAGGCATTTAAAATTTCTTCAATGCTTAATCCAACGGAAACCAAGTCTTTCTCCGCTAATGGTTTGCCAACTACCATCAAGCCAGAGGCTGGTTTTGATGTGGGAAGTGTCAGCGCACAAGAACCAAACATGTTGAAAAATCTTGTATTGCGCAGTGCTATTAAATTTGTCTTCTGGAAAAGTTCAATATCATTGAGTAGTTCGGTGACAGATGGCGGGCCGATTGCAACGGTTGGAGCAAGAACAGCATCGTAGCCCGCGACCTGCGCATGATAAATTTCACGCATTTCAAGCATTTTATGCCAAGCGGTTTCATATTGCTCACGCGTGGTGTCCTTGCCAGCGAGAAAACGGTTTTTGACAGGTTCAAACATCAGATCAGGTTGGGCTTCAATAGCTTCGCCCCACGATTGCCAGGCTTCATAGGGGAATAATATAGGGCCCAGTGCTTGAATGTCGTTCATCGTATCGATATCGCTATATTCAATCGATGCACCTGCACTACTGAGCTTGTTTACAGCGTCGTAAAACCCTGCTTCCTGATCTTCGCCCAACCCATCCAAGGTTACGGTTTTGCTGATGAGAAACTTGCACTCAGAAATGGGTTTTGACTCAGGTATCTTGAAATCCATGCCAGCGAAAATTGCGGTTGCGACCCAGGCGTCCTCGACGCTATGACAAAGAGGTCCGACTGTATCAAAGCCTGGACAAAGCGGCACGACGCCGTCGTTTGGAATTAAGCCGTGCGTGGTTTTTAGGCCAACCAGATTGTTCCAAGCAGCGGGAATTCTGACCGAGCCACCTGTGTCTGATCCCACGCCAATGGAAACAAACCCTTGTGCAACAGATGCGCCTGCGCCTGATGATGAGCCGCCGGGTGCAAGGTCGGTGCCATTGATGTTTGGGGGTGTTTTTGCTTTTGGGTTGATGCCAAGTCCGGAGAAAGCCAGTTCGGACATATGGGTTTTACCCATGCAGATCATGCCCGCATCGGTTGCGCGTTTAAGGGCGATACAGTCTTTCTTGGGCGTTCGGCCTTCCAGCAGTTTTGAACCTGCTTCGGTTGCAATATCTTTTGTATCAAACAAATCTTTCCATGAGATAGGTACGCCGTCCAAAGGACTTTTGAGCTTGCCTTCGCGTCGACGTTTTCTGGAGGCTTGCGCTTCTTCTTCTGCGCGGTCGTGTGTGAGCACAGTAAAGATATCATCAGCCACATCGCTTGCGTCTATTTTCTCATAAACGGAGGATAAAAGCTCCATCGGGTCAAGCGAACCATCGGCAATATTTTTGCCGTAATCAATTGCGCGTTTTGCCATGTGTTTGTTCCTTGTTGCCGCCTCTATCACATCTCACAATAAGATATTGGTACTTGCAAGCTTTTTGATTTCAGTATCAGTAAAACCGGCTGCTCTTAAAATGGTTCCCGCATCATGCCCTGTTCGTTCGACGGCTTTGGGAAGTGGTGTTTTACTTCTGCTAAAGCGTGGCGCGGGGCTTGTTTGTGTTACGTTGTTTTGGGTAACAAAAGCATTGCGAGCAATATTGTGCGGGTAGTTTGCTGCTTCTTCAAAATCCAGAACTGGCGCAACGCAGGCATCCGTTCCCTCAAAGATTATTGCCCATTCATCGCGGGTTTTTGTTGCGATTGTCTCTTCAAATAGTTTGTGCAGTTTAGGCCATTTGGATTTGTCGTTTTGATCTTTAGCAAAACCTTCATCCAGTTTTGCAAGTTTAAGAAATTCAGCAAAGAATTGTGGTTCAATGCAACCAACAGACAGGTATTTGCCATCTGCACACGTATAACAACGATAGTAAGGCGCACCGCCATCGACGAAGTTATATTCACGATTATTCACCCAAGTGCCTTGTGCCAGCATGGAGTGGATCATGCCCATCATGGCGGGCACTCCGTCGACCATGGCGGCGTCTACGACTTGTCCTTTGTCAGAAATGCCGCGTTCTATAATGGCTGCTAAAATTCCCATGATGAGGAACATCGAGCCGCCACCATAATCGGCAACCAAATTTAGCGGCGGGACGGGCGGTTCTCCCTGTTTGCCCATGGCGTGTAGGGCGCCTGTGATTGCGAGATAATTCAAGTCATGCCCTGCGGAATGCGAAAGAGGGCCTTCCTGCCCCCAGCCTGTCATACGGGCATAGATGAGTTTTGAGTTTTTGTTTAAGCACACATCAGGTGAAAGTCCAAGGCGCTCCATAACACCGGGACGGAACCCTTCGATGAGGATGTCAGCTTTCTCGATCAACTGAAGCGCGGTTTCAATGCCTTTTGGGTTTTTCAGATTAAGCGCGATGGATTGTTTGCCGCGTCGGTTTACTTCTTGAGAAATATCATAGCCAGACTTGCGATCAATCACGACAACCTCTGCACCCAAATCAGCAAGCAATTGTCCTCCCAGCGGAGCAGGGCCAAGGCCTACCATCTCGATTATTTTTAAAGATGAAAGGGGGCCAGGCATTCGGTTTATTTCTCTGTCAGGAGTTTTAAACCAAGCCCGCCCAAAACGATTGCTGAAAACCGATCAAGCCAGGTTTTGGCTTTCAGATATTGTTTGCTTATTGCCTCGGTGCTCATTGTGACGGCGATGAGTGTGTAGCAGATCACCTCGACGATGAAGTGGTTTAAAATAATGATGCCTTTATCGAGCAGGGTTAAATCGGGCGGGAAAATCAATACGATCACTGCTGCTGCGAAGAGCACGGACTTCGGGTTTGAAAGGTTTAAAAGAAAGCCATCACGAAAATGCTTTTTGCCAACTTTGATATCATTCTCAAGCTGTTGCTTTGCGCTTTTCCAAGTGTTCCATGCAATATAAAGCAGATAGATTGCCCCAATGGTTTTCACGGCAACA
>CALHIB010000069.1 GCA_938030595.1 uncultured Rhizobiaceae group bacterium | reverse complement strand
TATTTCAAAATCAGGCAAAGTGCTTCATTTCATGGGACTGGATCTTCATGAAATTATAGAGTCGCGTGCGCAAGACACCCAAAAACGAAAAAAAGAAGAAGCCGAACAGCTGATTAAAGCAGCGGGTGAGGGCGCGCGGATTATTATGCTGGATGAAAAAGGCAAGGACTTCACCAGCCAGGAATTTTCGCAATTGCTTCAAACAGAGCAAGACATGGGAACCCAAAAACTGGCCTTCGCCATCGGCGGACCTGATGGGCATGGGGATGAACTCAAAAACATCTCGGTTAGAAAAATCAGACTAGGTTCCATGACCTGGCCGCATCAAATTGCGCGGATATTATTGGCGGAGCAGATTTATAGAGGAATAACGATTTTGTCTGGGCATCCTTATCATCGGGAGTGATAGAGGTGCTATAAAGCCTATCGTAGCAATCTTTTAAATTACTCACTTTCTTTAAACGTCTACATATAGATTTCCTAAGCATTCTATTTTCAAGTTCAAATTTCCATTGACATTTAAAATAACATGTATATACATATATTATTGAAAATGGATTTAGTGCATGCCTAGTTCAGAAAAGCAGAAAAAATGGCAGTTTGAATGCGTAGTGCAAAATATGCGTCGGGCATCTCGGTTGATTTCTCGACGATATGAAGACGCGTTACGACCAGTTAATCTGACTTCGAGCCAATATACAATCTTGCAATCCCTTAGTGGGAGAGAAGGAATTCCTCACGGTTTAATGGCAGAAATTCTTGGCTTTGAACAAACCACCTTATCGCGGCTGTTGAAGCCATTAGAGAAAAGAGGTTTGTTAAAAATGGTGCCTAATCCTGACGATAGAAGGCAACGTTTTGTTACAATTACCAGTGAAGGTGA
Organism: uncultured Rhizobiaceae group bacterium; assembly: GCA_938030595.1. Classification (GTDB taxonomy): domain Bacteria; phylum Pseudomonadota; class Alphaproteobacteria; order Rhizobiales; family Rhizobiaceae; genus JAALLB01. The sequence continues at coordinate 3,473 of CALHIB010000069.1, read as the reverse complement.
GGCGTTATTTTCGGAAGCAAAACGCTATTGGCAGTATGCGCAAGATGAATGCCTTTCACGAATGGATGATCGTGAATGGCAAAATATGATACAGGTTCTTAACAAACTCTCAGATTAAGAAAATGAAGTAACTGAAACCAATTAACAATTTACATCATAATAGATGTATATACATATAAAAGAATAGAAATATGCTATCTCCCATCGAATACCCCATAATCTGGATAATCATATTAAGCGCTGCCTTAGTTGCTTTATTTGGGCTATCCAGATTGGTTAGCCTAACAGCGAATAATTTAACTGGCCATGAAAAGGGTTTTTCTTCGCAACTTAATATTGCTCTTATAATTTGGCCTTTGCTGGCGGTTGCTTATGCTTTGGTTGTTGGATTGAGTTTCAATACATTCTTGCCAATGTTGGCAGTCCCATTACTCTTGGGGACGGTATTATTGTTCCAACCACACGTTACCAATATCCTAAAAAATATTCCGCTGCATCTATTGATACTTCTCGGATTTTACCGTGTGGCGGGTTATGTATTTTTACATGCTTATGAACAGCATGATCTATTAAGCTATGGTTTTGCATTTAATGCGGGATGGGGAGATGTACTAACTGGTGTGCTAGCACCTATTGTAGCATATCTGGTTTATAAGCGAATGTCTGGCTCATTTGTCATTGTGTTGATTTGGACATTTATTGGCATAGGCGATTTGATTCTTGCTTCTGTATCCGCAAGTTTATATGGCGCAGAACGCCTTGTAGATTTTCCAATGAATCTCGTTCCGTTATTTCTCGGGCCTCCATTTGGAATACTGCTACATCTCATAACGTTACGTGCCTTATGGGTGCAGCGAGATGCGTTATCAGCAGATACGCCCCAACTCACAACACAGCAGCAATGAAATAACCACTATACACTCAACGCTCAATTATGGCGTGAGAATTTCGAAAACCATCACTAAGGAGAACTAAAATGAAATTTGTTTTTATAAAATGTCTATCAATTATGCTACTATCAATGGGCATAGTGTCTTCACATGCACAATCGATATCTGGACAGAAGTCCAATGATGTTTTGAAGCTTATCGGTTCCGCTAACAGCCCTCGCAGTTTCACTTTCTGCAATGCTGATAAAAATTTACGCCGATGTAAAAATTCCAAAGGGCTTAAAGCGGGTGGTTTGGGCGGAGCATTCATTCCACTTGGTTTAGAACTTAAAAGCTTCAGGATTGTCAATCGAAAGACGAATGGTAACAGTGCTAAAATTGTTTCCAAGTTAGATACTTTGGTGAACGGCATTGCTCCAAAATGTAAGAACTCAGAAAGTACGATTTCAGCTTCTTCAAAAAAACTGGAGTTTAAAGGTTTTTACTGTAACTGGTTAGCTATTGGAAACGTTTTTGCAAAGGTTACTCTTGATATTCAGGATGTAGATAACCGCAGAAAAACTTTCTCTGGTAAATATACAATCCGTTTGGTTGGCACTGGCAATATGTTTGGTAAAGGGCATTTCATTGCAAGAGCAAGCTAACCTCATCCGTACAATGGAAAACAACTAGGTCTGAACCCAATTGGGAGAAGGTTTTTGGTATATTGTCTTAGGAACAAACTATAACAATTATAGTCTTAAAAAACCGCCAGAAACTTTCATTTCCAGCGACTTTCATTTTTTCCATACCTTCTTTTTGGGCTTCTGTTCGGATGTCATGGGAGATGCGCATTGAGCAGAATTTTGGGCCGTACATGGAGCAGAAGTGTGCTACTTTGTGGGCTTCCTTCGGTATTGTTTGGTCGTGGAAATTGAGTGCGGTTTCCGGATCAAGTGCAAGGTTGAACTGATCTACCCAGCGGAACTCAAATCAGGCGCGGGATGATATTTCTTCATCCTTAACCAAATTCGATGTAGTCTATGGAGAGAATGGAGAATCAATTTGCTACTTAAGCTAAAGAAGCACTGTAAAATAATAGCAGCCTTTACAGGGTTGCTTTTGTTCATTCAGGTTTCTGTCGCTCAAGATTTATCAAGCCAACGGGACAAAAATCTTGAAGAACTGAAACTTCTTCAATCGGAAATTTCCCTAAGCGAACAACGCAAACAAGAATTGGCTGCGGAAATTGGTGCGCTTGAAAAAGACCGCGCTACCATTAACCGAACATTGATTGAGGCCTCTACCAATTCGCGCAGTATTGAAAAACGCATTACAAAAGCAGAAACACGACTATCACAATTGCGCGATGAACAGGCAGATGTTCGGGTGTTTTTAAACAGTAAAAAAGCTTTATTGATGGAAGTGTTGGGTGCGCTACAACGTATGGGGCGCAACCCTCCTCCAGCATTACTGGTGACACCTGAAGATGCACTTTCTTCGGTACGCTCTGCGATTCTGCTGGGTTCTGTTGTACCGGAAGTGCGTTCTGAAACAGAAATTCTGCTTGGGCAATTGCAAGATCTGGTTCGTATTTCAAATGACATTGAAACACAGCGAAAGGACTTGTCTGTTGAGCTTGCTTCTCTTGCGGGTGAAGAAGAAAAGCTGAATTTATTACTCATCGAAAAACGTAAGCTTGCAGGCGAAGCGCAAGGAAAACTAGCCCAGGAAAGCGCCAAAGCAGCCGAATTAGCAGCACAAGCAACCTCTTTAAACGGATTAATCGCCAGTCTGGAGACAGAAATTGATTCTGCTCAAAAAGCAGCAGAGGCTGCAAGGCTGGCTGAAATTGAGCGTAAACAACAAGAAGAAGCAAGGATTGCCGCGGGGCGCAAGTTTGAGAAGACGGATGCTTTTTCTGATCCAGGACGTATTGCACCTGCGATTAGTTTCGTTGCAGCAAAAGGATTGTTGCCCCTGCCGGTTACAGGCGCGCAATTGGCATCATTTGGACAAAATGATGGTGCAGGCGATAAGACAAGAGGTATTTCCCTGGAAGCGCGTGAGAACGCTCGTGTTATTTCACCAGCAGATGCCTGGGTGGTCTATGCAGGGCCCTTTAGATCTTACGGTCAGCTCTTGATAATGAATGCAGGTCAGGGTTATCATATTGTTATTGCTGGCATGGAAAAGATAAATGTTCAGCCTGGTCAATTTGTTCTTGTTGCAGAGCCAATTGGCGTTATGGGCGCACAGAGAATTGCAAGTACGGGTCTAGTTGATATAAACACAACAAAGCCTATTTTATATGTAGAATTCCGTAAGGATGGAAATTCAATCGATCCGACCCCTTGGTGGTCGGTCAACAACAAGGAAAGAACTACTGATGGTTCGTAAATTTGGTCTTCTGCTGGCAGGGGCGGCAATCGGTGCAACAGCAGTGATTACGGTTTCTAGCGGCTTTAATCATTCTAACCCGGCTCAGGCAGCGGGTGTTGGGACATATCGCCAGCTTAGTATTTTTGGGGACATTTTTGAGCGCGTGCGTTCGTCTTATGTTACAGAGCCTAAAGAAGAAGAGCTGATTGAAAGCGCCATCAA
>CALHIB010000068.1 GCA_938030595.1 uncultured Rhizobiaceae group bacterium | reverse complement strand
ATATTCACGAAGGCCCGAAACCAAAATCTCGCGGCAAAGAATAATAATTGCAGCCCAAAGTGACCAACCGCGAATGGTTGCATCCGTATCGGCAGCCAGTAAGAGAAGGCAGGTTGAAACGAGAAGCTTGTCGGCAATCGGGTCAAGCATGCGCCCAATGTTTGAAGTCTGTTGCCAAATACGAGCCAGATAACCATCCAGAAAATCTGTCAGGCTTGCCAGGATAAAGATGCCCAAAGCCCACCACCGAGCGGTGTCAGAAGATTGCAATTTACCCTCAATGAAAAAACACAAAACAACCAAGGGTACTGCAAGAATGCGAGCATATGTCAAAAGGTTGGGAATGCTGTATAAGAGGGCAGGTTTATCTTTAAGAGGCTTGGTCATGGAAGAATAAAACTCATTTTACTTTGTGAAGTCTAATGACTGCGAATAATGCTGATGAAAACGTGTCGCCAAATTTTTCTGGTTTGGTAATCTCATATGTACTTACAACTTTTATAGTTTTATCCATAGTAATAATTTCAGCTTCATTTTTTAAATCCTCAGCTCTTTTTTCTAGCCAAGAAATAACATTATCTTCAGAGGGTTTTTCTTGCGAACAGTAATAAGCAAAATATCCTTCTGTTTTGTTTGTTTTGGTAACAATTCTACAAAGCCTTTTAAAATCATTTCTACAAGTTGAAGGGCTCACGGATGATTTCACCTCAATAACAGCAGGTACTGTCATACCATCATCCCCTTCCCAAAGTGCTATATCAACCCGCCCGTTAATCCGAATGTCAATATTAGGTGCGCCTGCGCCGCTTTGGAAATATACATTCCTTACTGGTTCTTCCAATGTTATCCAATCAGCAATTTTTGCTAATTTTATTCTTTGTGCAATCAAAACAGTTAAATAATATTCACATCCTTCCCATAACCAGGTTCCAGCCATTTCTGAATAGGAATTGTGGGCTTCCTCGATACCGTAAAATATACTTCGTGAAATGCTCATGGCTTTTCTCAATGGAAATGATCGTAAATAGCTTGTGCCATTTGTTCGGAAATGCCGTCAACTGATTTTAAATCTGATAGTGCAGCGCGTGAGACGGATTTGGCGGTTCCAAAGCGATGAAGAAGTGCGCGTTTGCGCCCGGGGCCAATGCCAGCAATTTCATCGAGTGGGTTTTTAATCATTTCTTTCTTGCGTTTGGCGCGGTGAGAACCAATCGCAAATCGGTGTGCTTCATCGCGAAGTCTCTGCACGAAGTAAAGGACGGGATCACGCTCCGGAAGCATGAAAGATGGTTTGCCCTTGATGAAAAATTTCTCTAGCCCGGCATCGCGCTCGGGCCCTTTAGCGATACCGACCATGGTGACGGAGTTCTCCAGTCCCATTTCTTTCATGGTGTCATAGACAATATTGAGCTGCCCCAAACCACCATCAATCAAAAGCAGATCAGGCCAAATGCCGATTTCTCCGTCTTCAACTTTTTGCTCCTCCGGCATGCCGTGTTCTTTGACCAAGCGAGAAAACCGCCGCTGCATAACTTCACGCATCATGCCGTAGTCATCACCCGGCACAAGATCTTCTGACTTGATGTTGAATTTGCGATAATGATTTTTGGCAAAGCCATCAGGGCCTGCCACAATCATCCCGCCTACGGCGTTAGTCCCCTGAATGTGCGAGTTATCAAACACCTCAATGCGATTAGGTATCTTCTCAAGGCCAAAGGCTTCCTGCACACCCTTCATCAGTTTTGCCTGCGTTGAGGTCTCTGCCAATTTGCGCTCCAAGGCTTCACGGGCGTTGGTTCCAACATGGTCAACCAGTTCTCGTTTTTCACCGCGTTGTGGAACAGTTACATTCACCTTGTAGTCAGACCGCGTGCTGAACGCTTCTGCCAGTAGTTCCAACTCGCCTGTATCATGAGACAGAAAGATGTTTCTGGGGCAGGGACGGTCATCATAAAACTGACCTAAAAACGCGCCCAGCACTTCTTCTGGTTCGATACTCTTATCCGCGCGCGGGAAATATGCACGGTTGCCCCAGTTTTGGCCTGTACGGAAAAAGAACACCTGAATACACGTCATGCCACCTGATTGATAAACTGCAAAGACGTCTGCCTCGCTCACAGATTGTGGATTAATGCCCTGATGCGATTGCACATGGCTAAGGGCTGAAAGTCTGTCTCGATAAATTGCAGCGCGTTCAAAATCCAAATCAGCAGAGGCTGCCTCCATTTGTTTGGCGAGTGATTTTTGCATGTCAGAACTTTTGCCAGACAGAAAATTCTTCGCTTCCTTCACAAGCTTGGCGTATTCTTCTTCGCTCACTTCGCCAGTGCAAGGCCCGGCACATCGTTTGATTTGGTGCAAGAGACAAGGCCGCGTTCGTCCGTCAAACACGCTGTCCGTACAGGTGCGCACAAGGAAGGCACGTTGCATCGCATTGATGGTTCTGTTCACCGCACCCGCAGAGGCAAACGGCCCATAATAAGTGCGTTTTTTATTCCGAGCACCACGGTGTTTGAAGAGACCGGGCGAACCATGTTCATCGGTAATTACAATATAAGGAAAGCTTTTGTCATCGCGCAGCAGAACGTTGAACTTGGGACGTAAACGTTTGATGAGATTAGCTTCAAGCAGAAGCGCTTCCATCTCAGTATGCGTGGTGACAAATTCCATGTTCACCGTTTCACGGATCATCCGCGCAATACGGTTCGTGTGACCACCCATTTTTGCATAAGAAGCTACTCGCTTTTTAAGAGACTTCGCCTTACCGACATAAAGCACTTCACCCTGCGCATCGAACATGCGGTAGCAGCCTGGTGCATTCGGCAAGCGTTTAACAAACTCGCCAATAATCTCAACACCCGGCTTGCCGGTTAAATCCCCAAGAGATTCTTCCCAAACAATATCCGCCGCATCACCAGTCATGGATGCCAGTTTGATCTTTTTTACAGGTTGCTCATTCATGAGTGTAATATGGTGGATTCGGGCGAGAATTTCGAGGGGGGAATTATCTTTTCACTCCCTAATCCCTGCCACATCAGGTGTTTCCCAAGCAAGGTGCTGCCCACCATCCAGTGCGATCATCTGTCCTGTGATGGATGGCGTGTCGTAGAGGTAACGAACGGTTCTGCCAAAATCTTCAAGCTCTGGGCCGCGCTTTAATAAAATGCCTTTGACTTGTTTATCAAAGTCTTCGGCATTCTGACGTTCATTTTGTAAGGTAGGGCCAGGGCCGATTGCATTAACCCGAACATGTGGCGCAAAGCTTTGTGCCATGGTTTGGGTCGCTGTCCAAAGAGCAGATTTGGAGAGTGTGTATGAAAAGAAGTTTGGATTTAATCGTTTCACACGTTGGTCAATCATGTTTACGATGAGGCCATTACGCAGGGATTGTTTCATCATTTCGGATGCAAGGATTGCAGGTGCTTTCAAATGAAGTGCGAAATGACTGTCCCATGTCTGCCCATCGAAACTTTCTGCACTATCATCCATGAATACAGAGGCGTTATTAACCAATAAATCAATAGAGCCAAGTGCCTGTGCCGCGCTGGTAAAAACGCGTCTGGTAGATTTGGCATCCGTTAAATCACCAGAAACAGAGCAAGCTTTCACGCCTTGTTTTAATGCGATTTCACATAAGCCCTCTGCAGCATCATTTGAGGAGACTGAATGTACAGCGACATTAAAGCCATTTGCAGCCAGATCTTTTACAATCGCGGCGCCAATTCTCTTTGCACCACCTGTGACCAACGCAGTTTTCATTTTAAGTTCTTAGCCCTTTTTAAAGAGCTTTATGTAGCTCTTAGTTGATTAACGCCAATACGATATAACTGGTGTACAAGCCCAACATGGCAAGCCCCATCCAGCGGGTAATTGCATCCTTGAAATATGCAATGGCGCCCAGCAATAATGAAACAGCCAGCATAACCCACATATCAAGATTGATGATATGGTCGCCAACGGGAACCTCGGTAATGATAAGTGTAATGCCCATAATAGCTGCGATGTTAAAGATATTGGAACCAACCACATTACCAATCGCAAGGTTTGAATTGCCTCTTATAACTGCCATCATGGATGCGGCAAGTTCTGGCAGAGATGTGCCAATGGCAACAACTGTCAAACCAATGACTTCGTCTGAAAGCCCCCAATTGAGTGCAATCGTGTGTGCATTGTCAACGGTAATTTGAGCACCAAGCGGCAGCATGATGATGCCAACCAACAAATAAAGAGCAGCAATCTTTGGCGAGGAAGGGCCTTCGCCGACTTCGTCATGATAATCGGGAATTTCTTTTGCTTTTAACGAGCTCTTATATTGATCCCATAAGAAGAGCGACAACAAGGTGATCAGGATGAGGCCATAAAGAAATCCCATCGAACCCGTCGATAACATACCCATAAAGACAATTGTAATACCCAGCATCACGAGAATATTTCGTCCAATGCCATCTTCTTTGACCCCTTGGGCTACTATCAATGCAGGTAAACCCAATACCAAAAGAATATTCGCAATATTTGAGCCAACCACATTACCAATTGCCAGACCACCAGAACCTGCTAGTGCGGCTTGTACAGAAATGAATAACTCAGGTGCAGATGTGCCAAGCGAAACAATTGTCAGCCCAATAATCAGGGGTGAGATATTAAAACGTTCAGCTATGGCAACTGCGCCGCGAACCAGAATGTCACCGCCAACAATAAGAATGGCCAAGCCGACGATAAGAAGAAAATATGGAAGCATGAATTAAGAACTGTCTGTATGAAATGCATTTGGAGAATTAATTTGAAATGATATAGGTACGATGCTCCATGATTATAAGGGGGTGTTAGGAAAAACTGCCTCTAAAGTGTCACTAAATCACCATTCTTCGAAACATAACCTGCCGCATTTAATTGTCATGCTTCGATACATTCAAAAATAATCGGAGATTATGATGACTAAAATTACAGCCCTGAATTTTGCAAGTCCAAAACTGATTGTTGCTAGCATGCTAATGGCCACTGTTTCATTGCCAGCTTTTGCAGCTGATGCTGTTATTCAACAACCTCAAGTACCAGTTGCTCCTGATCCGGTTATTGATACCAGCCAATGGGGTGGTTTTTATGCTGGCGTTTATGGTGGTTATAGCTGGTTTGATGCTAATGTCAGCGGTGCTGGTGAGGCAAAAGATGAAGACCTGAAATTTGGCGGTTATACAGGTTATAATTTTGAATTTGATAATCAGATAGTAACCGGTATTGAATTGGGCGGTGGTTTTGCAAATGCAGAAGCAACGGCAGGTGGTGTAACCGTTGAACAAGAGTGGGATGCCTCGTTGCGCGGACGCTTGGGATATGCTTTTGAAAATTCACTCATCTATAGTTTTGCAGGACTTGCGGTGACCGGCGTTGAAGCACGAGCACTCACTGGCGCTGATAGTCAAACCTTGACGGGCTATAATCTTGGTGCAGGCTTTGAACAGCAAATTCTGGATGGGGTTACAGCTCGCATTGAATACGGTTTTTCTGACTATGGGTCGGAGTCATTTGGAACAGGTGGTGCTGCTAATAATGAAATCGATTTTAAAGAGGATTCAGTAAATATCGGTTTGGGCGTAAAATTCTAAGACCAGATTGAATGGTTTTATTCAAAATATCTACGTAGTTATTACTTGCTTTGCTTATTCAGTGCCATAATTCAATCGTAATTAATTGATTTATGACACGTTTATAGGTATTGGTATGACTTTACGTTTGGTAATATTGTTACCTTTCGTTAACCATAAGTGCTTAGGATTAAGAAAATCAACTTAATCCCTAATCAAGTAGGGTTGCGCGTACCGCCGGGAGGCAAGCAACAAATGCATTTAGTCAAGAGTAGCAAAATCCAAAACAAATTCTGTGCGCTTTTTTCAAGGCTTGCGCTAAGCATTTGCATGTTGGCAGCAACACTCTCAACTTCCTTTGCCTCGGATTTCAGTTATCCATGGCGCAATAAGCAAAAAGCTATTGTGATTGATGCCTACGAGAAAAATCCGATTGACTGGCATAAAATGGTCAAGAACAAGCAAATTCGTGGCTTCATAGGAAAAGCCAGCGATGGTTTACAATCACCCTGGTCTTGTTCAGGAAACTCAACAGAGCGCAAGATATGCAAGAAAACATTCCAAAACTATTGGATGAAGCAACAACTCTATCATACTCGCAAAACATTGGCGAAGGCATTGGGGTTGAAATGGGGCGCGTACCATCTTGGTCGTCCGGGAAACCCAATCGCGCAAGCAAATCACTTCATAAATTTTGCAAAGCCGGAAAAAGACGAGTTGATAGCGCTTGATATTGAGCATGATGATCCAAAAAAATGGATTTCGTTCAAAGACGCTGAAATTTTTGCAAGACAGATTTACAAGCGCATCGGTAGATACCCGGTGCTTTATACCAATCACAACACTGCGCAACGCATTGCTGCACGTCGTGATGAATTCCCGTTACTCTCCAGAATGCAGCTTTGGTATGCGCGCTTCAAGGGCGATGTACGTGGCGCTTTTCCGATGGGGAATTGGGATAAATATACTTTATGGCAGTTCTCAGCGCACCCGAACTGCAACAAAAGACGTTGCCTTTACCGTGTCCCTGGCACTGAACCAAACATCGACGTAAATGTATCAACCCTGACAATCGCCGAGTTTGACAAGGCTTGGCCGTTTGATGGTCTGGTACCAGAAAAGAAGCCAGATGTTGCGCCTGATCCTGAAATTTTAATGGTAAGCAATGAAAAGCCAGAAATTGAAGTTGAAAAACAGGAAGTTTCAACTGCTTCAATGATTACACTCGCTGAAAATAGCTCCCAGGCAGAAATCGAACTTAGCAAAGAAGCAAGTTTTCAACTGGCAAGCATCGATCTTGATGAGATAGCAGTACCAACGGCACGTGAGCGTGAAACAATTATTGCTGCAACCCCTGCACCAAAGGCATCGGATGAAGATACAAACTATGGAATAACCACAACGGATTACGAACCCGAATATGAAGTAGTCATTCCAAAGTCAGAACATGCAGAAGACTTGACCATGCAGCTTCAGTATCTTTCAGGTGCCCTGTAAGGATTACTGACTTAAAACCCTGCATCTGCCGTCATGATACTTCCACGGATCCAAACCGTGGATGCAGTATTCGACATTCCAGGTATATCCTGCAAAGCCTGCGCCTTCTTCAATCAGATAGTGAATACGGCGCTTTTTACCATTTTCAAAAATCGCATCGCCATGGCAGTATCTGCGATTAATCGTAGATTGGGGAAATGCCTTATCATTATGCAAATGCGGTTTTGAAACGGTATTTAAAACCAATCCACGCGCTTCCCAGTAAATACCCTCTGTCTGGTTAAAGCGCTTAACAATGCGCTTTATAACTTTTTCAGATGTGCAGACCGGGAATTTTTCTTTGGTGTAAAAAGCATGTACTGCACTGACTTGAAAAGGCATAAATGATGCAATCAAAGCGGCTGTAGGGATTAGTTTTTTCATGATCAATAGCTTCCGTTATCTTTGCCTGCAGTATTAAACTTGGGCTAGGCTTTTGCAAGGTCAGCAATAACGCTTGAATAAAGTTTATGTTCTTCAATCAAAACTCGAGCAGAAAGGGTGTCAGCCGTATCATCGGCAAGAACAGGAACTTTAGCTTGTGCAATAATCTCACCACCGTCCATCTCAGGATTCACAAAATGAACCGTGCACCCATGTTCGGTTTCACCTGCATCTATCGCGCGCTGGTGTGTATCCAGGCCCTTAAATTTGGGAAGCAGGCTGGGATGAATATTAATCAAACGCCCTTCATAAGCCTTGGTGAAATCAGCCGAAAGAATACGCATGTAGCCCGCAAGACAAATGATATCTGCGCCAGATTGATCAATTGCCTTCATGATAGCGGCTTCATGATTTGCCTTGTCAGAATAATCCTTGCGCTCGAACTTGCGCGCCTCGATGCCTGCTTTAATAGCAGTTTCAAGCCCCTTGGCATCTGCGTTATCCGAAATGACGATCGCAATTTTGGCAGGAAAATCCTTGTTACGTGTCGAGGCGAGTATGGCTTCCATATTAGAGCCACGCCCTGAAATAAGAACAGCCAGTTTTTTACGAGGTGTTGTTACCACGTGAGCGTTCCTTCGTAGGTAACTTCGCTTTGCTCATCTTCTATCAAAGAACCCATGCGCGTAACGCTTTCACCATTTGCTTCAAGTACAGATTGAACTTCACTGGCTTTCTCAGCAGAAACAACAACAATCATGCCAACGCCGCAGTTGAAGGTGCGTAGCATTTCTGATTGTTCAACGCCGCCTGACTTGGATAGCCAGCCAAAGACTTTTGGCGGGGTAACGTTTGAAAGATCAAGCTTGGCGCCAATGCCTTTTGGCAGAACGCGCGGAATATTTTCGGTAAAGCCACCACCCGTAATATGCGCCATGGCTTTTACACTGCCTGTTTCACGAATGGCCGCAAGCAGGGGTTTCACATAAATACGTGTTGGTTCAAGAAATGCTTCTGCAATGGTTTTACCTTCTTCAAAAGGTGCAGCATCGTTCCAGCCAAGGCCAGCACGTTCAATAATTTTACGAACCAGTGAGAAGCCATTTGAGTGTACACCAGAAGAAGAAAGACCCAATATTACATCACCAATGGCAATATCCTTGGAAGGCAAAATACCATCACGCTCTACTGCGCCAACTGAAAAGCCTGCAAGGTCATAATCCTTGTTTGAATACATGCCTGGCATTTCTGCAGTTTCGCCACCGATTAATGCGGCACCAGATTGGCGGCAACCTTCTGCAATGCCTTCTACAATTTGTGTGGCTTCCACAACATCAAGTTTGCCAGTGGCAAGGTAATCTAAAAAGAATAAAGGCTCTGCACCTTGAACGATAAGATCGTTTACACACATGGCAACAAGATCAATACCTACCGTGTCATGAATACCAGCTTCAATCGCAATTTTGAGCTTTGTGCCAACACCATCATTTGCAGCTACTAACACTGGATCTTTGAAACCAGCAGCCTTCATATCAAACAAACCGCCAAAACCGCCAATATCAGGATTGGAACCAGCGCGCGCTGTTGATTTTACAGCTGGCTTAATGGCTTCAACAAGCGCATTGCCAGCGTCAATATCAACACCAGCTTGCGCGTAACTTAAACCTGAATTGGATGGGGTATCTGATGAAGACATGATTGCCGCGTAGCTCCGCAGTTGATAAGAGTAAATATAAAATTTGTGCAGATTCTTGAAATCTGCGAGACACCTAGCATAATTGTTTCGGTTTAGGGAGTACCCAATGGACGAGAGTTTTGGATTACGCATGCGAAGACAGGTTTTTTTCTGGCTTGCAATCTTTGCTTTCTTTATCGCCTTTATGTGGGTGTTCGCAGATATTCTGCTACCCTTCATTGCTGGTATGGTGTTGGCGTATTTTCTCGACCCCGTTGCAGATTGGCTGGAACGCAAAGGTTTGAGCCGAATGTTGGCAACCGTCATCATTCTGATCGCCTTTATATTAGTCTTTATTATTTTCCTGATGATCCTTGTGCCCGTGCTCGCAAATCAGATTGCAGGCTTCCTTGAGCGTCTTCCAGAGCTTGTGGGTAAACTCCAAGCGCTAATTGCATCCACAGATATTGAATGGCTGCGTGATCGTATTGGCGTTGACGGCAAGTCCTTACAGGAAAATATCAACGGTTTGATGAAAGAAGGGGCTGGCTGGGTTTCAACTGTACTCAAGAAAGTATGGGGCACAGGTAAATCATTGATCGACGTGGTGTCGCTTTTGGTTGTAACGCCAGTTGTGGCTTTTTACCTGCTATACGATTGGGATAATATGGTTGAGCGCGTAGACAGCTGGTTGCCACATGATCACCGCGATACCATTCGTGGCGTATTTTCTGATATAGATTTAGCGGTCGCAGGCTTTGTCAGAGGTCAGGGGACAGTTTGTCTTATTCTGGGGCTGTTTTATGGTGCAAGTCTGACAGTTATCGGATTAAACTTTGGCCTGTTGATCGGTCTTTTCGCAGGTCTTATTTCGTTCATTCCATTTGTCGGTTCAATCATCGGTTTCTTGTTGTCGGTCGGTGTTGCGCTGGTGCAGTTCTGGCCTGAATATCTACCAATAGCTTTATGTGCAGCGACTTTCTTTATGGGACAATTTATGGAAGGCAATATTCTTCAGCCCAAACTGGTTGGAGAAAAAGTAGGCCTTCATCCTGTATGGCTTATGTTTGCACTCTTTGCCTTTGGTTCTTTGTTTGGCTTTACCGGCATGTTGATTGCAGTTCCTGCCGCAGCTGCAGTGGGAGTTGTCATTAGATTTGGTCTTGGACGTTACCTTGAAAGTGAACTATACAAGGGCAAATCACATTCCACGCCAGCAAAGAAGACAACAAAGCGCGTCGCTAAAAAAGCAAGCTAAGGCATATGTTCTTTTATAAGTAATTGAGTAAACATGAACGATAGTTTTAATCCCCAACTGCCGCTTGATTTATCAGTGCCTGTTACGCATCAGCGCGATGATTTAATTGAAAGCAGCGCAAATGAGATGGCAATTTCCATGCTTGACCAATGGCCGAATTGGCCAGGTCGGGTAAGTGTTTTGGCCGGGCC
>CALHIB010000067.1 GCA_938030595.1 uncultured Rhizobiaceae group bacterium | reverse complement strand
GGCCAGAACAATCTCTTTGCCCGTGGCCGTGTGAAACACGAATACCCGCATTCCTGGCGTTCGAAGAAACCAATCATCTTCCGCAACACACCGCAGTGGTTTGTCTATATGGATAAGGATGGCGTGCTGGGTGAAACAGGTTCCAACCATTCTACTTTGCGCCAGACATCACTCGCTGCCATCGATGAAACACGCTTCGTACCTGCTGCAGGTCAAAACCGCCTGCGTGCGATGATTGAACAACGTCCGGATTGGGTCTTGTCGCGTCAACGTGCCTGGGGTGTTCCGATTTGTGTATTCCGCAATCCGGAAACCAATGAAGTTATCCCGGGGCCGGATTTTGCCAAGTCAGATGAGCTTGCAGAAAAAATTCAGGCAGCCTTCGCCGAAGAAGGCGCGGACGCTTGGTTTGCCGATGGTGCACGTGAGCGTTTTCTTGAGGGCATTGTTGATAATCCGTCCGAGTGGGAGCAAGTACGCGATATTCTCGACGTCTGGTTTGATTCAGGTTCAACGCATGCTTTCTGTCTGGAAGAGCGCGAAGACCTAAAATGGCCAGCCGATTTATATCTTGAAGGTTCTGATCAACACCGTGGCTGGTTCCATTCATCATTGCTGGAAGCCTGCGGAACGCGCGGTCGTGCACCCTATGAAGCTGTTTTGACCCATGGTTTCGTCATGGCGGAAGATGGAACGAAAATGTCCAAGTCCAAGGGCAATATCGTAACGCCACAGGAAGTCATCAAACAATCAGGCGCGGATATCCTGCGCCTTTGGGTAGCGTCCTCTGATTATTCAGAAGACTTGCGCTTGGGCAAAACCATTCTGCAAACCAACATCGATGCTTACCGAAAAATGCGTAATTCACTGCGCTGGATGCTGGGTACACTTGCGCATTACGAAGGTGAAGAAGTCTCTTACGCTGATATGCCAGAGTTGGAAAAATTGATGCTGCATCGCCTGCATGAACTGGATTCAGTTGTGCGCGAAGGGTATGACAGTTTTGATTTCAAGCGCATCGTTGCGCAACTATCCAACTTCATGAACATCGAGCTTTCAGCCTTCTATTTTGATATCCGCAAAGATAGTCTCTACTGCGATGCGCCATCAAGCAAGAAGCGCAAGGCGGCACTGTATGTCGTGAAGCAATTGTTTGATCATCTGGTGCGCTGGTTCGCGCCAATCCTGCCGTTCACCATGGAAGAAAGCTTTCAGAGCGAACGCGGTAATGAGGATGCGTCTGTTCATATGGAGCAATTCCTTGATGTTCCAGCCGAATGGGCAAATTCTGATCTGGCTGCAAAATGGCAAAAAATCCGTGCCGTGCGTCGTGTGGTAACGGGTGCAATTGAGATCGAACGCCGCGAAAAGCGTATTGGATCTTCACTGGAAGCAGCCCCGCAAGTCTCTGTAACAGATGCGGAGCTTATGGCTGCAATCGAAGGTCAGGACATGGCCGAGATTTGTATTACGAGCGATATATCAATTTCTGCTGATGCACTTTCTGGTGATGTTTTCATACTGGATGAAGTGAAGGGTGTAAGCGTTATTCCTGCATTGGCTCAAGGTAAGAAATGCGCACGTTCATGGCGTGTGTTACCCGAAGTCGGCACGGATCCTGATTACCCGGATATTTCGTTGCGTGATGCGGATGCCATGCGTGAGATTGAGGGCAATTAACCATCAACAGACGGTGATCGCTCAAATCTTGTAAAATTAACCTATCTGAGGTATCAAATCTTCAGATAGGTCGCCTTATTGCCTTATTCTTAAAGCATAGCTCGGCGACAAATGGCTTTGAAGCAAATCCAAAGCTAGGAAAAATTTAGGTGGAAGTCATGAAAAGAACAGTTTTTTCAATGGGTTTAATAGCATCCGTACTTGCTTTGGCAGGTTGTACCGGTGGCACAACCTATGGCACTGGAACGACACATGAAGAAGCTACTATGAAAGGATTGAGCAATATCTTTTCGTTGAAATCACAAAAGAATACAATTGATTATAATTCTCGCCCTTCATTGGTCATGCCGGCAAATAAACAAATTTTGCCTGCGCCTGTCACAAAACAGGCTGCATCAAGCAACGAACAGTGGCCTGAAACGCCAGAAGAGCGCATTGCCAAGGTTCGTGCTGCGGCACCAGAAGCGGACTGGCGTACAGGTGAGCTTCCGGTTGAATATCTTCAAAGTGAAAAAGAGGGTATTACGAAATCTCCTAATTTAAAATCTGCCAGAGCGCCAGTATGGGCAAAGGAAGAACAGTGGCTAGCTGATACACGAAATGATGCGAATGGCATCAATGAAAGCAAAAAAGCCAAAAAGCTTAAAGAAGAAATTGCATATTCCACTGGCGTTAAACGCAAGTATTTGACAGAGCCGCCAACTGAATATCGTCAACCAGCTGCAACTGCTGAGACGGGTGATTTGGGCATTAGCGAAGAAGAATTGGCAGCACGTAAAAAGGCTGAACAGGAAGAAAATCGCTCAAATCCAAATGCCGTTACGGTTGATGGTATTACGTATTAATAATATTCAGACATCTTTATGAATGGCTCCTTCGGGAGCCATTTTTATTTTGCCTACCGTTTTTTACTGAAGAACTCTTTTAGAAGTAAGCCAGAAGCAGTTTCCATAATTCCAGAATAGACTTCGGGCCTGTGGTGGCAGGTCGGGTTTGAATAAAACTGAACGCCATTTTCAACAGCGCCAGATTTTTGATCACTTGCACCAAAATACAATCGTCTGAGCCGTGCAAAGGATATCGCACCTGCGCACATCGGGCACGGTTCAAGGGTTACGTATAAATCACATTCATAAAGGCGTTCATTATTTAAACGTTGTGCCGCTTCACGGATAACAAGCATTTCTGCATGTGCGGTGGGATCTTTGAGTTCCAGGGTTCGATTTCCGTTTGAGGCAACTATAGTGCTGTCACGAACCAATACAGCACCCACAGGCACCTCGCCCCGATCACCAGCAAGCCTTGCCTGATCCATTGCTTGTTCCATAAAACTTGCTTTTGACACAGATTTGCCTCACCAAGGGTTTGAAGCAATGATTGCTTCGTTTTCAGCTTTTTGAATTGAATATCACATATGACTAAAAAACCAGACAATAAAGATAGCAAGCCGCGTCAAAAAAATATTGATGCAAGTCATGCAATTGCACCGGAAACCGAGCCTAAAGAACGCATAGCAAAAAGAATGGCACGTGCGGGGCTGTGTTCCAGACGTCAGGCGGAGGCATGGATTTTGGACGGGCGTGTCAAAGTCAACAACAAGCTGTTAACGACGCCTGCCTTTACAGTGTCTGACAGGGATAAAGTGGAAGTGGATGGTAAAATCATCTCACAAAAAGAGCGAACCAGACTCTGGCTTTTTCACAAGCCAGGTGGCACCGTCACAACCAATCAGGATCCGGAAGGTCGCAAGACGATCTTTGATTTAATACCTGAAGACCTACCGCGTCTCATGAGCGTTGGTCGTCTGGACATCAACACAGAAGGTTTGTTGTTGATGACCAATGATGGTGGGCTTTCAAGAGTGCTGGAGCTGCCAGCAACAGGTTGGTTACGAAGGTATCGCGTGCGCGTACATGGCCGTGTTAAACAAGAAGACTTGGATCAACTTCAAGATGGTATTGCTGTTGAAGGTATTTTGTATGGTGCTATTGAAGCTAAAATCGAACATGAACAAGGTACAAACTCCTGGCTAAGTGTTGCGTTGCGCGAAGGCAAAAACCGAGAAATCAAAAAAGTTCTTGGCCACTTGGGGCTAGACGTTACAAGACTAATCCGTATTTCTTTTGGGCCTTTTCAATTGGGCGACCTTCCAACCGGTTCTATTCGTGAAATCAGAAGTAAGATGCTTCGCGATCAATTGGGTGAAAAACTGATTGAACAAGCAGGCGCAGATTTTGATGCGCCGATCATTAATCTTGCACCAGAAGTTGCCCGCTCTGCTACAAAGGCCGTAGAGCAAGGTAAGAAACAAGTGCGCAAAAGAGGCGAAAAGCAAAAGCGAGGCACTGTGCGCGATGATACTCTTTCTCGCCTGACAACTTCAAAAGGCAAACCTTCTGATAAAAAAGGAAAGAAAACATCAGGCAGTTGGTCGAAGCAAGGCAAAGAAAATTCTGGACGTGGGACAACCCGTTCTGGCAAGCCTCAACGTAAAAAATAATATCGGATTTAGTCTATGCGGATTGTTGGTGGAAGCCTAAAGGGGAGAACATTGCAAAGCCCAAAAGGCATGGCAACGCGCCCTACAACAGATAGAACCAGAGAAAGCCTGTTTAATATTCTGACCCATAAAATTGAGTTCGAAAACGCACGCGTGCTTGATCTTTTCGCAGGCACAGGAGCTCTGGGACTTGAAGCGATTTCGCGGGGAAGCGAGTATTGTGTGTTTATAGAAGAGGCCAGCAATGCACGCGGTGCCATAAGAGAAAACGTAGAAGCATTTCAGTTATCTGGCAAAACGAAAATTTTCAGACGCGATGCTACGCGCCTTGGCAATATCGGCACGCTGAAACCTTTTGATTTGGTTTTCGCTGATCCCCCTTATAGCAAGGGATATGGTGAAAAAGCAGCCAAGTCCTTGCGAGAAGGAAGCTGGCTCAATGACAATGCAATCTTAATTTTGGAAGAAGCAAGTGACGTCTTTCCGGAAGACTTAAAAGGCTATCTGCTGGATGATAAAAGAAGTTATGGCGAAACAACCATTGGACTTTTCTCGTTACTGAAATAATTTACCACAATTGATTGATTGGATTGTTATTCACTAAATTCTATATAACATTCAACAACACCTGTACTGATTTGGAATTCTTACATGCGCCGTTTTTTCACAAGTTTATTATTTGTAATTTTTGCTGTCACGAGTGCGGTTTCAAACGAAAATGATCTTAAACCAAACATCAAAGAATTTACGCTGGAAAATGGCTTAAGATTAGTTGTAATTCCTGACAGACGAGCACCAGTTGTAACGCATATGGCTTGGTACAAGGTTGGCTCGGCCGATGACCCGCAAGGACGTTCTGGTCTGGCGCACTTTTTCGAACACCTGATGTTTAAAGAAACAAACACTTATAAAAATGGTGAGTTTTCGGCTTCTGTTTCTGCCATCGGTGGGCAGGAAAATGCTTTTACGAGTTGGGATTACACCGCTTACTATCAAAAAGTTGCTCCATCAGCGCTTGCAGACATGATGAAGTTTGAAGCGGACAGAATGCAGAACCTGGTTGTTAGTGAGGAATTATTTCTGCCAGAGCGTGACGTCATTTTGGAAGAAAGAAGCGGTCGTGTAGACAGAAGTCCATCAGCGATTTTATCAGAGTTCAGCCGTGCAGCGCTTCATGTAAACCATCCTTATGCCATTCCGATCATTGGTTGGGAGCATGAAATTGCAAACTTGCAAATTGAAGATGCTGTTCGTTTCTATAAGAAATGGTATCAGCCATGGAATGCTATCATTGTTGTTGCAGGTGACGTAGAGCCTCAAGAAACTCTGGAGCTTGCAAAAGCAACTTATGGAAAACTTGCAGCAACGCAAGAACCAGTAGAGCGTAAATGGACTAAAAGCCCAAGACCTGTTGTTGCCCAAACACTTGAATATAAAGATGAGCGTGTAACGCAACCAAGTTGGCAAAGAACTTTTCGCGCACCATCATACCTGATTGCAGAAAAAGGTGAGGCGGAGGCACTGGATTTGCTAAGTACGATTATGGGTGGTTCTGCATCAAGCAGGTTTCAAAAAGAAATAGTTCTTAAGCAAAAGCTTGCAACAGCAGCAGGTGCTTTTTATCAGGGTTCATCGAGGGATATGAGTTCATTTGGCTTTTATGGTGTACCGCGCGCCGATACAAAGCTTGAAGATGTGTCCAAGGCCATAGAAGAACAAGTAGATTTGCTGCTTAAGGATGGCGTTACACAAGAAGAACTTGATAGGGCACGCCAGGCCTACTTGAAAACAATAATTTATAGCCAGGACAGTCAGGTAACACTCGCGCGTATCTTTGGCTCTGTCCTTGCCAATGGTGGCAGTATTGAAGATTTTACTTCCTGGCCAGAGCGTTTGCGCAAAGTCACAATAGAAGATGTCAATAAAGTTGCTCGCAAGTATCTTGATCGCAATCGGTCAATCACAAGTCGCTTATTGCCGAAAGAAGGATAATTCATGACACAACTTATGAGAATTTTTGGCATAGCATTGATTGTTGTTTTTGGCTTTATTGCCCACGCCAATGCAATTGATATTAAGCAAGTCAAAACGCAAAAAGGCATTAAGGCCTTATTGGTTGAAGACTATACACTCCCCATCATTGCAATTTCGGTTTCTTTCAAAGGCGGTGCAACGCAAGACCCTGAAGGTAAAGAGGGGACATTGCGCTTAATGACAGCTTTGATGGATGAGGGCGCAGGTGAGTTGGATAGTGCTGCTTTTCAGGCAAAAGCTGAAGAGCTTGGACTAGAGTTTGGCTTCAATGTTTCCCGCGATACTTTTTCAGGGGGCGGGCGTTTGTTACGCTCAGAGCGTGAAGAAGTTTTCAAGCTTTTAAAGCTTGCGGTTAATGAACCTCGCTTTGATGAAGATGCGATTGAGCGGATGCGTGATGCCATTCGTACCAACATCATCAGTGGACAAAAGAACCCATCTGCGATCAGAAGCAAGGCACTGCGCGAGTCTGTTTTTGGCGAACACCCCTATGCACGAAGCACGAGTGGGACAGAAAAATCCATCGACATAATTACGCGTGAAGATATCATTGCGATGAACGAGAAAATCATGTCTCGAGAAACCCTCACCGTTGGTGTTGTTGGTGCGATAAGTGAAGCGGAACTAAAGCTTGCCGTGGATGATATCTTCGGCGATTTACCAGAGAAATCAAACATCACTGAAATTGCTGAAATCAAGCCGAAACTGGGAGAGGAAATTGTCATCGATATGCCAGTTCCCAACGCTACAGTTTCGATTGTGTATCCTGGTATCAAACGCGATGACCCAGACTTCTTTGCTGCGCATTTGATGAACCACATTTTAGGCGGCGGCACTTTTTCTTCGAGATTATACAGTCAGGTTCGTGAAAAACGGGGTCTTGCTTACGGTGTTTCTTCAGGCATAGCGACGTTTGACAAATCAGCGTATTTCGCTGCTGGCACATCAACACGCGCTGAAAATCGAGACGAAGCAATTAAAATTATCAGGCAGCAAATTGAAAAGATCGCTACGGAAGGCGTAACACAAGAAGAACTGGACAAGGCAAAGCTTTATGTTTCGGGTTCTTATGCCATTTCCAATCTTGATACATCAAGCAAAATAGCAAGTGTACTTGTTGCATTGCAAACACAAGACCTAGGCATCGATTACATTGAAAAACGCGGGAAATATATTTCCGAAGTTACTCTGGAAGATGTCAATCGCATGGCAAAGAAATTTTTCTCAACTGAGCCAACTGTGGTCATTGTTGGGCCTGTTGTTACACAATAGGGTCAACGGGTTTTTTGCGTTCATTAAACCGCTTTAAGGTGGTTTCAAATATACGTTTGAGCATCGCGGGGTCTTCTGGTTTAAGGGCTATTTTGACGACTTCGGATAGTTCCAAAACCTTGTCTTGAGCTTCTCCCATACCCTTTAGACGGGCTGCATCTTTTTCAGTTGTAAAAAGTTGTAGCACTTCAGTTTTTGACCGATCAATCAAGTCGGCACATTCTTCTTCTGTAAAGACATGATGATCGCCAAACCCTTGGCTAACCATAAGGTCGACGCCAATTTCAATTAATGTATCGAAAAATTTGCTTGGGTCAGCAATTCCCGCAAATGCCAAGGCCTTTTCACCTTTATATTTTGTACGTCCTTGAACTTCTAGTTTGCTTAAGAAAGTTGGTTTGCCAGCACGTGCAGATTTTCTGATAACAAGATCACCTGCATCCCCTTTTCCCGTTACAAAAACAGCATCAGCATGATGAAGCTGATGTTTAAAAGGAACGCGCATAGGGCCACTTGGCATGGCAAAACCATTTCCCAGTCCCCGCTTTGCATCGACCACAACGAGATTGAAATCTTTATAGAGTGAAGGGTTTTGAAAACCGTCATCCATTAATATGATTGTACATTTTTCTTTGATAAGAAGTTCAGCACCCACAACACGATTTGCGGAAATAACGGTCGTTGAATTATTTGCATGTAGCAAAGCTTCATCTCCCACATCATGGGCATTGTGTTTTTCAAGTTGAACAACAGTTGGCGTTGTTATAGCCCCACCATGACCACGTGATAATATCCCGACCTTAAAGCCTTTTGAGCGAGCATATTTTGCCAGCATATGAACAGTGGGCGTTTTTCCTGCGCCACCAACCACAAAGTTGCCAACACAAATAACAGGTACTTCTACTTTTTTGGATGCTTCCATATCCATACGCTTGGCTGCGATACGTCCGTAAATATATGACAAGGGTGACAAGGCATAACCTTGCCAACTGTTTTTCTGCCACCAAAAGGGAGGTGCTTCATCCAGCGCCATGGTTTAGCCCAGTCCTTCCAAATCACGTTTGACGGTAAGCGGGAATAAATATGAATCCAATGCCCGATTGGTTTTATCCAATGCACCGCGCATCTGGTTAATGGTTTCAAAAGCTGCTTGCTGCATTTTTTCACGCTCTTGCGGGTTTCGTAAAAGATATTCAACGTTTGCTGCCAGCATTTTTTCATCTGCTACAAGACGAACCGCGCCTGCATTTAAAAGGTTTTTATAAGAATCTCGAAAGTTTTTTACGTTTTTGCCAGAAACAATGGCAGTTCCGGTCATGGCTGGTTCTAGCGGGTTTTGTCCGCCATCAGCTTTTAGGCTTTTACCTACAAACGCAACTTGCGCAAGCCTGAGATAAAGCCCCATTTCACCAATTGTATCGCCCATGTAAATATCAGTTTGGTCATCAAGATTTTGGTTTTGGCTACGTTGAGCAACAAGGAGTTTGTTTTCTCTCAACATGGCAACAATTCCTGGAGCACGGTCTGGATGGCGAGGTACAATCAGGGTAAGAAGATTTGGAATTTTTTTCTTAAGCGCGGTATGAATTTTACCAATAGACTCTTCCTCACCCTCATGCGTACTAACCGCTACCCAACATGGCCGTGTGCCGATACGCGTGCGCAGGATATTAAACTCTGCCTCATCATAAGGTAATGCATTTGTATCAACCTTAAGATTTCCGGATACTTCCACAGGTCTTGCACCAAGCGTTTTAAAGCGATGTGCATCCAGTTCTGATTGGGCAACAACATGAGAAAAGTTTTCAAACAATGTTTCTGCTAGTCCAGACGCATTTTTCCAGCGTTTGAATGAGCGATCAGACATGCGTGCATTAACGAGAATACGTGGAATATTGCGTTGTGTAAGTTCAAGGATTGTCATCGGCCATATTTCAGACTCTGTAAAGATTGCTGCATCTGGCTGCCAATGATCAAGAAATCTCTGAAGGGCAGGTTTTAAATCGAGTGGAACATACTGGTGAAAAGAACCACGTGGCAGTCTTTTTCGAACAATTTGCGCAGAAGTGACGGTGCCGGTAGTCATGATCGTACTGATACCAAGCGAGTTGACATGTTCAACGACCGGTATAATCGCCATGGATTCGCCAACACTGGCTGCATGAAACCATATGATTGGACCGGAAGGCTTTTCAGCACTTGGGTACCCATATCGCTCATAACGGCGTTTGCGGTCTTCTTTACCCTTGTTAGCCCGCAGTCTCAGGAAAGGTCCCATAAAGGGATAAAGAATCATTCCAAACCCGCGATAAATTCGCAGCACAATTCGGCTTAAAATATCAGGTTTGGATTTCATTCAGGCTTTCCCGTGAGCTCATAGGCTCTTTTTGTCGCACGATTAAGCTGATTTTCCAAATTTTCTCTACAGGCTTCAAGTGTGTCGTCGTCAGCATCTTCAGGCACATGCACCAAATTGCCAATGACAATGGCAGTCTTGCCATATGGCATGTTTACAGTTGTTTTATCCCATGATTTTTGAAAGACATATCGCCTGCTGGATGCAATTGCTAAAGGGACGATGGGGGCGCCAGACTTTTGTCCCAACATGATAATGCCAAGTCCTGCGCGTCTCGCAATGCCCTTTGGAATATCTGCTGTTTGAACAACATTATCTTTTTCTCGTAATGCGTTGAGCATTTCAAGGAAGCCGGTCATGCCGCCTTTTCGCAAGGTTTGTTTTTGATTTCGCCCGCCAGAAGCGCGAATAGTGCGATTGCCGTAATGTTCGACGACTCTCGCTGTAACTTCACCATCAAAGTTTTTGGATATCATTGCGGAAGCATTTAATTCGATTGGCAGTGCAGGCATTAAAATATGCTGTCCATGCCACACACCTACAATCAAGGGTTGTTGCGGAGTCAATGTTTCCAGAGCATCTATCGGCTCAACAATGATTTCATTCGTTCTTTGAACCCAATTTAAATACCATATCATCAGACGTGACGTTGCTTTTAGCGCAAATTGACTTTGACCAATACTGCGCCAAAATTTACGCAAGCGTTTTTTTCGCCTTGGACGAGGTGGTTTTACAGATTCATTCATAATGATGATTTTTTGGACTTAGCCAAATTTTCCGTCGCCATCAGGGTCAAGCAGCTTGTGCATGTGAACGATAAAATAACGCATATGGGCATTATCTACGGTTTGTTGTGCTTTTGATTTCCAGGCGAGAGCGGCCTGTTCGTAATTTGGAAAAATACCAACGATGTCAAGATCGTCCAGGTTGCGGAAATTAACATGTTCCAGGTCTTCAAGTTCTCCGCCAAATACTAAATGTAATAACTGCTGTTCGTTATTTTCACTCATGAGTGTCTCCGTATTGGATATATTAAATTCTTCAGGTGATTAATGAAGAAAACCAGCCTGTTTCGCAAGTGCGAATATTTCTTCATACCGTTTGTTATGGGTTGCTATAAGAGCAGGGACTTGCACTTTCGGCCTGTTATACTTAATTGTTTTTTGATCAGCATCAGTAAGCTTACAGCCACTTTCTTCCAAAATGAGATCAGCTGCGGCTACATCCCATTCACTTGCACCACCCCTGGCAAATGCTCCATCAAGTTCACCTGTTGCAACCAGTGCCAGACGGTAAGCTAGTGAAGGAATAAATTCCATCACATCAAAAGGCGCGTTTTTAAGCTCTTTCATTGTTTCGATGAGTTTTTTTGAACCTGTTACATAGGGGTTTTTAGTTGTATTGGGTAATGCTTTTTCTGTTTCAATAATTTCCAAACCAGCATCTTTTGTTGCAAGGAATGTTCTGTTGAGTGCAGGGCAGTGCAGTATGCCATCTCGCGGGCGACCATTTTCCACTATTGCGATAGATATGCACCATTCATTGCGTCCTTCAATAAAGCCACGCGTTCCATCGACAGGGTCTGCAATGATTACGCGCTCGCATTTTAGACGCTCTGGATTGTCTTCAGTTTCTTCTGAGAGCCAACCATAGTCTGGTCTTTTTTCAGCAAAACTTAAACGCAGATAATCATCAATTTCCTTATCAGCTTGTGAGACAGGAGAATTGCCTGATTTAAACCAGACTTTATTTTCAGACTTGAAATATTTTAGCCCAATCTCTCCTGCAGCGAGTGCCAACTCCAGAAGGAGTTTCGCATCTTCGCTACGTTTTTTATTTACCGCCAATCGTCATTCCTTCCAGAAGCAGAGTTGGCGCATTTGTTCCGTACTTAAATTCTAGATCGGATGCAGGTGTAATATTCATGAACATCTCACGCAAATTACCAGCGATGGTTATTTCACCAACAGGAAAAGCGATTTCGCCATTCTCGATCCAATAACCAGAAGCACCTTTTGAATAATCACCTGTCACCATGTTGATGCCATGCCCAATGGTCTCTGTTAAATAAAGACCTTCCTTAATTGAGCTAATCATATCTTCAGGGCTTTGTTCGCCAGCCTCCATGTAACAGTTTGTTGTTGAGGGATGCGTACCCGCTCCCCCACGGCTTGCACGGCCGTTTGTTTCAAGATTAAGTTCACGAGCCGTTGCGCTATCTAGTAACCAGCTTTGCAAGATACCGTTTTCAACTAGATTTAACGTCTCATTTCTAACGCCTTCACCATCAAAGATCTTTGACCCTGATTTGCGAACCATGTGCGGATTGTCGATGATATTGACTGAAGTTTTAGTAATCTGCTTGCCCATCATCTCACGCAGAAAACTGGTCTTGCGTGCAACAGAAGAAGCATTGATTGCACTGGTTAGCGACCCTAAGAGAGCTGCTGATACACGGGGATCGACAATAATTGGATAAGAACCGGATTTGACTTGCCGAGGATTAAGACGCTTAACAGCTCGTTCACCAGCATACCGACCAATTTCAGTTGCGTTTTTTAAATCTTCCAAATAAATCGCTGTATCGTAATCATAATCGCGCTCCATACCAGTGCCTTCACCAGCCGCAAAAGAACCTACTAGCGAGAAACCTGATCGTTCATAGCTTCCAGAAAAACCATCTGAAGTGGCAAGTACAAATCCTGATGTTGACCAGCTCATGCCACAACTTAGAGATTTTGTAACGCCTTTGACACTCATACCCGCCGCTTCAGTTTCAAGCGCCTGCTTTTCCATATGCTGAGGATCAGGTTCTGTTGCATCAAACAAATCAAGCTCGGCAATATTCGCTTCAATCTCGTCATGAGGAAAAAGCTTGGCTTTATCTGCCAGTCCCTGGAACGGGTCTTCAGGAGAAACTTTTGCCATGGCAACGGCGCGTTCTGCGAGTGCTTGTGGATTGTTTTTTGTATTTGAGGTGACACTTGCA
>CALHIB010000066.1 GCA_938030595.1 uncultured Rhizobiaceae group bacterium | reverse complement strand
TGAGCCACCGCGTCTCTTTTAAACTCTTCCGAGTAACGTATTCCTCTAGGCATTTGCATTCTCCTTTGCTTCCAATTTTACTTAGCAAAGTGTCTACAAATCTAGGGGCTATTCACTCTTCCATATATGAGTACCTGTTATAAACAGCAGCAACACCGCTAATTGTGCCTGAAACATGGTTCAATAGTTTCTCAGTAACGTGAATTGGTGTGCCAAGCTCTGCCATTTTTGAACTGTAGGTGCGGCGCAGGTCGTGCAATGTGTAGGGGGCAATATCCAATCCTTTATCAAATTTAGCTTTGCACTTACCCCAACCATTAAAAGGCTTTTCATCATTGATACGTGATGGAAAATACAAGTCACTAGTTTCAGGAATGGAGTTGAGAAGTTTTTGCGCTGTCTTTGATATGGGGATGCGATGTTCTCGCTTGTTCTTAGTGAAGCCTTCTGGAAATACGATGCAATCATCTTCTACCCAACTTCGCCTTATTGAAGCAATTTCAGTTCTGCGTTGTCCTGTATGTATGATTAGCTGCACAATCGTGCCGTATGGATATGGATATTGTTGCGCGCGTTGTAGCACTGACTTTAATTCATTATCATTTAAGATGCGTGTGCGTTGTTGTGTCTTGAATGACATTACTGGCAGTGGATTATGTTCCAATACGCCTTGTCTTACGCACCAATTCAGCATGGTACGTATTGCAACATAGGCATGAGCTTGTTCTGAGGGGGTTGCCGAAAGTGAAGTGATTACCTTCATTACATGGTGGCGTTCAAGTTCTGGTAAGCTACATCTGAATTTGAAATGTCTATTAAGTAAGCGGGTATAGTCTTTGACAGTGCGTTCTTTGTTACGACCTTCACAATCAGCCAAGAAGTTTTCTTTGGCTTGCTTGAAGGTAATAGAGTTTAACTGATTGGATGCTGGTTGTTGGTCTAGTTCAACAATGAAACGTTTTGCTTCTTTACGAGCATCAGCAAGACTGAGAGTAGGGTACTTTCCTAGCGTCTTGAGTTTACGCTTCACTCCATACATCACCACAAAGGACTTGCTTTTGCTTGAACAGCGAATACCGAAGCCCGGTGTGGTGGTGTCCCAATGAGTAATTTGCCCTTTTTCTGGCAGGCTCAACTTCTTCAGTGAGATGTCTGTGAGATGAGTTTTCAATTTAGTCTCTTTTTAGTCTCTTTTATCACGAGCGTAAGGGTGAAAATGAATGTTCACCTATGTAGCAATAAAATGTAATAAATACAATGACTAAGACGAAAATATGATATGAAGTTTTATGCAATGAGAAGTATATAACGCGAAATCATAATCCGCGTGTCGGGGGTTCAAGTCCCTCTCCCGCTACCAAAAACTTCAAGTACATTTGATGTAGATTTCATTGTTTTGATTGCGAAGTTGTTGATGTATTAATAATAAAAAAACATCATATTATTCACTATTTTTGCAATATTTCTGTCGAAAAAGTATCTATTTTTGTAAAATAATGATTAGCTGACTGTTTGTATTCAGGGTGAGTATATATGCTCAGCGCATGGTGCGCGGATCTTAGGGAGGTTTTTATGAAATTATTTCGCACAGGCGCTTTGGCCCTTGCTTTGAGCGCGACAACAGCCTTGTCGGCTTGGGCAAGCGAACTAACGATTGCGATCGTGAACAACGGTCACATGATTAACATGCAAAAAGTTGCAGAAAAATATACAGCAGATACTGGCGTGAAATTAAACTGGGTTTCACTTGAAGAGGGCGTTCTGCGCGAGCAAGTCACGTCAGATACTGCGACGGGTGGTGGTCAGTACGACATTATTAATATTGGCATGCAGGAAGCACCTATCTGGGGTGCTGCAGGCTGGATTGAGCCTTTGAAGTTTGGTGCTGACTACGATGTTGACGATATGCTTCCAGCTATTCGCAATGGTTTGTCGCATGAGGGAACCCTATATGCGGCGCCTTTTTACGGTGAGTCATCCATGGTGATGTATCGCAAGGACTTAACCGATGCGGCTGGCGTAACCATTGCCGATAATGACTCTTGGGATAACATCAAGAAAGCAGCAGCTGCCATTCATAAACCTGACGCAGGTATTTATGGCGCGTGTTTGCGTGGTAAGCCAGGTTGGGGCGATAACATGGCTTTCATCACAACGGTAGTGAACTCCTTCGGTGGTGCGTGGTTTGACAAGGAAATGCGTCCAACAATTGATTCAGCTGAATGGAAAGCTGCTATTAATTTTTATGTAGACCTTTTGGGCAACTATGGTCCTCCAGGTTCTGAAGGTAATTCGTTTAACGAAATTCTGGCGCTTTACAATGAAGGTAAGTGTGGCATGTGGATTGACGCGACAATTGCTGCATCCTTCCTAACGGTTGATGGCGTTGCTTATGCACAATCTCCAAATGCAGGCAATCCTGTCGGTGCAAACTGGCTTTGGGCGTGGGCAATGGCGGTTCCTGCCGGGTCTCCAAACTCGGAAGAAGCAAAAAAGTTTATCGAGTGGGCAACATCAAAAGAATATATCAAGGCTGTTGCTGATCATCCGGAATTTGGTTGGAGCAAAGTGCCAACGGGTACACGTGCATCAACCTATGCAAATGCTGAATTCCAGGCTGTTGCAAAATTTGCTTCTGCTGAAATGGCAGCAATTCAATCTGCCGCACCTCAAGCTACAGACTTGAAACCCTATGTTGGCGTTCAGTTTGCGGCCATTCCGGAATTCCCGGAAGTCGGTAGTGCCGTTGCACAAGAAATGGCAGCAGCTCTTTCTGGCGCAAAGTCTGTTGATGAAGCTTTGGCTGCATCGCAAAAAGCAGCAGATGCTATCATGCGTGAAGCTGGATATTACGAATAATCCCTAAAACCCGGCAAGGCTTAAGAGGGGCAATTCTTAAGCCTTGCTATCAATACCAGAGTATCAAACCAAAGATGATAAGCCTTTAACCCAACAAGGTTTTAAGTAATATGTCCAAAAGAACGCTCCCCCGTTTGCTACAAGCACCTGCTGTTCTGCTTCTGCTATTTTGGATGCTTATTCCTCTTGGCATGACGCTTTATTTTTCTTCCATTCGTTACGTTCTCAACAGTTTGCGAAAGCCTGAATGGACGACGCCCAGTCTTAGCAATTGGCGAGGGTTGGGCAATTATGAATACGTTTTGTTTAATGCAAAAGACTTTTGGTTTGCAGTTCAAAATAGCGTATTTATAGTTACAAGTATTATTATACTGACGGTGGTTTTGGGCTTGGCAATTGCCATGCTGATCAACCGTTCTTTTCCCGGACGCGGTATCGTGCGGGTCTTGCTGATTTCTCCTTTCTTTGTGATGCCAGCAGTGAATGCCGTTTTATGGATTAACATGATCCTGGATCCTGTATTGGGATTGAACGGTTTGGCGGTAGATGGTTTGAATGCGCTGATTGGTGGTTTGAAAGACTTTCCGGTTCTTGGTGCTTTTTTCTCGCTTTGGCCTGAGATTGAGCCAGTGTCTTTTCGTGCAACGCAAACTTCTGCCTATGCCGTAATCATTATGGTGACCTGGCAATGGACGCCTTTTGCGATTTTGATTTTTATGACTTCATTGCAATCAGAAGATCAGCAGCAAAAAGAAGCAGCCATTCTTGATGGGGCTAATGCCTGGTCGCAGTTTAGGAATCTGACACTTCCGCATTTGGCGCGGCCGATTGCGATTGTGGTGATGATACAGGCTATTTTCCATCTTTCGCTTTATGCAGAAATTGAAATTGTCAGCCGTGGAAATGGCAATAAAAATCTGCCTTATCTGATCGGTGATTTTGTAAATAACAATATTGGTGCGGCAAGTGCTACCGGTATTTTTGCAGTAATATTAGCCAACATCGTAGCGATATTCTTGTTGCGAATGGTTGGTAAAAGTTTGATGGATTGAGAGAGAAAATGGCAGTTGTCGCACAATCATCAAAATTTAATAGAATGTTCTGGCCAATCCTTGCCTGGGGTATTGCGATTGTATTTTTCTTTCCAATTTTCTGGTTGATTTTCACAAGCTTCAAAACGGATGCAGATGCTGTCAAACCTGATCATCTTTTCTGGTTTAAGCCGACGTTTGATAATTATCTAAACATGACAGAAAATTATGATTACTGGCGCTTTGCAATAAACTCTGTGATTACATCTACATTCGCAACTGTACTTGCGCTGGTTGTTGGTGTGCCTGCTGCTTATGCGATGGCCTTTAATCCAACACGCCGTACCAAGGATATTTTGCTTTGGATGCTTTCAACCAAGATGTTGCCTGCTGCTGCTGTACTTTATCCAATGACTTTTCTAACCAAAAATTTCCTGGATATCTACGATACGCACTTTCTGGTTATTTTGGTGCTTTGTCTTATCAATCTACCCATCGTCGTATGGATGCTCTTTACGTATTTCAAAGAGATTCCAAGGGAAATTATTGAGGCAGGTAAAATGGACGGAGTTAGTACATGGGGTGAGATTAAAGATATTTTGATTCCGCTTGCCTGGGGTGGTGTCGCTTCAACTGCGCTTTTGTGTTTTATCTTTTGCTGGAATGAAGCTTATTGGACTGTTCGTTTGACCACGACAGAAGCCGCCACGCTTTCCAAGTTGATTGAAGGTAACCGTGCACCTGAAGGTTTGTTTTTCGGCAGGCTGTCAGCCGTTTCGACCGCTGCTGTTGCTCCTATCATTATTCTTGGTTGGTTCTGTCAAAAGCAATTGGTTAAGGGTCTGACCTTTGGAGCGGTGAAATGAGTATTACAAATTGTAACTCTGGCCGCGGGGTTTCTTAATATGTCGATTGTTCAGCCGGAATTTGAGTATGTTGATAGAGCAACCGAGACCATTCGATATCTGGAGCATGGATGGCCGACAGACTTATGCCGTTGGCACAGTCATGCGGAATATGAACTTCATCTCGTTGTTGCGACGCGTGGCAAGGCATTTGTTGGAGATTATATTGGTGAGTTTAAGCCAGGATCATTATTTCTGACAGGTCCCAATCTACCTCATAATTGGATAACTGATGAATTAACGAATTCTGAGCCTGTAGAGCTTCGCGATATGTTGGTGCAATTCAGTCAGGAAAGTCTTGATCAATTATCCCGCGCGTTTCCTGAATTCAGGGAAATGGAAGCCATGTTTGAAATGGCAAAATCAGGGATTGAGTTTACGGGTTTTAATCCAACATTTGCGCAGGGTCATTTGGAGCGTATCAGAAATACAAGAGGATCTGAACGTATTGTGGCTTTTCTCAGATTTCTGGTTCGTATTAATGAGCATGCAGAAAAACGAGCGCTTTCTGTTGTTGGAATGATTCAGCCTGAAGGCAGTTCAAAACAGGCACGCATTGCTGAGGTCGTGGATTATATCACGCGCAATTATGCAAGCGAGATGTCTGTTGAAAAAGCAGCCAAGCTTGCTGGCATGAGCGCTGCAACGTTCTCTCGAAATTTCCAGCGTATTACGGGCAATAATTTTGTTGAGTTTGTAAATCGTGTTCGCATTAGTCAGGCTTGCTCAATGCTTTATTCAACCGATGATCAAATCGCGTCAATCGGCTTTGCGGTCGGGTTCCAGAATCTTGCCAATTTCAATCGTCAGTTTCTCAAGATGAAAGAAATGACGCCAAAGGCTTACCGTGAACTAGCATTAAACGAGCTTGCTCCAAACAGGAGAGCAACCGCATGAGCATTGCAGATATCAAACAAGATAGGCCAAATTTATACTGTACCAGTTACGACCAGAATGAATGTCAAATCGGTGTGGTCCACTTAGGCTACGGTGCTTTTCATCGTGCGCATCAAGCGATCTATTTTGATGATTATATGGAAAAGACTAAAGACCTTCGCTGGGGAATAGCTGCTGTTAATTTAAGGCCTGAAGAATCTGTTAGTTTTAAACAATCAGGTCAGGCTAACAATGGGTACATCATCAAGACAATTGATGTAGATGGCTCTGTTGAATACAGAAAAGTACGTTCGCACCTTCATTATAGCGATTGGTCGTCCTCTCCAGATGTTGCGGAGCAATTACTTTCAAACCCTGATGTTACGGTTGTTACTATAACGGTGACTGAGAGCGGATATTATCTGGATGGGAATGGTGATCTGGATCTTACGGCATCTATTATTTCACAGGAAATCAGGGGTGAGAAATCACAATCGATATATGCTTATTTAAGTAATGCTCTAACCAAGCGAATGGATGAAATTAATCAGCCCGTATCTGTGTTGTGTTGCGACAATATTCGAGCCAATGGCAAGATGTTACGAAGAAACTTTCTTGCATATCTCAACGCTACAAAGCAGCAGGATTTGTCAAATTGGGTTGTAAAGAATGTAAGCTTCCCGTGCTCCATGGTTGATCGTATTACACCGCGTGCCAGTTCTGATTTGCTTCAAGAGGTTGATATTGCTTTTGGGTCAGAAAATTTTGATCCAATACATTCCGAGGCGTTTAGCCAGTGGGTTTTGGAAAATAACTTTGCTGCTCCAATGCCAGATTTAAGAATGTCGAACGTTGAGATCGTTGAGGATGTCGACCCTTATGAAGAAGCTAAAATTCGTATTTTAAATGGTGGGCATACGGCACTTGCCTATCTGGGTGCACTTGCCGGTCACAAGACATTTGATGAAGCGATGCTAAACCCTGTCTTACGTGAGCACTTTGACACGTTTCAAACGAACGAAGTATTGCCCGGATTGCAGATGTCGCTTCCTTTTGACAAGCAAGCGTATTTGCAAAAAATTTCTGATCGTTTTTGTAATCGTGCGATTGCTGATCAGTTGGAACGAATTTGCATGGATGGCTATTCCAAGATGCAGCTTTATATTCGGCCAACACTTCAGTCTTGTTTTGAGCAAGACATCATGCCGATTTGTACATTGGATTGTATAGCCAGTTGGTATGTTTATGCGCGAGCATACAAAGCGGGTAAAATGGAAATTCCTTACCATGAACCCTATTGGAAACAATTAATCCCATTATTGGATAAAGGCAAAGAATTGGCATTTGCCTGCAGTGAAGAGCTATGGGGCGATTTACCGGAAAAACACAAGATTTTTGCATCTGCATTGGTCGAGGCGATTAGTAGAATGGAACAGAAATGGCCGGCTTAACAATCAAGAATGCCAGGAAATTTTATGGTGACACGCAAGTTATTCATGGGATTGATCTGGATATCGAAGATGGTGACTTTGTTGTCTTTGTAGGACCATCCGGATGTGGGAAATCCACTTTGCTACGCATGATTGCCGGACTTGAAGAAGTATCAAGTGGCGAGATTTCCATTGGTGACAGGGTTGTGAATGATGTTGCCCCAGCTGAACGTGGTGTTGCGATGGTTTTTCAAACCTATGCGCTTTACCCGCATATGACTGTTTATAAAAATATGGCATTTGGACTGATGCAAGCAAAAACACCCAAGGACGAGATTGATCGTCGCGTGCGTGAAGCTGCCAAGATTTTGCATATTGAAGATTATCTTGAGCGAACCCCTAGGGCCCTTTCTGGAGGGCAGCGCCAAAGGGTTGCGATTGGACGTGC
>CALHIB010000065.1 GCA_938030595.1 uncultured Rhizobiaceae group bacterium | reverse complement strand
TTAGCCGCAATGCTGCGGAGAAACTGGCAGAGGCTTTAATATTAGCAGAACCGCAAACTGAGTTTCCGACAAAAACGGAATTGGGTCAGCACAGTGATTTAATCCTCTTTAGTGATTTTCTAGATCCAATCGAGGATAATTTCGACCACCTGCAAACACTCTTTAAAACAGGCTCTAGAGGTCATGTCGTACAAATTGTTGATCCGGTTGAAGAAACATTTCCTTATACTGGTCGTGTTGAGTTCCGTGATCCTGAAACCGGTGAGAAGTTCACCGCTGGAAATGCGGAAACCTTGAAAATGCAATATGAGGCAGAGATTGCCATGCGCACCGAAGCCATGCGTCAATCAACCAACAAACTGGGCTGGAGCTTCACCCGTCATCACACCGATAAACTTGCTTCAGAAGCTTTGGTAAAACTGCACACGCATTTAGGGGAGCGTCCACTGTAATGTTTGGTCTACCGCTCGCCTTTACTTCACCTTGGCTATTAATGGCATTGATTTCATTGCCTATAATCTGGTGGCTTTTACGCTTAACACCACCAAAGCCTCAAGAAGAAGTTTTCCCACCAACACGCATTTTGGCAAAACTGCAGGAAAAGGAAGAAACACCTGCACAAAGCCCCTGGTGGCTAACCCTGTTGCGCTTGTTAATGGCGGCACTGGTTATCCTTGCCATGGCCGGGCCAGTGTTAAATCCTGACGAAGCAAGCCTGAAAGGCGAAGGCCCCGTAATGATTGTCATGGATGACGGCTGGTCTTCTGCACAAGATTGGGATGCAAGACGCGACACAGCCTTGGCACTCATTCAAGAGGCAAAAGACACTGATCGAACCGTTATGCTCATCAGCACATCAGGCCATGAAAACTGGACTGGCGAAGCCATCTCACCAGAAGAGGCTGAAAGCCTGTTGCAGGCAAATAACAGCTTGCCCATAGAACCTGATCACGCAGATGCAAGTGATAAAATTACTCAAAGTGCAAGCATAACGACACCGGGACAAATCCTCTGGCTATCTGACGGACTATCGCGTGACGGCACCGAAAAACTTGGCGCAACAATTAATGCCAGCGCTTCACAAAAAGATATTTTTCAGCCAGATGTTACCGATTTAGTCATAATTGAAACAGCAAACAACGAGCCTTCAGAACTCTTCGGTATGTTAACCCGCGCACAAGTAGATGGTTCACAAGAAGTTTCGGTCATTGCCAGAGACTTGAAAGGCCTAGTCGTTGCAAGAGCACCAGCCTTCTTTGGGGATGGAGAAACCAAAACACGGTTTGCAATCAAGGGGCCTGTTGAACTGAGAAACCAGATTACGCGCCTTGAAATAAACACAGCCAAAAATGCAGCCGCTGTTCAATTACTGGATGATAATAACAAGCGTCGCTTGGTCGGGCTTATCTCGGGTGAGCAATACGATTTTAATCAACCGCTGCTTTCACCGCTTTATTATATTTCAAAAGCGCTCCAACCTTTTTCAGATTTACGTCGTTCATCAGATGCGAATGTTACAGAATCGATTATTGAGCTTCTTAATCAAAATGTCTCGACAATCGCTTTGGCAGATGTTGGTGTTATCACGGAAGCATCTGAAGAACGTTTACTCAAATGGATAGAAAATGGCGGCTTGCTGTTGCGTTTTTCAGGCCCACGCTTGGCAACATCGACCGAAGGAGAATTACTGCCTGTAGATATTCGTCCAGGCGATAGAAACCTTGGCGGCGCG
The DNA here is from genome assembly GCA_938030595.1 of uncultured Rhizobiaceae group bacterium. Lineage (GTDB taxonomy): Bacteria > Pseudomonadota > Alphaproteobacteria > Rhizobiales > Rhizobiaceae > JAALLB01. The sequence goes on along the minus strand of CALHIB010000065.1, from coordinate 12,388 downwards.
CTTTCTTGGGAAACACCAAAATCCCTTGCGCCCTTTGAGCGTGAAAGTCCGTTTTTTGGCATTACGCCACCGCGTGATGTCGTTGTTAAAAAACAACTCCTGGCACTTCAGGAAGCAGAGCTTGAAAAGAAAACCTGGGCAACGCTTGAGGATGGCACACCACTGGTCACAGCCGAAAAGCGTGGTGCTGGTTGGATCGTCCTTTTTCATGTCGGTTCAGATGCAGAATGGTCGAACTTGCCGCTATCTGGTACGTTCGTAGAAATGTTGCGCCGTACGGTCAATCTATCCAGTTCTAGCAATACGCAACAAAGTCAAAACGAAAGCATCTCATTGCCACCTCTGCGAGTGCTTAACGGCGAAGGACAGTTTACTCAGGCAGATACCATGGTAAAACCGCTCGTTATCTCACCTGAAACAACGCCAACAGTAAGTCCCCAAAATCCGCCCGGCTTTTACGGAACGGAAGACGGTTTTACAGCGCTGAACTTATTTGAAGAAGAAACAACATTGACACCTCTGGAAAATACTAATTTCGCTGATGGCTTTGCAAAGCAAAACTATCTGACAGGCTCCAGTTTTGATTTTAAGATTTGGCTGCTGGTAGCCGCAGCAATTCTCCTACTACTGGATTGTTTGGCAGTCCTTTGGATGGCAGGCGCATTACGAATAAAAAAATCATCCTCACGTGCAATGGCATCAATATTTATCCTTGTTTTCGCAGCAAGCATCTTGTCACCAACGTCAAACTCCAATGCCCAAGAAACTGACGAGAACTTCGATTTCAGCTCCGCCCTTGAAACAAGGCTTGCCTATGTTGTAACCGGCATTAATGAGGTTGATAACATTAGCGAAGCTGGCATGCGCGGGCTAACTTTCTTTATCTCAAGCCGTACGGCCTTAGAGCCAGGCGATCCAATTGGTCTTGATATAAGCCAGGATGAGCTTTCTTTTTATTCATTAATTTATTGGCCGGTTGATCCACGTGCTGAACTCCCCGCACCAGAAACAATTGCAAAAATTGATGCCTATATGAAAGAAGGTGGCAGCATCTTGTTTGATACCCGTGACCAGGTCTCCGGTGTACTAGGTGGCACCTCTGCATCTCCGGCCGCTCGCACTCTACAACAAATCTTGTCATCACTGGATATTCCGCCTCTGGAACCAGTGCCAACAGACCATGTACTGACGAAGTCTTTTTATCTATTGGACCGTTTTCCAGGTCGTTATGCCGGTGGTGACTTGTGGATTGAGAAATCACAAAATCTAAACCCCGAGCAAGGCAGAAGACCTGCACGTGCAGGAGATGGTGTTTCATCAATCATGATTACCAGCAACGATTTTGCAGGCGCTTGGGCGGTGGATAATACCCTGCGTCCATTATTGCCAACCATTCCGCCAGACCCAACACAACGTAATTACGCATTTAGATCAGGCGTAAATTTGATGATGTATGCGCTCACAGGAAACTATAAAGCAGACCAGGTTCACTTGCCTGCCCTGCTTGAGCGATTGGGGCAGTAATTACAGCTATGGAAAACCTGAACATCACTTTCGCACCTGAGCTACCAATATGGTTTCTTGTATGCCTGATAGCGGCAATCACCTTACTTTGCCTTTATGGATTGGTGAGGCAACTAAGAGGCAGTTTTATAAGGTCAATTGCAGGTGCCATTCTAGCGCTGGCCTTATTTAATCCTTCCCTGTTGCAGGAAGACCGCTCGCCACTAAAAACCATTATACCGCTAGTGATCGATGAAACTACAAGCCAACGCTTAAACGACCGCGATTCACAAACGGTAGATGCGACCAATGACATTCGAAAGCAATTTGAGAAACTTGATAATTTTGAACTTCGCGAAATCCGCGTTACTGATCAAATTTCACAAACCAGCGACGTTTCTTCTGCCCTGTTTTCATCGCTCAACAAAGCCATGCAGGATGTACCTGCTGATCAAATGGGCGGGGCAATTTTTATCACGGATGGTCAAGTACATGACATTCCGGAAAATGAACAACAAGCAAAGATTAATGGTCCACTGCATGTCATCGTGACAGGTAAAGAAAATGAGCGAGACCGACGCATCGTATTGAAAAATGCTCCGCGCTTTGGTGTCGTTGGCGAAAGCCAGGAGATTGTATATGAAATAGAAGAAACCGGTTTTGGAAATAAATCCCCTGTTGAAGTAACCATAAGCATTGATGGTGAAATTGTTGCCATTGATGAAGTAGTTGCTGGCGAAGAAACCTCTTTCGTTTTTGATGTGCCGCATGGTGGTAAAAACATTATTGAACTCAGCGCAACGGTTGCAGAGGGTGAGATTTCTGAAATCAACAATCGCACTTTCACAACACTCAACGGCATTCGCGAAAACCTGAGAGTTCTTCTAGTATCAGGCGAGCCTCATGCCGGTGAACGTACTTGGCGCAACTTGCTAAAATCAGATGCTTCTGTTGATTTGGTACACTTTACAATTTTGCGCCCGCCAGAAAAACAGGACGGAACGCCTATTAATCAACTATCGCTGATTGCCTTTCCAACGAGAGAATTGTTTGTACAAAAAATAGATGAATTTGATCTGATTATTTTTGATCGTTACAAGCGCCGTGGCGTTTTGCCTGTCTTGTATTTTGATAACATCGCCCGTTACGTCCGTGATGGTGGCGCAGTATTGGTTGCTGCAGGACCAGAATATGCAGATAACTTAAGCATAGGTGCAACACCCTTAAATTCGGTTCTTCCAGCCATTGCCAATGGACAAGTGACAGAAGCACCATTCAGACCACAAATCCCTGAAACAGGTCAGAAGCATCCAGTGACGCGAAACCTTGATGGATGGAACAAGGACAAACCAAACTGGAGCAGATGGTTCCGTTCTGTCGGTGTCGACAAACTCGGCGGCGAAAGCGTTATGGAAAACGAAAACGGTGAACCAATCCTCATGTTACAACGCCATGATGAAGGCCGTGTCGCACTTTTCCTTTCAGACCACGTATGGCTTTGGTCTCGCGGCTTTGAAGGCGGCGGACCACACGTACAGCTCTTGCGTCGCCTCGCCCATTGGATGATGAAAGAGCCTGAACTTGAAGAAGAACGCCTCACCGCACAAGCAAGTGGCAACGCTCTTACAATCACGCGACAAACACTGGGCGAACAACCAGAAGATGTCGACATCACATCGCCATCCGGTGAAAGCCAAACGCTAAGCTTCACACAAATTGAGCCAGGGATTTGGGAGGCAGAAACGCAAGTTGATGAAATCGGTCTTTACCGCACAGCAAGCGGAGAATTTTCAGCGCTTGCACAAGTTGGCCCTGCCAACCCGCGCGAACTTGCAGCGGTTGTTAGTACCACTCAATTATTAAAACCGATCGTGGAGGCTACATCAGGTTCAATTCAACGCATTGAAGGTAATGAAATCCCTCGCCTGATACAAATCAGCCAAAACGCTACTGCAAGCGGACGTGGCTGGGCAGGCTTGGTGAACTCGAATGCAAGTGTGCTGAACGGCGTCTTTCGCATTCCACTCTTTACAGGTCTCATTGGCCTAGCACTCCTATTGCTAGGCTTTGCATCCATGTGGTTTAGAGAAGGTCGCTAAGTTAAGATTTTTGATAGTGTCTAGCCATGCCTGAAAACCTGTCTTTAGCGCCTTCAACCAAAGGACAGACCAGAATACGAGCAGGATCCGCAGGGCCAGGCATTTTAATGCGACCATGAGCAATCTGCTCAAATCCAAATCTCTTGTAATAATCATAATCCCCCACGAGTAAAATCAACTCATGTCCAGCAGCACGGGCTGCATCAACAGCCTTTTGCATGAGCGCTGCACCTACACCTGAGCTTTTATAATCAGGGGTCACAACCAATGGCCCCAACAGCAAAGCTTCATGATCGCCAATAAGGATTTTTGTAAGCTTCACGGATCCAACAATTTTACCAATACGACGAAGTGTAAAAGATAAGTCGGGCTCGTGCATCACACCTTCGCGTAATCTGAAAGCAGCACGTGCGAAGCGTCCAGGGCCAAAAGCTTCTTCTGCAAGTTTTTCAACCGCATCATAATCATCAGGAGATTCAGGCGTAATAATATCAGTAAGAGTGTTCATTGTTCAGACTTTTGAAAGGAGTTGGGTAGCAAACCTTAGTCTGATAAATTGAATGACTAAGATTAGACGAGCGAAATGCTGCGCTGTGAGCGCAAGGTGGTTCGTCGTCGCAAAGTCTTGGTTTTGAACATTATGTTCCCTTAAATAAGTTGCTGCCCAAATATCACGAGAATGAACTTGCGTCTATATGAAAATTGGCCTCTGGTTAATAAGATCACCAATATTGGGAAATCGGCTCGTCAAAGTAAAATTCCCGTATACGTCTTAGATTACCTGCTGTGATATCTTTAGGTAAATCATCAACTGCAAAAAATCCTATCTCAGCTATTTCCCTATTGGGTGTAAAGCGTTCAACTTCCCGCCACTCTTCTGCCTTATAGATTGCAACATGGTCGCGTTTTGATGCAGAGCTATTCTTATAAATACCCAATAGTTTTGGCTCGCCAATAATCTCAAAACCGACTTCTTCACGCAATTCTTTTGCTGCTGTTTGTGCCATGGTCTCAGTGGTCTCAACACCGCCCCCTGGCAAATACCATCCCTCAACATAGGTATGTTTTACCAAAAGCACTTCACCCTTGTCATTTTCTACCAGAACCCTGACACCCAATGTCATTGGACGTTTAAGCAAGAAAAAAAGATGAAATAGCTTTCGCAGGATTTTATTATCGGCCATCTCTAAGCTTTATCCATCGCCGCCAAAAATTTCAACCTTGCCGCATCTTGTCAGCAATAGTATGCATCTAGGATGTTTCGTCTTGCACATATATCCGATATCCACTTAAGCCCGCTTCCACCCGTAAAACTTCATCAACTGGCAAACAAGCGCGTTACTGGATATTTGAATTGGAAGTTAAATCGCAAAGGTGTGCTGGCTGGCGATTATCTGGGTGGCATCATTGGCGACATTCAAAGCAAGCCTATTGATCATGTGGTCGTAACTGGCGATTTGATGAATCTGTCGCTACCTGCAGAATATCAACAGGCAAACAGTTTCCTGAAATTATTGGGTGATCCGGAAAACGTGACCGCCAACTGCGGCAATCACGATGCTTATCTGCCAGGCTCCCTGCAAAGAGCCATTGATACCTGGGCACCATATTTATCAGGTGATGATAAGATCATTTCTTCTTCAAAAGATTATCCAGTTTTGCGCAAGCGTGGTGATGTAGCAATCATTGCCTGCAATTCAGCCGAGGCAACCCTTCCCTTTTTTGCCACAGGCTATTTCAGAAAAGCACAAGCAAAACGACTAGAAAAAATTCTGGATCAAACAAAAGAGATGTACCGCCTCATTATGATCCACCATCCACCATTTTCCAATGCAACTCCCTGGTACAAACGTCTCATCGGGCAAGCGCGTTTCAGGGAAGTTATTCTCAAACATGGCGCAGAACTTATCCTGCATGGCCATACGCATCTTGATACCAAAACAAGCATTGTTGGCCCGAAAGGTAATGTACCGGTTATTTGCGTTCCAGCTGCCGGTAATAGTCCTGGCAGTCATAAACCTGCTGCGCGTTATAATTTATTTGAGATCGAAAAAACTAAGAACGGATGGTCAACCAATTTCGAGGAATACGGTTTCACAAGTCAATCAGATGGCGTCAGCTTGATTTCAAAACAGAAGCTGTAGGCAATGCCTATTATTTAACCCACTGTACGATTTGTTCCATCAAACCAAACCAGGTCAAAATAAATAAAATACCCGCACCTGCAATCAAGCCTGTCAGAAACCATACAAACAATGAAAGTGTTGAATGCTTTGCCGCATTGGATGCCGTGCTAAGCGTTAGTGACTTGTCTTCAGCATTGATCGACTTACTTGTCTCAACACCTGTCTGATTTTCCTCTTTAGCCGCTTCATCAACTAGAGGTTTCTTATCGCTTGAAGGATGGTTCTCCATCATATGCGATAGTGAAAGCCAATCCCCTTCAATCATGCGTTCTCTTTCAAGCAATCGCTCAGCTATGTAGGCAGTAACATGTTCACCCATTTTTTTACGGTTGCTTCCACGTCCCAGCACGACACGCCCCATGCGGGTATCTTTGATAAACTCGTATTCACGCCCGTCAGCTCCCATCCTGACAAATGAGGTCATATCGACCCAAAGCCTGGGCGTTTCACCCTTGGTTAGAGCAAAATCAAAACTCTCATTATCATCGGGAATATCAGCGATGACAGACTGCAAGTCTTCATAAAGAAGCTCCAAACGAGAAAGCTTCGTATGTTTCATCTCTACAACGACATCATCGCGATCTGCTTGGGCAGAACGAATTTTATTCATGGCATCGGCCAGATCATGAACCCTGCGTTCAATCTCGCCCGCTTCCATTTCTTTCTTGATCATACTCATTACCCACTATTAATGGTTCATTTACCATAATATTTGGAGAATTATGTCCAAATTGCAAGTCGAACCAGACTTATGCCCTACCAAATAGAAGGTTACTAACGAGCTTGTCGCGGCCATAGACATCCTTGTGGTACTTGACCTTGCCGCCTTCAACCCATGCAGTGAAATAGGTCAAATGCACTGGAACAGGTTTCTTTAGGTGAACTCGTTGCGTTTGAGGGTTAGCCAGTATTTTTCTAATTTTCGATTGACTGAGTGCACGAGAACCAAAAACTTTCTCTGCAAACTCAAGAGGCTTTTCAACACGAATACACCCATGGGAAAACGCCCGAGCACTTTTTGAAAACAGACTTTTGGATTGCGTATCATGCAGGTAAACATTAAATTTGTTTGGGAACATGATTTTCACCTGACCCAACGCATTGTTATCACCAGGCTGCTGAACGATCTTGTAGGGAAACTTCTTGCCGTTGACCGCGCTCCAATCAACCAAATGAGGGTTCATAACAGGTGCATCTGCTTTCCAGCTTGTATGAACCTTATAGTTATTCCGCTCCAAATAGCTTGGGTCTTTACGTAATTTTGGTAAAATTTCATTGCCTGCAATCGAGCGCGGCACTGTCCATGTTGGGTTAAAATCAGCATATTGAATTGTATGCGAAAACATCGGTGTCTTATGATATGGTTTGCCAACCACGACACGACGCCTGTCGATTGTTTTGCCACTGCTAACGGTGCGAACTTCAAAAGCAGCCTGATTGACCAATACATGCTTTTTTCCAAGTCCACGCGGCAACCAGCGCCACCGCTCCATGTTCACAATAATTTGGCGTGCCTTCGCGCCCTTTGCTCGAGCAAGCGCCTTACGAAGCGCAAAATATTGTGGATGTGGCGGGCGCAGTGCAGCAATCACCTTTTCCGGCCCACGTTTGTTTGCAAGGCTTAACCAGCCTTTCACATCAGTCTTTTTACGAGAGATGATAATGTCTGGTTCAGAGACGGCTGGGGTTGTTCGTCCCGCAGACAAATCCCGCCCAAACTTCCAAAACGCCTGACTTAAATAAAGTTCGGCAGCAGCCAGGTCTTTACCAGATAAACTCTGAATATTCTTTGGCAAGGCAGAAATATAATCGCGCGGTTCAAGCCCGTCGCTGCCTGCAGCCTGCAAAGCATTTACAAGCTCAACGCCTCGTTTGTTGAGGCCTTTCTTCGCTGTCCAGATACCCTTGCCAAATTTACCACGGTAGTATTTCTTAAGGGGATCAAGGTCGATGACCGTCCCATTCCATTTAAGCGCATCGCCTCGCAGAACACTTGCAACACTGGCTGCGTTGACGGGTGTTGTTGCTGCTGCAAAACCAAAAGCAATTGAACCAGAAACAAAAGAACGGCGCGATACTGTAGAAAGAGACATTGATAATTCCAGTTTTAGTTTGCTTTCAATAGCTTATCGCAAACTCATATGAATTGGAATGTAAAACCATCATTCTATCAAAATTGTGAAGGGTTAAGTACGCTACGTTTTTAATAATTTTGTTATATTACGTGATGAAACATCGTTTGATTTCACGGCCGGAAAATCACCCCAAATCAAACCAAAACGCGCCGTAATCAGACGCCATCTTACTCTCAGCCGACGGACGCAATTATGCAGCTGCGGCAACATAAACTTAGGAATAAAGATTATGAAAAAACTTATTCTAGCACTAGCAATCGCGGGTTTCACAGCAGGCTCTACAATGGCGCAAGCATCGTTTGAATCCATTGATGCAGACCAAAGTGGCGGTGTAACACTCGCTGAAGCAGGCGCAGCTGGCCTAACCTGGACAGAAGAACAATTTGCTGCTGCTGATACAGATGCAGATGGTTCTTTGAATGCAGAAGAATTTGCTGCTGCAACGCAATAAAATCTCTGCTTCTGAGGCAACCTCATTACGGCCCCGTTGATTAATTTCAGCGGGGGTTTTTATCATATGCGAAAAAAATAAAATTATTTTCCAAGGAAACTGCACGCACAGCCGTCTTACTCTTCAAATAACCCTTTTGGAGAGATCTTATGAAAAAGACATTTTTAGCAGCTTTACTTACAACCACGTTTCTATCACCAGCAATCGCAGAAGAAATCACTGCCGCCTCAAAAATTGATGCTGTTACCGTCTTCGCTCAAGGTGCAGAAATTACGCGCACAGTTAAGACGCAAGTTAAAAATGGTGAACATGTTTTGCTGTTAGATGATTTGCCAGGTGATATAGATCCTCAGTCCATCAGGGTTTCATCTATTTCAAAGGGACAACTCGAAATTCGCTCCATCGATAGCAATCATGTTCACGTAACCAGTGATGCGCAAAGTGCTGGTCGACGCAAACAACTGGAAAATGAAATTGAAGCACAGCAAGATAAAATCACTGCCTTTAATCAGCAATTGAAAACCCTGAACTATCAAAGAAAACTTATCCAGGATTCAGCCATTCGCCCGATTACAATCACCCAAAATAACAACGAAACACAGACTTCACAACTGGAACTTGGAAGCCTGTTTGATCTTGTAGCGCAGCGCTTGCAAAAACTTGACGAGCAAACACTTGATCTCAAGATAAAAGTGAGACAAGCCTCACAAACAATCAATGATCTCAACATCAAACTCCACGAATTAGCACCTAAGCAACGCGTAAAATTAAACGTTGCTGTTGATTTCACTGCCAAGCAAAACATGGAAGCAGAGTTTCTAGTAAAATACAGAATTCAAAACGCAGGATGGCAGCCTTTCTATGATGCCAGATTAGAAATTGGTGAGATAAGTGCAACACCAGCACTTGAACTCATTAGACGCGCAGAAATCAGACAGCACACAACTGAAAACTGGGAAAACGTAGCCCTTACCCTGTCCACAACCAGATCTACAGGCGCCACATCTGTACCGCAGCTGAACCCCGCAGAATTTATGCCACCGCATTTTCAGCCAGTCTATAAAACCAAACGCTATAATTCAGGCGCAATACGCAACGAACTTTCCAGCCTACAAGGAGAGGCCATGGCGGATAAGGCAAACACGCCAGAACCTGTCGAAGAACAAGCCGTAGCGCAAGCCTTTACCGCAGGTTTTCAAGCAGCATATAAGATCACGGGACGCTATACGATTGATAATAAAGGAACCGCAAAGAAGGTTAAAATCTCGGTTGAAACCTTAAATGCGTCTTTAAGTGTTCACGCAGCCCCTGCCCTTGATCTAAACGCCTATTTAACCGCAAGCTTTACCCCTGAAGGCGCAAATCCTCTGCTGCCAGGACGCGTGATGTTATTCCGTGACAACATCTACATGGGGCAAGGTTATGTACCACTTATCGCTTCAGGCGAAGAACATGAACTTGGATTTGGTGTAGACGACCAAATCAAAATCACCCGTAGCGAAGCAAAACGAAAAACTGGCGAAAGCGGCATTCTCACAACTGAACGCGTTGAAGAAAATTCATGGATTACAAAGGTTAAAAACCTGCACGACCGCGAGATGAACATCAAAATCTACGACCGCATGCCCTATGCCGTAAATGAAAACATAGAAATCTCACTCATGCGAGATACATCCAAACCGACACAAAAAGACATTGAAGACAAGCTTGGCATCTATGAATGGAATTATGATCTAAAATCAGGTGATGAGAAGACCATCAACTTCGGGTATAAAATCTCGCACCCGCAGAGTTAAACTTAATACTTAATCACTTCCGTCAACGCATCGCGCCCGTGCCAATCCCAATAAGTTTGAGTAATTTTCTCAGCCATCGGTCCGGGCGTGTCATTACCCAAAATACGTTTATTGACACGCGTCACGGGAACTGGGCCTCCAGCAGTTGTCGCGGTGAATACTTCTTCAGCGGATAAAAACTCATCGGCCGTAATATCTTTCACCTCACACGGAAGCCCAATTTCTTCGCAAATCTCCAGCACGGTCTTGCGAGTGATACCTTCCAGCATACCAGACCTTGGCGTGATGACTTTGCCATCAACAATCGCGAAAATATTAAAGCCCGGCCCTTCAGTAACATACCCCTGATCGTCCAAAAGCACTGCCGTATCATAGCCCGCATCAAGCGCTTCAAAAAGACCTTTGGTCATATCGCCCCAATGATAATTTTTAACCGTTGGGTCAACTGAACTTGCACCAATCCGCGTAGCACTACCTGCCAGCAGAACATGCGCACCGCGTTTAGCAATCTCTGGCTTGATTACCCAGACAAAAGGCACGACCCAGGCATAAAAGTGATTATCACAAAGGCGCGGGTCACGCGTGCCAGGAATGGACGGCGTACCACGGCTGGCAACCATGGAAACATAGGCTGACTGCAAACCAGAGGCACCAACCATCTCATGCAAAATACGCTTAATCTCTTCACGCGATTGCGGAATATCCAGACGCAATTTTTCAATCGAAACCATAAACCGGTCCAGATAATCATCAATGCGGAAGAACTTCCCCTCCCACACATGCACAACATCATAGGTGATATCAGAGCGCGTCAGCCCCCAATCTGTCACTGAAATCTTGGCATCCGAGATGGGGATAATCTCCCCATCCATCCAGGCAGCACCGTTTGAAAGGTCAACGCCCATTATACCAACCTATTAACGGCACTTACCAGTGCCTCAAGCGAGGCAGCCACGATGTTGGAGTTGACGCCTACACCAAACAGTTTCTCGCCGCCTGATTCAACTTCCATGTAACAGATGGCAGAGGCGTCTGCGCCTGTCCCCAAACTGTGCTCGGAATAATCTATCACAGAAATTTCCATACCTAAGTGCTTGGCAAGCGCATCGACGAAACCGTCAACTGGCCCAGTACCCTGCCCTTTAATCGTAATCTCTTCACCACCATCCTTGATAATCGCTTCAAGATTTCGAATGCCTGAGCCCGCTTCACCTGCCAACGTTGTGGAGTGATCGACAAACTTCATGCGACCGTCCGCTTGTTTGACGTAAGTCTCTTGGAACACCTCATGAATACGCGCTGATGGCAGTTCGACGCCTTCTTCATCTGTGATGCGTTGCACTTCATTGCGCATTTCGATTTGCAAATTGCGTGGCAATTGAATGCCGTAATCCTGCGCCAGAATATAAGCGATACCGCCCTTGCCTGATTGTGAATTGATCCGAATAATCGCTTCATAATCACGCCCTACATCTTGCGGGTCAATCGGCAAATACGGAACTTCCCAAAGCGGCTTGTTGGCTTTTTCAATCGCCTTCATGCCCTTGTTGATCGCATCCTGATGCGAGCCGGAAAAGGCAGTGTAAACCAATTCGCCCACATAGGGGTGACGCTCTGGAATGCGCAATTGATTGGAATATTCATAAACATCCTTCATGCGCGGAATATCCGAACAATCAAGCTGCGGGTCGACCCCTTGGGTAAACATGTTCAGCGCAAGCGTCACCAAATCAACATTGCCCGTGCGCTCACCATTGCCAAACAAGGTTCCCTCAACACGGTCAGCACCCGCCATCAAACCCAATTCAGTCGCGGCAATGCCCGTGCCACGGTCGTTGTGTGGGTGAAGCGAAAGGATGATGTTTTCACGGTTGTTCAAATTGCGCGACATCCATTCGATCTGATCTGCATGAATATTCGGCGTCGACATTTCCACCGTCGCAGGCAAATTGAAAATCAACTTGTTGTCCGCATCAGGCTGCATCACCTCTTCCACCGCATTACAAATCTCTAACGCGAACTCAAGCTCGGTTCCAGTGAAACTCTCTGGCGAATATTCAAAGCGATAACCGCCGCCCGCATCTTCCGCCATATCGCGGATCATCTTGGCCGCATCGACCGCAATTTGCTTGATGCCATTACGATCTTGCCCAAACACCACACGGCGCTGCAGCTCTGATGTTGAATTATAAAAATGCACGATGGGCTTGTTCGCACC
>CALHIB010000064.1 GCA_938030595.1 uncultured Rhizobiaceae group bacterium | reverse complement strand
GATTGGCAAAGCCAGAATGGCAATCTTTTTGCATCACTTTTGTTAACCGATCCTTCTGATAAGCAACGACTGGCAGACCTGACCTTCATTGCGGCTATCTCTGTGAGAGAAGCGATTGAACATTATTCACATAAGCAAAATTTGGTTCAAGTGAAATGGCCAAATGATGTGATGTTGAATGATAAAAAATGCAGTGGCATTTTACTTGAAAGTGTACATTACCCGGATTCAACTTCTGTTGTGATTGGTATTGGAGTGAATTGTCTTCATTTCCCAAATGAAACACTGCATGCTTCAACAAGCTTATTTGCAGAAGGCGTAGAAGTTTCTTCCAATAGTTTGTTTTCAACCCTTGCAAATAAGATGGCAGACAATATTTCCATTTGGAACAAGGGTAACAATTTTGCTCAGATCAGACAAAAGTGGATAGATCACGCTTATCGACTGGGAGATCAAATTTCTGTTCATGTTCCAGGACAAAATGAGCAAACAGGTCGCTTTGCTTCTATCAATGAAAATGGCTATATGTTGCTTGAAATGGAAGATGGTTCGGTAAAGCAAATATCAACTGCTGACATATTTTTTAACAAGGCCGATAAAGGTCAATAAGGGGATAGTCTTGGCTAAACAAGATCTAGTATTTGTACCACTCGGTGGTGTTGGTGAAATCGGGATGAATCTGGCACTTTATGGGTTTGGTGATGCAGCCAAGCGCAAGTGGGTCATGGTTGATTGCGGTGTAACGTTTCCAGACCACACATTGCCTGGTGTTGATTTGGTTTTACCAGACATTCGCTTCGTTGAGTCAATCGGCAAAGATCTGTTGGCTATTGTTATTACTCATGCGCATGAAGATCATTATGGGGCAATTCTTAGTTTATGGCAGCGTATTGGTGCTCCGATCTATTGTACGGCTTTCACCGCAGGGATGTTGGATGCAAAAGCGCAATATGAAGGAGAGCCACCAAACCTGCCATTAGAAATATATAGGGCCGGTGATACCATTGATCTCGAGCCATTCGAGATTGAACCCGTTTATGTTACGCACTCAATTCCGGAACCTATGTCACTTGCAATCAAGTCGCCATTGGGGCGTGTCATTCATACAGGTGATTGGAAATTTGATGAAGATCCGACCTTGGGAAAAAACACGGATGCCACAGCTTTTCAACGCTTGGGAGATGACGGTGTTCTGGCACTCATTTGTGATTCAACCAATGCAATGCGCGAAGGCCAATCACCTACTGAGCGGGAGGTTTCTGACAGTCTCTCCAGTCTAATTTCAAAAGCAACTGGCAGAGTAGCGATTACAACATTCTCATCTAACGTTGGGCGCATCCGTTCGATCGCACAAGCAGCAGAAAAAGCAGGCCGCAAAGTGATGCTTGTCGGTAGTTCTATCCGCCGTGTCGTGGAAGTCGCAAGTGACCTGAATATGTTCGATGATATTCCGGACTTTGTAGAAGACATCGATTTTCAATATATCGATAGAGATCAGCTTGTGATTATTCTGACAGGCAGCCAAGGTGAAAACCGTGCAGCGCTTGCAAAGATAGCACGACAGGAACATCGTTATATTTCGTTTGCAGCTGGTGATACAGTGATCTTTTCATCACGTACAATTCCAGGAAACGAGAAACCAATTATTGAGATCAAAAACCAATTGATCGAACAGGGCATAGAAATCATCGAAGATGGTGAGACACTTGTCCATGTTTCAGGACATCCACGTCGTCATGAACTGAAGCAGATGTATTCTTGGACGAAACCCGAGATTCTAATTCCGGTTCATGGCGAAGCAGCGCATTTGAATGCGCAAGCTCGTCTGGGAAGTGAAGCAGGTATTCCACAAGTGATACCAATAAGAAATGGTGATCTTGTCAGGCTTGCACCTGGCGTTGCAGAAATCATCGATCAAGTGCCATATGGCCGTATTTATAAAGATGGTCATATTATAGCTGATGAAGCATCAACAGGTGTAAAAGATCGTCGGCGCCTCTCTTATGCAGGGCACATTGCTATTTCGATTGTTTTGGATAGAGCAGGCGACATGGCCGATGATCTGGACATTGCCTTGCACGGTCTGCCAGAAATCACCAATGAAGGTGATACATTTGACGATGCTTTATATAAGGCTGCAATGAGTGCACTTTCCGGCATTCCAAAGAAACGCCGTAAAGATGACAATCTGATTAGAGAAGCAGTTTCTCGCGCAGTGCGTGGTGAAACAAGAAACCTATGGGGCAAGAAACCCATGACAACTGTGTTTGTTGCAAGAGTATAGGAGTAATTTCATGATTGGACGATTAAACCATGTCGCTATTGTAGTGCCTGATCTAGCTTCTGGCATAAAAACATATTCAAATACACTGGGTGCATCTGTGAGTAAACCACAAGAACTCCCAGAACATGGCGTTACTGTTGTGTTTGTTGAGCTACCAAACACGAAAATTGAATTACTCGAAGTGCTAGGTGAAGGTTCGCCCGTTGCACCTTTTCTGGAAAGAAACCCATCTGGCGGCATTCATCATATCTGTTATGAAGTTGATGATATTATTGCTTCACGCGAGAAGCTTAAGGCAGAAGGTGCTCGCGTTCTTGGAGATGGAGAACCGAAAATTGGTGCCCATGGCAAGCCTGTGCTGTTTCTTCACCCAAAAGATTTTTGCGGAACCCTGGTTGAGTTGGAGCAAGTTTAATGGAGTTTTTTACAGGCTTTGCAGTTTATTTTTTGATATGGTGGATAACACTCTTCATCGTTTTGCCTTACGGCAACCGCTCTCAGGCGGAGGATGGTGTGGTGATTGAAGGAACAGACCCTGGCGCGCCTACCATATCGCGGCTACCACAAAAGTTGTTCTGGAATTCAGTCATTGCCCTAATCATATTTGGAATATACTGGGGAACAACCTGGTATTTTGATTGGGAGTTTTCTGACATACCAAGCATCTTTCCCGAGCACCTAAAGCCACGCGGATAAATAAACCTGTTTCCCAAATAAAAAAGCAAGGCATGATAGCCTTGCTTATAAGTTTTGCATGCCCGATTCTTTTCTGTGCTAACAGCGGCAGCAAATAAATTGCGCCAGAATCATATCCTCCCAAGACTAAGACAGCACTAATGTTTGGTTAGACCCAAAACGTGTTTTGAAGAATTAAACATATGCAACCATTGCTGTCATGCAAATAATTCAAAAATGTGATCACTTTTTTCCTGTATTCACGGATTTTGTGTTGTTGCAACAGAAATTCCAATTATTGGCTTGGGGCTTGTGTAGGCCATGATTACAGGCTTTAACGGAAGTGTCTTTAATCTACTGATTCTGGTTGTTTCCAATGCGTTTATCACGGTATTTCATTCCTGTTCTAAAAGAGAACCCAAAAGAAGCTGAGATTGTTTCTCACCGCTTTATGTTACGTGCGGGGATGATCCGCCAGCAATCTGCAGGTATCTACACTTGGTTGCCTCTGGGGCTTAAAGTTCTCAATAAAATCGCCAACATCGTGCGCGAAGAACAAGACCGCGCAGGTGCTATCGAAGTCTTGATGCCTACCATTCAATCTGCTGACCTTTGGCGCGAAAGTGGTCGCTATGATGATTACGGCAAGGAAATGCTACGCATCGAAGATCGTCATGGTCGTGATATGCTGTTTGGTCCAACCAATGAAGAAATGATTACGGATGTTTTTCGCTCCTATGTGAAAAGCTATAAAGACCTGCCGCTTAATCTCTATCATATTCAATGGAAATTCCGCGATGAAGTGCGCCCGCGCTTTGGTGTTATGCGGGGTCGTGAATTCTTGATGAAAGACGGCTATTCATTCGACTTGGATGCAGATAAATCGCGCGCTGCCTATTATCGCATGTTTGTATCATACCTGCGCACCTTTGAGCGCTTGGGTGTAAAAGCAATTCCAATGCGCGCTGATACCGGTCCAATTGGCGGCGAACTTTCTCATGAGTTTCTGATTTTGGCAGAAACTGGTGAGAGCGAAGTTTTCTGTCATTCAGACGTGATGAAGCTCAAAACACCAGATGCAAACGTCGACTATGACAATGATGACCTGATTGCAGGCATTGTAAAAGATTGGACTACAAATTACGCGCGAACCGATGAGTTGCATGATGAAGCGCTGTGGGGTGAAGTTGCAGAAGGCGACAAGATGAATGCACGCGGTATTGAAGTCGGTCACATCTTTAATTTTGGTACGAAATATTCTGAAGCCATGGGCGCAAAGGTCAAAGGCCCGGATGGCGTTGATCATGACGTTCACATGGGATCATACGGCATAGGGCCAAGCAGATTGGTCGCAGCCATCATTGAGGCCTCTCACGATGATGACGGCATTATATGGCCAGAATCAATCGCACCATTCCAGGTCGGCATCATCAATATGAAGGCGGGTGATGAGGCTTGCGATGCCGCAAGTGCCAAAGTCTATGAGCAGCTTACAAGCGCAGGATTGGATGTTCTGTATGATGATACAGACAATCGTGCAGGCGCAAAATTTGCAACGATGGACCTAATCGGTATTCCAAATCAGATTGTAATCGGGCCTCGTGGCATTGCTAACAATGAAGTTGAAGTTAAGCGCCGTGGAAACCCGGAAAAAACCACAATGAGCCTTGATGAAGCAATCAATAAATTTACTAGCTAAGGCATTTGCATGACGGATACTTCGACGATGAATGAAAAGTCAGGAACATCAGCATTCTCCTCATTCGAATGGATGTTGGCAGGCCGCTATCTGCGCTCACGTCGCAAGGAAGCTTTTATCTCTGTAATTGCAGGTTTCTCGTTTCTCGGCATTATGTTGGGCGTTGCAACTTTGATCATCGTCATGGCGGTTATGAATGGTTTTCGTACAGAGCTATTGGATCGTATTCTTGGTCTAAATGGTCATTTGATTGTAAACCCAATCGGCGCGCCTTTAACAGATTATGACGAACTCTCAAAACGGCTTGAAAAAGCGCAAGGGGTTCAATTTGCGATTCCCTTGGTAGAAGGGCAGGTGCTTGTCTCTGGTGTCATAGACAACGGCACTGGCGCTCTCGTGCGAGGAATGCGCGAAGCGGATATGAAGCGCGTTTCTACCATTGCAAATGGTGTCACCAATCTCAATGACGGCAAAATCAAACCAGATGGGCAAGGGCGCGGTACGCTCGACGGTTTTGATACAGAAGAGGGTGCTGCAATTGGTTATCGCCTTGCAAACAGCCTCGGGCTTCAATTAGGCGATGATATTACATTGATATCTCCCAAGGGCGATGTAACGGCCTTTGGGGTTACGCCCAGAATTAAGTCTTATCCCGTCAATGCCATCTTTGATATTGGCATGTCGGAATACGATAGTTCGTTTGTTTTCTTACCTTTGGAAGAAGCCCAGCTATATTTCAACAAGGAAGGCAGTGCCGATGTAATTGATATCTATGTCGATGACCCGGATAAAGTAGACGAATATAGAGCTGGCGTGGAAACAGCTGCTCAAAGACAATTATTCTTATCAGATTGGCGTCAGCGCAATGCCTCGCTCACCTCTGCTTTGGATGTTGAGCGCAATGTCATGTTCATGATTTTAACGCTTATAATTCTCGTTGCAGCGCTCAATATTATTTCTGGTCTTATCATGTTGGTAAAAGACAAGTCGCACGACATCGCTATTTTGCGCACCATGGGTACAACACGTGGTGCCGTCATGCGTGTGTTCATGATCACAGGCTCAGCCATTGGCATTGTAGGCACACTGGTTGGCTTTCTTCTGGGCGTTCTGGTATGCGCTTACATCAAGCAAATACAGGATTTTGTAGCATGGCTTACAGGCAGCAATCCTTGGGATCCGACAGTGAGGTTCTTGAGCGATATTCCAGCCCGCATGGATATGAATGAAACCTTGTGGATATTGGTCATGGCTTTATCGCTGTCATTCCTTGCAACCTTGTTTCCAGCCTGGCGCGCAGCCAAGCTAGACCCTGTAGAGGCGCTTCGATATGAGTGATTCAGTTCTAAATATCTCATCTCTTGAGCGTACCTATGGCGAAGGCAAACATGCGCTCACCGTTTTAAAGGATGCAGAGCTGCAAATTAAGCAGGGTGAAATGGTTGCCCTGGTCGCGCCATCGGGAACAGGCAAATCCACGCTTTTGCACTCTGCGGGCTTGCTGGAGCGACCAGATGGTGGGGACGTCTATATCAATGGGCAGTCAACTGCAAAAATGAATGATGCCTCGCGTACAGCTTTGCGGCGAACTGCAATTGGGTTTGTTTATCAATTTCATCATTTGCTGCCAGAGTTTACAGCAGAAGAAAATCTTATGATTCCTCAAATGATAAGGGGACGTGACAAAAAACTTGCCAGTGCCCGTGCAATAGAACTTCTTGACTATATGAAAATAGGTAAGCGCGCACAGCATCGTCCCTCAGAGCTTTCAGGCGGCGAACAACAACGCGTTGCGATTGCCAGAGCGGTAGCCAATGCACCATCATTGCTTTTAGCTGACGAACCAACTGGAAATCTGGATCCTGAAACATCGTCTCATGTTTTTGAAACGCTAGAAACTCTCGTACGCGAAACAGGACTTTCTGCACTTATCGCCACTCATAACCATGAATTGGCTGCAAAAATGGATAAAACCGTAACGCTTCAAGCTGGGCAAGTTGTTGATATTACTAAATAATAAATAATATTGATAAACTTGTTCTTTTTCTGTTGACAAAAAAGAACATAAATGGAACAAATAAAGAACATTACAGAGGGTAATGAGAACATAAATGTTTCAGGAGTTGTTCCATGTACGTATCAATTAGAGACCTTGCTTCACTAGCTACTATCTCACTCTTTTTAACGACTATGTTTACATGGGGTGAAATCATCAAGTTTGCTGCTTGATTACTATATAGCAGTTTATAGGGGGCAAAAGCTCTTTGTACTTGAAATTTGAAGCTACTTTTTAGACACTCGAAATTGCAATATATAATGCTGTTGTCTGAAAATGGATTCTGGTCAATATGGCTTCAAGAGCTACTCAAAAAATGCATGAAGCGCTTTCAGGTAATGCTGGCGAAGTGCAAAACGGTGATACACCTGCTAAGTTTGTACACCTTCATGTCCATTCCGCTTTTTCTTTGCTGGAAGGGGCTTTGCAGCTCAAAAAAGTAATGGACTTGGCAATTGCGGACAATCAACCAGCACTTGCCATTACTGACCGCAATAATATGTTTGGTGCGCTTGAGTTTTCAGAAAAAGCATCAAAAGATGGTTTGCAACCCATTATGGGCTGCAAATTAGCTGTTAGTTTTCAGGACGGAAATGATCACGTGCCACGCTCAGGGCACGTAGAATTCCCATATATGGTTTTCTTGGCCATGAATGAAGAAGGCTTTGCAAACTTAAAAAAGCTTGTTAGTAGCGCGCATATTGATTGCGACGACGGCGATCTCCCCAATGTTACACTTGATGCCCTTAAAAAGCACAGTAATGGTCTCATCTGCCTGACAGGTGCATCAGAAGGGCCAGTAAACAAGCTCATACAAGATGGACGCAAGGATGATGCCGAGGGTAGGTTAGAAAAACTTAAATCTCTTTACTCTGACCGCCTGTATATTGAGTTACAACGCCATGCTAATTATGATCGTAAAGTAGAGCAATCCCTGATTGATTTAGCGTATAAACACGAGATTGGTTTGGTTGCGACCAATCAACCATTCTTTGCAAAGCGCGATGATTTTGAAGCACATGATGCCTTGATCTGTATTGCAGAAGGCGCTGTGGTAAACATGGATGAGCGCCGAAAACTGACACAAGACCATTATTTCAAGTCTCAACAAGAAATGATGTTATTGTTTAAAGACTTGCCAGAAGCAATTGATAACACAATAGTAATATCGAAAAGAGTAACCTTTAAGGAAACAACGACTGATCCCATCTTGCCGCGTTTTACAGAGAGCGAAGGAGACGCAGACCCCGAAGCAGCACTTAAAGCTGAGTACGATGAATTGCACCGTCAATCGGAAGCTGGTCTTGTCGATAGGTTGGAGAAATATCCAATTGCGGAGGGTTACACAAGAAAAGACTATGAAGACCGTCTCGCATTTGAATTAAACGTCATCCAGCAAATGGGTTTCCCTGGTTATTTTTTGATCGTTGCTGACTTTATCAAATGGGCAAAAGAGCAGGGCATTCCCGTGGGGCCTGGCCGTGGTTCGGGTGCGGGCTCTCTTGTGGCTTGGGCGCTGACAATTACCGATATTGACCCCATGCAGTTCTCACTTCTTTTCGAGCGCTTTTTGAACCCGGAACGTGTTTCCATGCCCGACTTTGATATCGACTTTTGTCAGGAGCGTCGCGAGGAAGTTATCAAATACGTTCAGACCAAATACGGTTCTGATCAGGTCGCCCAGATTATCACCTTCGGAACGCTGCAAGCACGAGCGGTTTTGCGTGATGTCGGCCGCGTTCTGCAAATGCCATACGGCCAAGTTGATCGCTTGACCAAAATGGTGCCGAATAATCCGGCTAACCCAACAACTTTGGTTGAGGCAATTGACGGCGAACCACGCTTGCAGGAAGCGGCCAAAGAAGAAGAGATCGTCGCTAAGCTGTTTGACATTTCAAAACGTCTTGAAGGACTGTATCGCCACGCGTCAACCCACGCTGCAGGCATTGTGATTGGCGACCGCAAACTTGATGAACTGGTTCCCCTTTATCGTGATCCACGTTCGGAAATGCCGGTCACCCAATATAACATGAAATGGGTAGAGCAGGCGGGTTTGGTCAAGTTCGACTTCCTTGGGTTGAAGACTCTTACGGTACTTGAAAAGGCAGTCGAGTTCATCGCCCAAAGCGGCACGACAGTTGATCTGGCGCATATCCCGATTGATGATGCAAAATCCTACGAAATGCTCACACGCGGCGAAACGGTAGGCGTCTTCCAATTGGAAAGTCAGGGCATGCGCAAGGCCCTGATTGGCATGAAACCTGACCGCTTTGAAGATATCATCGCACTTGTTGCGCTTTATCGTCCTGGTCCGATGGACAATATTCCAACGTATAACGCCCGTAAGCACGGCGAAGAAGTGCCTGACTATTATCACGAGAAAATCGAAGGTGTACTGAAAGAAACCTATGGCGTCATCATTTATCAGGAACAGGTGATGCAAATTGCGCAAATCCTTTCTGGTTATTCTCTTGGTGAAGCAGATCTTTTGCGCCGTGCCATGGGTAAGAAAATTGCCTCTGAAATGGAGGCGCAGCGGGTTCGCTTTGTTGATGGTGCTGTAGAACGCGGTATCAAAAAAGGCGAAGCCAATGTCATTTTTGACCTTCTTGCGAAATTTGCCAACTACGGTTTCAACAAATCACATGCGGCGGCCTATGCGCTTGTCTCATACCAAACAGCTTACTTGCGTTGTAATTATCCGGTGGAGTTTTTAGCTGGTTCCATGCAGCTTGACTTGGGCAACACGGATAAGCTCAGTATTTTTTATCAGGATGCAGAGGCGCAGGAAATTCGCGTTGTACCGCCGTCCGTCCAAACCTCTGGTGTTGGCTTCGAAGTAAGCGACGGTAAAATTTTCTATGCCCTTGCTGCCATTAAGGGTGTGGGCGAGGGCGCTGTTGAACAAATCGTCTCCGAACGCCGTGAAAATGGTGATTATAAATCCATCGAAGATTTTTTCTCCCGCATTAATATTCGTCAGGTCAATAAGCGTACCCTTGAAAACCTGATTTGTGCCGGCGCCTTTGATTGCTTCGACTATGCCCGCGAACGAATGTTGGCAGGACTAGAACGCCTGGTTGCGCACGCAAGTCGCACCGCACAAGACCGTGAGACAGGTCAAAACGACATGTTCGGAGAAGCTTCGGGTGGTGAAGCGACAAAAATCGAAATGCCTTTCTGTGAAGCCTGGAGTGCCAGCGAAAAACTCAACCGCGAATTTGGTGCCGTTGGTTTCTACCTGAGCGCGCATCCACTGGATGAATATCGCGAAATGCTAACCAAAATGCGCGTGCAGCTTTACGCAGAATTCGAAACATCTGTCAGGAACGGCGCAACGGCTGGGCGACTGGCTGGCACGATCACCGGCAAGCAGGAACGCAAAACCCGCACAGGCAAAGCCATGGGTATCATTATGATTTCTGATCCTTCCGGTCAGTATGAAGCCGTGATCTTTGAAGAATCGCTCCTGCGGTTCCGTGACGACCTTCAAGTAGGGCAATCGGTTATTCTGCTCGTCGGTGCAGATATGCGCCCTGAGGGCGTGAGTGTCCGCATCAATAGCGTAGAATCACTGGAGAAGGCAGCTTCACGCGAACAACGCGATTTAACAATTTTCCTGCGCGATCAATCTCCAGTGAAAAACTTATCGCCTCTGCTAAGTAAGCGCGGAAACAGCCGCGTGTCATTTGTAGTGATACAAGGCAATGGCGAGCGCGAAGTGGAAGTTCAACTCAAGGAACGCTACGCAGTATCATCCCAACTGCAAAGTGCCATGAAAGCAGTGCCTGGTGTGTTAGATGTTGAGCTTGTCTAAAAAACAGGGTAACTAGTCCTTACCTTTTGCTTGATACAGCTGTTATCTGTTGGTCTCAATTTACATGTCCTTTTCTCGCTTACTCATACTAATGGCCTGCTTTGTGTTAAGTGCCTGTACCAATTTCATCATTGGTCAAGGACATGGCAGGCTCAATGATGCGGTTAGTCAGGGGGCTACAAAACATCGTATCTATGTAGCAACAACCAGAGCGCTGTCAGACGATCCGGAAGAGTTTTTTTCTGGTGAACGTTCTCCAAACCTGACGCTTGCGCATGTTGATGTCACCGTACCGCCAAATCACAAACCTGGAAAAATCGAAAAACCTGCCTCCGGTGCGACAAACCCACTGAAACATTTCGCGGTGAATAATCCTGTTTTATTCAATGATGTCACTTCCTTTCAAACCACGCTTAACAACAGTCTTTCAGAATTAAAGACTGATGATCAGGATATACTGGTTTTCGTACATGGGTATAATGTAAGTTTCAGTGCTGCCGTTTTACGCATCTCTCAATTCGTGCACGATACTGACTTCAAGGGCGTGCCAGTGCTTTTCTCTTGGGCTTCTCGTGGCAAGACAGTTGACTATGTTTACGACATTAACAGCGCACTCCAATCACGCGATAACCTCGTAAAGCTGGGGGGTATTTTGGACAAAACAAACGCCCGAGGGTTTGATGTTGTCGCGCATTCCATGGGAAATCTGGTGACGATAGAAGCCATGCGCCAACTTGTTGTATTGAACAATGATACACCTAATGTTCGGCTTAAACGCGTTATCATGGCATCGCCTGATATTGATGTTGACCTGTTTGAAACCCAGCTTGCCGAACTGCAGCAGATTAAAAACCGGTTCTATGTACTCGTCTCCAGTGATGATAAAGCCCTTGCAGCCTCGACCAGGATTGGCGGAGGCATCAGCCGAGTAGGTTCGACAGACCCAAAACGTCTGGCGGCTTTGGGGGTTAATGTGATTGACCTGTCCGCCATCGATGATCCAGGAACAGTAAATCACAGTAAATTTGCTGACAGTCCTGAAATAGTTCAGCTAATCGGCAAGGGAATTCAGGCAGGCAATACGCTATCTGCGCGAAGTTCTCAAAATGTAGCAGCTAATGCTACGGTTGATATTCTTCGTGGTGTCACCGAAATTCCTGTGCAAATTATTGGCGGTGCTTCGGGCGCCATCATCACGCTTGGTCAGCAATAATCGAATTAAAACGCCTTGAAAGCCTACGTTTTTTAAAACGCCTTGAAAGTAAGCGTGGTGAGCGTGCGCTCGACGCTTTCAATATCTTGTACGTTTTCATTCAAAAACTTGCCAACATCTGCATCCTTAGGTGGATAAATCTTGGCCAGTAAATCCCATTCGCCACTGGTTGAATAAAGCGAAGAACAAATTTCACGTTCATATAAGGCGTCAGCAACTTTGTAAGCCGTGCCGGGCTTGCATCTGATTTGAACGAAAACGAGGTTCATAAGACCTTGAGACATGGGGTACTCCATTATGAATTCTTGTTTCACTAAGGTTTCAAGCTTGAGGGGTAAAGTCAATGTTCATGATTTGACTCGTTTAGTCTTTTTTGATGTTTCTCGCGATAATTAGGAGGCTGAATTTATTCAGCCCAAAAGCACTTGGTATCAAGAGTACTCAACCATTTTTTTTGTTCTCGCCACTTCAGTAGAAGTCGCGTTTTTTTCTAATGTTGCGAATTCTGAAGAACGCTTGTCTTGGATAATTGAATATATTGTTTCAAGAAGAATTGAAGAACGTGCTGGCTTGGTCAAATGCGCATCTATATTCAATGATGAGAATGTATTGCCATCATCCAAGCTATCGACCGAGGTAAGCATTAAAATTGGTAAATCAGGTATATGAGAAATTTCGCGTATGCGTTTTGCTACTTGCGCACCGTTCATTTCAGGCATTTGATAATCAAGCACCATACAATCAATTTTAATTTTGCTTTGTGAAACAGTTTCAAGAAAGGCCAGTGCTTCCTGGCCATTGTTGACAGCAGCAGCATCAAAGCCCCACTTGCTCATTTGTTCCAACAAAATGGACCGATTGATTTCATTATCATCGACAACCAAAATACGCGCACCAGCTATATCAACCGGAGGCTTGATTTTTGAACTTGTCTCATGATCCCCTGGAAGGGCTATTTCGAACCAAAATAGTGAGCCTTGTCCAAGCTCGCTTTCAACACCAATAGTTCCGTTCATCAAGGCAATGATATGCGAGCATATAGATAATCCCAAACCCGTACCTTCATGTTTGCGTTGAGAAGAACTATCAGCCTGTGAAAACTTCTCAAATACAGTTGTAACTTGTTCTTTAGGAATGCCTATTCCTGTATCTTCGATTTCAAAGCGAATGCCCATGCTACCACTGGAAAGTTCTTTGGTTGTCGCATTAATGTAGACATGTCCGGCTTCCGTAAACTTCACCGAATTTCCAACTATGTTTGTGATGACCTGTCGTAGTCTGCCAACATCACCAATCATGTATTCAGGCATGTTTGGATCGATGCGCACAATTAATTCAAGGTCTTTTTCTGCCACTTTTGAGGAGACCAAAACGGCGACATCCTCAATTGCCTCTCTTAAGTTAAAAGATGCAGAATCAAGTGTCATCTGCCCAGCTTCAAGCTTCGAAAAGTCTAAAATATCATTTATGATGGTTAGTAGTGACGAACCCGATTTAACAATAACGTCTGTGAACATCTTTTGTTTTGAATCAAGCTCAGTACGTTCAAGCAGTTCCGCCATGCCCATGACACCATTCATTGGCGTGCGAATCTCATGGCTCATATTGGCAAGAAAATCGCTTTTTGCACGATCCGCGCTCTCAGCAAGTTCCCAAGCATCTGCAAGTTGTTTGCTGGATTTTGAAACATGATAATCGTAAATTGCAGAGCAAACACATATTAGCACTGCTACTATAAACATTGAAACCGCCATCACGATTGCAAGTTTTTTAGGGCTAGCCAACAAATCTGATACGGGCAGACTTTCCATAAAAACCAACATGGTAACAAACTGAATTGTTATGGCTATTAATGCTGATATGGCTCCTCTCCATCCATAGCAGAATGTAACTGCTACAGACCATGCTATGCAAAAATAGATCGAGCTACTGAACAATCCGCCCGTCATCGCAGAATTAATGAATATGACTAGATAACAGTATAAAATCGCGAGTATTATTGGATAACTCTTAAGCTCATTATTTTTAAGTAAAAAGTAACCCGCAATCATACTCATGGGTAGAGGTAAGGCAATAAATATTTCGTACCACTCAAGCGGCCATCTTCGAAGGACAGAGATTACGCCCGCAATGGTTGCAATGGATGCGCTAACAATGAAAAAGTATCTGATAGCTTGCTTTTTAGCGATCAGAACCACATCTTCTTTCAAGTTTTTATTTGTACTATCGATTGTATTTGCAGCCATTATTTCACCATTACGAAACTGGGCTCACTCTCTCACTGTTTGGTTACTACAATCTAAAAGCGAGTTAGCTTAAAACAATATGATGTTGATCAAAAAATTCCATTTGACAGCCCCCTTTACAAACCCCAATTTTCAGCTATAACCACGCCCATTCCACACGCAGGATTGCGTTGTCTGTCCTCAGTCCCCTATAAGAGAAATCTTTTGGCATTGACAGTTGCAGCTTTTTCCATTCGAGCGATAAGCAAGAATGACAAGAAAATGCTCTAAATAAAGCAACGTTCCGGTGAAGGCATTTGCTTTTCATTCCCTGCGGAGGTTCAACCGGTAAAGGAGAAATACCACATGGCATTGCCAGATTACAGCATGCGCCAATTGCTAGAAGCAGGCGCACACTTCGGTCACCAGACATCACGCTGGAACCCAAAAATGGATCGTTACATTTACGGTTCACGCAATAACATTCACATTATTGACCTTTCACAAACTGTTCCGCTTTTGGATCAGGCTTTGAAAGTTGTTTCTGACACAGTTGCAGGCGGCGGACGTCTGTTGTTCGTTGGTACCAAGCGTCAGGCATCAGAAATTATTGCAGATGCAGCAAAGCGCTCAGCTCAGTATTATGTAAACGCACGTTGGTTGGGCGGCATGCTGACCAACTGGAACACAATTTCCAAGTCAATCAAGCGCCTACGTGAGCTTGAGGGCATTCTAGGTGGTGAAGCTGCTGCTGCACTAACCAAAAAAGAACGTCTGATGCTTACACGCGAAAGCGACAAGCTTGAACGCGCGCTTGGCGGTATCAAGGACATGGGTGGCACACCTGACATCTTGTTCATCGTAGATACAAACAAGGAATCAATCGCGCTGCAGGAAGCAAAGAAGCTTAAAATCCCTGTTGTTGCTATCTTGGATTCAAACTGTGACCCAGACAATGTTGATTACCCAATTCCTGGTAACGATGACGCGGCACGCGCAATTTCGCTTTATTGTGATCTAATCGCTAAAGCTGCAATCGATGGTATTGCACGTCAGCAAGGTTCATCAGGCGTAGACCTGGGCGCTGCTGTTGAAGCGCCGGTAGAAGAAGCTCTTGCTGCTGAACCGGCTCCTGTTGCAGAAGCTGCTCCTGAACCAACACCTGCACCAGAGCCAACTCCATCTCCTGAGCCAGCTCCAGCAGCTGCACCTGAAGGTGATGCCTTGTTTGCAAAGCCAGAAGGTGAGCCAGACGATCTGAAGAAAATCTCGGGCGTAGGTCCTGTGCTTGAAGGTAAGCTTCATGATCTTGGCATCACAAAGTTTGCACAAGTCGCAGCTTTCACAAAAGAGCAAATCGAGATGGTCGATGAGCGTCTAAGCTTTAAAGGCCGCATCGAGCGCGATGAATGGCTAAAGCAAGCTGCTGAATTGGCAAAAAGCTAATTTTAAAATAACGACCCGCATTAT
>CALHIB010000063.1 GCA_938030595.1 uncultured Rhizobiaceae group bacterium | reverse complement strand
CTAAAAAGCGTAGAAGCGCGGCAGTTAATTTAAATCTTGGCGATTGTAATTTAGTCACGCCAATCGGATTGCACCTCCCGGCATCCAACAACATATTCAGGTACAGTTATGACACTCCGTAATATCGCGATTATCGCGCACGTTGACCATGGAAAAACCACGTTGATTGACGTGCTTTTGAAGCAATCAGGCACATTCCGCGAAAACCAGCAGGTTGACGAGCGCGCGATGGATTCAAACGATCTTGAAAAAGAGCGCGGCATCACCATCCTGGCTAAAGTGACGTCCATCCAGTGGAAGGGTGACCGCATCAATATTGTGGACACACCTGGCCACGCTGACTTCGGCGGTGAGGTTGAGCGTATCTTGAATATGGTTGATGGCGTAATCATCCTTGTGGATGCTGCCGAAGGCCCAATGCCGCAGACAAAATTCGTGCTCGCAAAAGCCTTGAAACTTGGGCTTAAGCCAATTGTTGCAATCAATAAAATCGATAAGCCGGATGGCCGTCCTGATTGGGTTCTGGATGAAGTGTTTGATCTTTTCGGTATTCTGGAAGCAAATGAAGAGCAGCTTGATTTCCACGTATTATACGGTTCGGCCAAGGAAGGCTGGATGGCTATGGATCCTGATGGTCCAAAAGAAGACATGGCACCTTTGCTTGATCTCGTCATGAGCCATGTTCCTGAACCTGCTGTTGAAGAAGGTGATTTCAAACTGCTTGCTACAACGATTGAAGCAAACCCATATTTGGGTCGTATTCTGACCGGTAAAATCACATCGGGTTCTGCCGTGCCTAATCAGGCAATTCACGCACTTGACCAGGATGGCAAGATTGTAGAGCAGGGGCGTATTACACAAGTGCTTTCATTTGAAGGCCTTGAACGCAAGCCTGTTGATAAGGCCGTTGCGGGTGATATCGTTTCTATTGCCGGTCTGTCAAAGGCAACGGTTGCCGATACGCTTGTGGCACCTGGCATTAAAGAACCAATTGCAGCCCAGCCGATTGATCCGCCAACACTTTCCATGACATTCCGCGTGAACGATGGCCCATTGGCTGGTCGTGAAGGTGATAAAGTTCAAAGCCGTGTCATCCGTGACCGCTTGATGAAAGAAGCCGAAGGCAATGTGGCGCTTAAAGTGACGCAAGTTGAAGGCACAGACGCCTATGAAGTCGCTGGTCGTGGTGAATTGCAACTGGCAATTCTGATTGAAACCATGCGTCGTGAAGGCTTTGAGTTGACCGTGGGACGTCCAAGAGTGCTTATGACAAAAGGCGATGATGGCGTGAAAGTTGAGCCAATCGAAGAAGCAATCATCGATGTTGATGAAGAGTTCTCTGGTGCGGTGGTAGAAAAACTGAGCCAGCGTCGTGCAGACTTGGTAGAGATGAAGCCATCAGGTGGCGGTCGTGTGCGCTTGGTATTCCACGCACCAACACGTGGTCTGATTGGGTACTTGTCAGAATTGATGACAGACACACGTGGCACAGCGATTTTCAACCGTACTTTCCTTGATTACCAGCCATACAAGGGTGATATCGAGCAACGTCACACAGGTGCGTTGATTTCCAATGGCGATGGTCAGGCGGTTGCCTTTGCAATGTTTAACCTTGAAGATCGCGGTCCAATGATGATCCACCCAGGCGACAAGGTTTATCAAGGCATGATCATCGGCGAACACGCACGTGGTAACGACCTGGAAGTGAACGTACTAAAAGGCAAGCAATTAACAAACATGCGTTCTTCCGGTAAGGACGAAGCAGTAAAAATTACTCCGCCACTGAACATGACGCTGGAAAAATCATTGGCTTACATTACAGATGAAGAGCTGGTTGAAGTAACACCACAAAACATCCGTCTGCGTAAGCGTATCCTCGACCCGATCGAGCGCAAACGCCAAATGCGAGCAGCACAATCTGCTGCTGAGTAGGATTTGAAAATTTGAAGATCAAAAGCGCGTTGGTTCAGTCTGGTGTGCTTTTTTACATCCCAATCGTATCAACCGGTTTTGTCTGCTTTTCCAAATAGGCATCGCGTGCTTCTTGACGCTTCTTGGCAAGTTCATCGATAGGGAGTTTTAGTGATGCGATCAGACTTCTGACTTCTTGTCTTGCTGAAAGATGCGATGCATTTGTGCGTGGTGTGGAAAGAATGTTTTCCAGATCATCCAGTGCAGTCAGCCCCTTTGGGAACAGTTCACGAAAAACGACCCGCTCGGAAATGCCTTCAGCTAGGCGGCAACCAAGCTGCATAGATAGATTGTTCAAACTCTTGTACATCGCCTCTTTGTTGCGTGAATTAATCTGCGTCAGGCGGTTGCGAACGACAATCCAGTCCATCAAGCCACCATCAGCAATACGGCGTTGTCTACGCGCTTCACGGACTGTTCTGGCGTAATGAGACAGCGTATCCACATTCCCTGTATCAGGATCAATTTGTCCTAACACATCAAAATCAACGTAAGAATCATTCATCGGTGTTACCAATGTATCCGCCATCGAATGCGCCATTCTCATCAGGTAACCGTCATGGCCTGGCGTATCAATCAGGATAAAATCATTCTTGGATTGAACGTCCGTAATAACCTGGAGAAGTTCCAGAAGTTCATTATTTTCTCTATCAGAAACATAGTCAGAATAATCACGCTTAACAGTATGATGATCTGGCAGGGATAAATTGACATTCGAGCGTTTTGAGAAAATCTCACGGTTATTGATGTATCGTGAAAAACTTTGCTGACGTGTATCGAGATCCAGTGTCGCTACTTTGTAACCTGCATTCAGTAGAGCAACGGTCAAATGCATAATCGTGGTGGTTTTCCCTGACCCACCTTTTTCATTGCCACAAACAATGACATGCGCCTGTTTTTGATTTTTGGTTACGCTAAACATTTACCCAATCCCAAAAGGTATACTTACCCTTAAGGAAATTATTACCTAGCAGTGATTGCTTTTCAAGATAGCTTGACTACCTACGTAGCAACAAGTGAACTTGTTGGTTAATTTGAACAATTACTCATAATAGACCGAGGTTGGATAGTTCGACGCGCAAGTCTGGGGGGAGAGCATTGACACCACTGCCACTATCGCCAATGTCACGCGGAGCGTCTTCCGGCTTTAAATACCGCCAGCCTTGAAAAGCACGGCGAGGTTGCCATTCCGTCAATATCAGACGTGGTTCAAGCACCAGATCGCAACGCTTGATACCATTTGGATCAACGAATGGTCGAATGTCTGCAAGATGTTGGCGAACTTGCACATTGCCCTTGATAACCCAGTAAAGAGAGCCGCCGTCCAGAAGTTCTTCCATGCGTTTTGGTATCATGCGAGTAGTATGCGCCTGAACAGCTTCACGCCCCTGACGGCGTTTTTCATCGATACGGTAATCGATCCAAGCCTGCAATTCTTCAACTGCAGAAACACCGACACAAAGTTTTAAAAGGTTTAAAGCCATGAGCTTAATCTAGGGCGAAGCGCCTCAGGAAACCAGTTAAATGCTCAGCATTCAACAACATTTACAGCCAAGCCACCCAGGCTTGTTTCTTTATAGCGTGTGTTCATGTCCTTGCCTGTTTCAAGCATGGTTTTGACGCAGGCATCCAGAGACACAAAATGCGTGCCATCACCTCGAAGCGCAAGCGACGCAGCAGATACAGCCTTAATGGCGCCAAGCCCGTTGCGCTCAATGCAAGGGACTTGTACCAAGCCTCCAATCGGGTCACAGGTCATGCCCAAGTGGTGTTCTAGCGCTATCTCGGCAGCGTTCTCAATTTGCTCTGGTGTGCCCCCCATAATGGCCGCAAGACCAGCAGCAGCCATCGCGGAAGCGGAGCCAACTTCACCTTGACATCCTACCTCTGCACCAGAGATGGAAGCATTATGCTTGATAATGCCACCAAGTGCGGAGGCTGTTAGTAAATAGTCTTCTTGTTGTTTGACTGTGGTATCTGGAAAGAATTTCAGATAATAGCTCAAAACCGCAGGGATAACGCCTGCAGCGCCATTGGTAGGAGCGGTTACGACTTTGCCACCAGCAGCATTTTCTTCATTGACTGCCATGGCAAAGACCTGCAGCCATTCATTGGCAGCGACAGGGTTGTTGTAGTTGATGCCCCATTCAGCTTCCAGTTGATCAACGATCGCAGCTGAACGGCGCTTGACCCTTAGTCCGCCTGGCAATTCACCATGCTCGCGCAAGCCGCGCTCGACACAATTATGCATCGTGTCCCAGACTTGAGATAAACCTTCGCTGAGTTCTTCACTCGACATATTTGTATGTTCATTTGCACGTTTCATGTCTGCAATCGAAAGACCTGATTCTTTAGCCATCTTCATCATCTGATCGGCATTCTCAAAAGGATAAGGAACACGATCAGCACGCGTTGATTTCACTTCCTCCATCGCACGCAGACGTTCTTCATCAACAACAAACCCGCCACCGATGGAGTAGTATTCTTTTTTCAAGAGAAGTTCGTTGTTTTTGGATAGAGCTTTAAATGTCATGCCATTGGTGTGCATTGGCAACATGACATCGTAGTCAAATACAAGATCGATTGAAGGATCAAATTGATAGGTTGGGTGATCGGGTGGTGAGACTTGTTTGTTGGAATTTACTGCTTCAAGAATAGCTTCGACGTCATCCGGGTTAATTTGCGATGGTTTTTCACCTGCCAAGCCCAAAATGATTGCGCGATCGGTTGCGTGGCCTTTGCCCGTAAAGGCGAGTGAGCCATGCAATGATACTTGAATGCGATCAACGACATCACCCTCACGGCGCGGCCATTCACCATTTTTGATTTCATCAAGAAAATACTCGGCAGCAACCATAGGTCCCATCGTGTGGGAGGAAGAAGGGCCAATCCCAATTTTAAAAAGCTCAAAGACGGATAGAAACATAATAGAAGGCTCAATGTTAGGTTTACTATATTTCGATATACTATGTAGATCGGCTCAAATATACCAAAACCGTCATGAGTATGTTCTAAAAATAGGACATAAAAAAAGGCTGGTTCTAGAACCAGCCCTTTTTGAACATCAACTCAACTTATTATTGAGAAGCAATGGCAACGCTTTCAACGTTTCCAAACATGCCGGCGATAAACATCACACCGACAAAAATTGCAATTGCAAGTGCAGCTGTACGCCAAACACTAGGTTCTGCTTTTTCTTCAATCATTTTATGCCCTGTCAAAAAAATCGGCTTCTCTTTTGGAAGCCGTACTTTATGTCAAGCTTTTATGACGAACGCATAATCGTAGCAACTGGATTCATCGTTTATACATGCAAGGCAGCCATGTGTTTTTTGCATGGCAAGATTGTGGCAAGAATTTTGTCTTGCTTTTGATACCAAGTCTCATACATAAACCACTACAAATCGGAAAAACCACCTTATGACACAAATCTCAAGAGCAGGGCGCCTTGATATAGCTTTGCTGATACTGACTGCATTAATATGGGCCTCGGCCTTTGCAGCGATAAAATTCGCACTGGAAGATTTAGGTCCTGTATGGACAGCTGCTAGCCGTGTAACAATCGGGTTTGTTGCACTTTTGCCTTTCGCATTTTTTGGCAAGTCTGGGTTTGGTGTGTCGCGCAAGTCACTCGGAATGATTTTCATTATTGCAATGCTAATCACGGTTATTCCGTTTGTCATGATATCATGGGGGCTGCAATATATTGAATCAGGCATCACTGCATTATTGATGGGAACAACACCCTTTATGGCAATGATCCTGGGTCATTTTTTCACCTCGGATGAATCGATTAATCGATATAAATTGTTAGCCGTTGTCGTTGGTATGATTGGAATTCTAACCATTGTTGGCCCTGATGCCGTGGCAAACCTTGGTTCAAATTCCTTTGTTGCTCAACTTGCAATTATTGGCGCAGGCTTTTGTTATGTTAGCGGAGGTATTCTTATCCGTAAGGTCGACATGAAGCCCATTCCGTTTACAGCGCTTGCTTTGGGAATGGGGGCAGTGTGTTTGATCGTTCTGGCGATAATGTTTGAAGGTGTGCCTGATAAATTCCCAGGGTTAAATGCTTCACTGGCATTACTCTGGCTTGGCTTTTTCCCAACAGGTCTTGCCTATATATTGCGGTTTTATCTGGTAAGAAAAGTTGGTGTATCTACCTTTGCAATCGGCATGAATACGATACCTGTATTCGGCATCATCTTTGGTGCAATATTGCTGAATGAAGCGGTTGAAATTAAAACCATTATCGCTCTTTGTCTTGTGGTTAGCGGACTGTTTATTGCAAGATTGGGTACGCCAAAATTGGAAACCAAAAATGACTGACAATCGAATTGAAGCATTGGATTTTGCAAGAGGAGTAGCTCTTGTTGCAATGACAATTTTTCACTTTGGTTTTGACCTTGAGTTGCTTGGCGTCAAAGACGCTGGATATGTGGCACAGCCACATTGGAAGTATTTTGCCCGTGGCATAGCAAGTTCTTTTCTCTTTTTAACAGGCTTTAGCCTCTACCTCGCTCATGGGAAAACCATTCGTTGGAGAGGTTGGAAATTCAGAATGCTCAAGATTGTTGTAGCAGCAAGTGTAATTACGCTCGCCACCTATTTTGCAACACCAGAGCAATATATTTTCTTTGGTATCCTTCACGCGATTGCATTTGCAAGCATTGCAGGACTACTGTTTATGCGTGTTCCATGGCCGCTGATAGTGGCAATCGCTATAGGCGTATTTGCCATGCGGTATTATGGCCGAACAGAACTACTCAATGCGCCTTATTGGTTCTGGACGGGGCTATCTGCCGCAAACCCAAACTCAAGTGATTATGTGCCGGTTTTTCCCTGGTTCTCAGCGCCACTGTTGGGAATTGCATTTGCCAAGTTATCTGAGCAGATGAACTGGTTGGAGATGTTTTCAAGACCCAAACTAGAGCAAACACCATCGCGCGTATTGAAGTATTTAGGGCGCAATAGCCTGGTTTATTACCTACTGCACCAACCGATCATGATAGGCATCTTGCTGGCAATCTTATGGCTAAGTGGCGCTTTTTAAAGAGGCTTTGAGTATTTAATAAACGGTGTCAGGCTTGCTACTTTATCATACAGTCTTCGCCCGTCTTCATTAAAGTCCTGAGTGAGCCAGTAAACTTGATCGCAATCACGTTCTTTGCCAGCTTCATAGACAGCTTCGATCAGCTTTCGGCCAATGCCCTTGCCGCGAGAAGCGGGGATTGTATAGAGATCGTGAAGGTAAATGCGTTGCTTGGGTGACCAAGTTGTTCCGTGAAACAAATATTGAACCAATCCCAGAAGCTTTCCATCTTCTTCTGCAACAAGACACACAGGGCCGTCCGGGTCATCGTTCATGAGACGTTCCCAAAGGCTATCTGTTACGTCATCTAAATTGGTTTGATAATAGTCTTGATAGCCTTTCCATAACAGCTGCCAAGCATCGCGTTCGTTAGAGCGGAGAGGGCGAACCACGATGTTCATTAAGTGCGAACACCCAATTCGGCCATACGCCCCAAACATTGCTCTTCAACCTGATCAAGTTCGGCGATGGTTTCATCGATGTCCTTGCGCTTTTGCAACAGCTGGTCGCGTTTTTCTACAACGCGCTGGATCAGCAGTTTTAGCTGTCCAGATTCGCCTGGAGGTTCCTTGTAAATGGAAATGATTTCGCGAATTTCAGCAATGGAAAATCCAAGCCTTTTGCCACGCATAATCAGCATTAACAAACGTCTGTCCGAGGGTTTGAATAATCTCGTACGCCCACGCCTTACAGGCTGTATCAGCCCTTCATCTTCGTAAAACCGAATAGTGCGCGTTGAGACCCCAAATTCACGCGTTAATTCTGTAATAGAATAAAATTGTTTTTGTTCTGGCGACTTCAAACTATTCTCCCAGACCCCCATCTGCACAAAATGATTTACGTAAAAGTAAATCCAGCCGTAATTTGCCCTGTAGTTGTCTTAAAAGCAACCCTACAAGCTTGATTTTATTGTCTTTATATAGAAAGCCACCAAGCTGCCAAGCCCAAAAAAGCAAAAAAACCAACAACATCAGTGACTGTGGTCACAAAAACGCTTGAGGCGATTGCCGGGTCTATGTCCATTTTATCAAGTGCAATTGGTATTAATATGCCCGCAAGCGCAGCACAAAGCATATTTACAATCATTGCAATGCCTATAATTAGACCCAGGCTTTCGTTTGAAAACCAAAATGTAGAAATAACACCAATCAGAACGGCAAAAAATATGCCGTTTAGCAATCCGACCATCACTTCGCGGCGTATGGTGCGCATCATATTATAATTATCAATGTCATTCGTTGCCAAACCACGAACAGCAACTGTCATGGACTGCGTACCGGCATTGCCCCCCATCGAGGCTACTATCGGCATTAAAATCGCAAGTGCTACCATTTCCTGAATGGTTGCATCAAATATTCCAATAACTGCAGAAGCCATAATCGCAGTGATCAAGTTTAAAAATAGCCAGGTAAACCGTGATTTTGTAATTTCAAAAACACTGTCTGACAGTTCTTCATCCCCAACACCCGCAAGGCGTTTTATATCTTCATCGGCCTCTTGTTGGATGACATCAACAACGTCATCAATGGTTAAAACACCAACCAGTCGATTTGCTTCATCAACAACGGCAGCAGAAACCAGATCGTATTGTTCAAAAACACGAGCAGCTTCTTCCTGATCTTCCAAAGCAGAAATTGGATGTACGGTTACTTCCTTGATGTCTTCGATTTTCGTTTTACGGCTGGTTCTTAGAATATTATCAAGTGTGACGTATCCTATAAGTTCAAATGAGGGGCCGATAACGAAAACCTCATAAAAACTTTCAGGCAGATTGTTGTCGTCTCTCAAGTAATCAATCGTTTGACCAATCGTCCAATAGGGGGGAACGGCAACGAACTCTGTTTGCATCCGTCGCCCGGCAGTCTCTTCAGGGTAATCAAGAGAGCGTATAATCCGCGAGCGTTCTTCAAATGGAACAAATGATAGAATTTCATCACGGTCAGCTTGCTCCATATCCTCCAAAATGAATACCGCATCGTCTGAATCAAGTTCTGTAACAGCTTCAGCAATTTGTTCATTTGGAATGGCGTTGACGACTTCAAGGCGAATAGCTTCATCAACTTCTGTCAGGGAGGCATAATCGAACTCGTCACCTGTGAGCGAGACGAGACTGGCGCGCTCATCACTATCGAGCGCTTGCAAGATATCGCCCAGTTCAGACTCGTGAAGCGGTTCGATAAGTTCTCTTAAGTCACTGCTGTTTTGGTCCTCAATGAGGCCTTCAATGCGTGTGATAAGATCAGGACGAACAGCATTATCTTCTGTATAAACAGAATTTTCCTGAACTGTTTCTTTTACATCAATAGCTTCCATGCCCTTGTTATACATGGGATATGCACAAGGGGAAGGCTTTGATTATTCATTTTTTTGAAATAGTTAGACTTCGACAAGATTTAACAATTCGCCGAAGCCCAAGGGTGTTTATTTGCTGATGCTTAAGGATGCCAGCTGTGAAGTGATGCTTTTGAACGCCTGTGATAATGCTGCCCCATCGGCTGCAGCATAATAATTTGAGCTATCAGACGAGCATTCTTTTAACATATCCAGTGTTGCCTGCGGAATAGCCTTGCCAAATCCGATTGTGTAAACTTTAATGCCGTCATCCTTGATATTTTGACAGATTTCGCGCGTGTACTGGTTGGCTTGAACAAGGTTTGTTCCATTATGCCAGGCTTTGTCATCCGGATTGACCGACGACTGATTTTCTCCATCCGACATCAAGACGATTGCTTTTTCCACGTTCTTTGATTTTGCCGCTGCTGCTGAAAGACCAACTTCAAATGGAGCCTTGTTTGTGATTGCGCGATATGCCCAAGTAAGGCCAGTTGGAATATAGGTTAAGCCTCCGGCATTCAATGAGTTTACCTCATTTTTTAACGCTGCCTCATCTATTGTCAGCTGAGTAATTTTTGAAGGACAATATGTGTTTAAAAGGCCAGGGACTTTTTTGCTATAGTCTTCGTCATTCAGATTTAAAGGATAATTTCTAGAGCCGGCACAACCACGCCAGGTGTAATTGGTAGTTCTTTCTTCCTGTCGCTCTGGGCCATATTCTATGTTGTCACACATATTTACAGTAACTAATACACCCTCAGCGTCAGGCACTGTTTGCTCCGTGCAGTCAGAAGAAGAGATAATATCCTGTACAGTGACAGTTTCTGTTGCTGTATAGTCATCAGGAACATCCATCCAGGACGCAGCCCGGTTTTCCAAACCAACGTTTACATATCGAGCAAATGGAACGATACCAATTTTTGCACGTTCTCTGGTCGCATTTGCATCCAATACATCTTCAATGAATTGGCTTGCAGAGACTTTCAGTTGATCAATTTTACCATCGACCAACATGGAACCTGTTGTATCCAATGCCAATATGACCTCTACATTACCTGTAGGCACATTAACGACACTTTCAGGATTGTACTTAAGTTTTTGAATGCCGGCAATTCGCATCAGGCTGGTAGGGTGGTTGCCTTCAACTTGAACTGTAACTTTTTCTTTTGCGGGACCAATAATAACTTTTATATTTTGAATTTCCGAATATTGTTCTGCAGGTAGATTAACTTTAAAGAATGCATCGACTTTTGCCTCAACTTCCTTCTGGCTGAAATTTTGCAAATCGTGCGCTACTGCAAGAGCTGCTGCATCTGTTGAGTTTTGAAGTGCAGATTCTTTTCTCGCGAATTGAGTATAATCAATCGCAGCACCGGCAGAAAGCATTAGGGGAACCCCTAGTAATGCGACTGATAGTGCAAGATTCCCGCTTGTATCTTTTAAAAAATTTTTCATTTGTCTTAAAACCAATAGCTAACAATATATCTTTTGATAGCAGGAAAAAATTTATATCTGATTATTGAAAGATAAAAATTTTGTGGTTTTGATTAAGAC
>CALHIB010000062.1 GCA_938030595.1 uncultured Rhizobiaceae group bacterium | reverse complement strand
GAGGTTTTGAAATGAGTATTTCAGGTTTAGCCTCCTCCTTGTGGGGAGGCACACGATTGCAAGGTCGTAGACCGCAGCAGAGTGGGTGGGGGTTTCCAAACTCTATTGCTGTGTTGAGTATTGAATTCTTATCAAACAGATTTACCCCCACCGGTTCACTTCGTTCACCAGCCTCCCCACAAGGAGGAGGTAGTTTATTATGACCCTAAAAGTCTGTATCATTCCTTGCCTTGATGTTGCAGATTGCCCGCCTTGCCCGCAGAAGCTTTGCTTCGAGGACAGGCAAATAAAGATATGCGACATGGGAGGAACTAACCTATGACCCTTAAAGTACGCATCATTCCTTGCCTCGACGTAGCCGATGGCCGCGTTGTTAAGGGCGTTAATTTTGTCGATCTCATTGACGCCGGTGATCCGGTTGAGGCTGCGATTGCCTATGATGCGGCGGGGGCGGATGAGTTGACGTTTCTGGACATTACCGCCACTTCGGAAGGGCGTGCGGCAACCTTTGACATGATTGCGCGTACGGCTGAACAATGTTTCATGCCACTAACCGTTGGCGGTGGCGTGCGTGAAGTGGCTGACATTCGTAAACTTTTATTGGCAGGTGCGGACAAGGTTTCGATTAATACAACAGCTGTGAAAAATCCTGATTTTGTGGCCGAAGCAGCTGACAAATTTGGTAACCAATGCATCGTTGTTGCGATTGATGCGAAGAAAGTTTCAGGCGAAGGTGAAGCTGATCGTTGGGAAATATTCACGCATGGCGGACGCAAGGAAACGGGCATTGATGCAGTGGAATTTGCAGAGCTGGTAGTTTCAAAAGGTGCAGGAGAAATTCTGCTGACTTCGATGGACCGAGATGGCACCCAAGTGGGCTATAATTTGCCGCTTACCAAAGCGATATCAGATGCGGTAGAAGTGCCGGTCATCGCTTCTGGTGGAGTTGGTAATCTGGATCATCTGGTTGAAGGTGTCACCAAGGGTGGCGCAAGTGCTGTGCTCGCTGCTTCCATTTTTCATTTTGGCACTTATACGATTGGCCAAGCAAAAGCCCATATGCAAGCGGCTGGAATTCCAGTAAGAATGCAGACATAATTAAATTTTTGGACTGCTTTTAATGAAAGACTTCACCCTACAAGATTTAAACGAGATTATTGCGGCGCGTTCGCTTGAAGGTGCGGATGTCTCTTACACCAGCACGCTGCTTTCGGCTGGCACAGAAAAATGTGCCAAGAAATTTGGCGAAGAAGCGGTGGAAGCAATCATTGCAGCAAGCTCTGGCGACAAGGTAGAATTGGTCAAGGAAACGGCTGACGTGTTGTATCATCTACTGGTATTATTGCGTAGTGAAGGCATCATGCTTGAAGACATTATGATGGAGCTTCAAAAACGCACACAACAATCCGGCCTTGAAGAAAAAGCCTCAAGATAAGCTTCACGAGTAAAAATTCAAGATGAGTAAAACCCAAGACAAATTTTGGCAGCAGGCCGATTTTCCGGAAGATAGCGATTTAATCTCGCCTTATCGATTTTTTGGTGTGAAAGAATGGCAGGCTTTTAAAGCGGATACACCCATGACACTGGGTGAAGATGAGATCGAAAGATTACGTTCTCTCAACGACCCGATTTCCATGAAAGAAGTTGAGCGGATTTATCTTTCCATGTCGAGGCTTTTATCAACGCATGTGGAAGCGCTGCAACAATTGTTCAAACTGCGTAGCAAATTTTTGCAATTTTCTGGCATGAAGACACCCTTTGTAATCGGCATCGCAGGATCAGTCGCAGTCGGTAAATCCACTACGGCTCGTATTTTGAAAGAACTTTTGGCCCGCTGGCCTTCAAGTCCAAAAGTTGATCTGATTACAACAGACGGGTTTTTGAAACCTAATGCTCAATTGAAGCAAGAAGGCTTGATGGAGCGAAAAGGCTTTCCTGAAAGTTATGATGTTGCTGAAGTCTTGCGTTTTTTATCAGCTATCAAAGCGGGCGTAGAAACGGTTAATGCACCTGTCTATTCGCACTTTAGTTATGATGTCTTGCCGGATCAGTTTGTAAAAATTGACCGACCAGACATTCTGATTTTTGAAGGCATTAATGTTCTGCAATCAAGAGACATGCCGCGTGAAGGGGATAGTATTCCGCTGGTGTCAGATTATTTTGATTTCTCAATTTACATCGACGCAGATGAAAAAGACATTGAAGACTGGTATGTCACCCGCTTCATGGGTTTGCGCGATACAGCGTTTAGAGACCCGGCTTCATTCTTCCATCATTATTCAACAACATCAGATGAAGAGGCTTTGGCTGAAGCAAACAGATTATGGGAAACCATTAATCTCGTGAATTTGCACGACAACATATTGCCCACCAGACCGCGCGCAGATTTGATTTTGAAAAAAGGTCGCGATCACCTGGTTGAGAAAGTTGCTCTCAGAAAACTTTAGGCGGTCACCCGCCTCAACGTCAGGTTGATGCGTCCGTCTTGTTTAAGGAGTGTCGAAGTTCCTGGATAAATTCTGTCTACTCCATGAAATGCCATGCGGGATTTGCCCGTAAGCAGCATCATATCACCGCTTGTTAGTTTAAATGACTTGGTGGGGTCTTTGCGGTTTTCGCCTCCAATTCTGAAAAGGCAAGTATCACCCAGTGAGATAGATAGAACCGGGGCATCAAAATTATTTTCATCACGATCCTGATGTAATCCCATTTTGGCAGATGCTTCATAGAAATTTACCAGACAGGCTTCTGGCGGTTTTGGATAATCAGCATATTTGTCCCAAAGTTTAAGAAGAGTAGCTGGCATGTCTGGCCATTTTTCTCCTGTTTCAGGGTGCATGGCCTGGTAACGGTATCCTTCTTCTTTTGTCGTGACCCATCCCAAAGGCCCGCAATTTGTCATGCGTACAGACATGGGCTTTCCGGTTCGAGGCATTTTGGGCACGAACAAAGGTGCCGCTGTTACAATCTGTCTGATCTCTTCAACAAGCATCAATTGTTCTTCATGCGTTAGGCATTGCGGTACCCATTGTGCATCATGAGGTAAGGGTTCTAGTTGGGGGGATATAATGGCCAATCTCCGAATGGTTAAAGAGTTATTAATCAATTAGGCTCATAGACTCACATTTAAAGATTGGCAAAAAGATTAATTTCAGCGCAGCGAGCTTGAATGTTCACCAAGAAAATAAACTTAATATTTTTCTTTCTCATTATCTACGTTGCAACCCTGTCTTGGCAACAAGCAGTAATTGAAACCATAAGTGGTTTTTTAGAAGCTGGCCTTCACGAAAAAATTGTTCAAAAGGATTTTGTCAATTATTGGCTGGCGGGTCGTTTTGTAATCGATGGCCATGCAATCGATTTATATGAGTTTGAAACCTATTTCTCCCAAATGAAGCAAATGTTTGGAGACAATATTGAAATAAGAGCCTGGTCTTATCCAACACATACGTTGTTATTTTTATGGCCGCTGGGTTTATTGTCTTACAAAGCTGCCATTTTGGTTTTCTTTGGTACTGGTTTTTTTCTCTATGTCTTAGCTGCAAATTTATTCTTCAGAAAATTTGGTGAACCTGAATACCGCATATTATTTTGGTTTGCTCAAATACCCTTCTTCATGTTGACCATCTTTGCAATGCAAAATGGTTTGCATTTAGCCGCTTTGTTTATCTTTGGTATTGTTTTTATGCGCGACAGGCCGGTAATTGCAGGCCTTTGTTTTGCAATCATGACCGTAAAGCCGCAGTTGGGAATTTTCATACCATTTCTTTTATTGTTCAATGGCGCTTGGCGAACGATCATTTGGGCAGTTGTTTTTACGGTAATACTGCTTGTTTTATCAATCTTGATTTTTGGGACCGCGCATTGGCAGGCTTTTATAAGCTCCACTATTCCCTATCAGACCAGCGTAATGCATGTCTGGAACGGGTTCTTTCTGGAGCTCATGCCCAGTCTTTTTGCATCTCTGCGCGTGATCGGAATTGAATCCCACAGAGCGCTCGATATTCATCTACTATTTGCAGCAGTTTTAGTGCCTTTGATTTTATATGCATTATATAAATCGAAGAATGATTTAGCTTCCAGTTTTATCGCTCTTGCAGGCACATTTCTGGTCACGCCCTATTCGTTTAACTATGACATGGGCGCCTTTGCCATCGTGTGCGGAACCTATGTAACCTTGCACGCCAAAGAACGTACGGCAGAAAGCTTGTGGTGGGCATTTTTGGCTGTTTTATGCAGTTTAATCTTGTTTATAAAGATTGCATCTTTCCAGCTGTTACCCATTATATTATTGGCAAGTTTATTGTGGTTCTGTTTCAATTCTGCAGGCCTTAACTCAGATTCCGGGATGATTCGGACTAAAGAAAAATAAATTAGTGCTTTTTCCCTGTAGCAATCCCTTGCACAAGTCGTCAGCCCTTCTTATATAGCGTTCAACTGCGGTTTATCCCGTATTTGCCAAATTGGGGAAATCGCAAAATTTAAAGAAAATTCCAGTTTAACCGGGCGCTGGATTGGCAGGTTTTTGTATTTGCCTTGAATGCCGTAAGGGTTCATTCAGTCTGCTGGTCAAGGAGAGTAAAATGGCTAAAGTTATTGGTATCGATCTAGGTACAACAAATTCATGTGTTGCTGTCATGGATGGCAAAGAAGCAAAAGTAATTGAAAATGCAGAAGGTGCACGTACAACCCCTTCAATGGTAGCTTTTGGTGATGATGGCGAACGTCTTGTTGGCCAGCCTGCAAAGCGCCAGGCAGTAACCAACCCGACAGATACACTGTTTGCGGTTAAGCGTCTGATTGGTCGTCGTTTTGATGACAAGACTGTTAAAAAAGACCAGAAGCTCGTGCCTTATGAAATCGTTAAAGGTGACAATGGCGATGCTTGGGTAGAGGCTAAAGGCGAGAAATATTCACCATCTCAAGTTTCTGCAATGATCCTTCAAAAAATGAAGGAAACAGCCGAGGCTTATTTGGGTGAAAAAGTAACACAGGCTGTTATTACAGTGCCTGCTTACTTTAATGACGCGCAACGTCAGGCAACAAAAGATGCTGGTAAAATTGCCGGTCTTGAAGTGCTACGCATTATAAACGAGCCAACAGCTGCTGCC
>CALHIB010000061.1 GCA_938030595.1 uncultured Rhizobiaceae group bacterium | reverse complement strand
TATTCATCGTGCAAAGCCCGCGCGTAAACTGTGAATGACAGA
This sequence comes from uncultured Rhizobiaceae group bacterium, assembly GCA_938030595.1. Lineage (GTDB taxonomy): Bacteria > Pseudomonadota > Alphaproteobacteria > Rhizobiales > Rhizobiaceae > JAALLB01. The sequence goes on along the minus strand of CALHIB010000061.1, from coordinate 7,702 downwards.
TTGCTTTGGATTAGACACAAAGCAATGCTATACTAATTTAATAAGACAATCTTCAGCTCGCATGAAAACTATGCGGGCTGGTACGATGCAAAGGACACTGAATAATGAAAAAGTCACTGAATGCCATGTTCGCCGCCGTTCTGTTAGCAGCAAGCTTCATACCGGCAACAAGCAGCGTTTCTCATGCCAGAGGGTCCGAGACTGTTCGCATCAACGGTGAAGGCTTTCGCAAGTGCAAGGCGCTGGGTGACAGCGGTTATACGGCAATTGTACGTGGACGTTCAGTATATGGCGGCACAAACAATGGTGCGTTTGGATCGTTTAACTTGCGATCATGCTTTGAAACCAGGGCAGAATGTTCACGCTTCGTAGGCAGTGTTCCATACATCGTGCCAGGCGTTTTTGATATCCGCTACAGCTCTTGTAAAGCGCGCGGCTAAAATCAAGTATTGAGAAACGGGTTGGTTTGGCGTTCTTCGCCGAACGTCCCGCCCTGCCCGTGACCACAAAGAAACGTCACATCATCACCAAGCGGTAAAAGCTTGGTTTTAATCGAGCGGATCAGGTCATCATGGTTTCCGCCAGGCAGATCAGTTCTGCCAACGGAGCCAGAGAATAAAACATCGCCCACATGGGCAAAGTTGAGTTCGTCTGAGAAAAACACGACATGGCCTGGCGCATGCCCCGGGCAATGTAATACATCAAACTCAAAACCCGCGATATCAACCGTATCGCCTTCTTCAAGCCACTGGTCAGGCGTCACATTTTTGAACGTGCCAGGCATGTTATATTGCTTGGCGACGGTTTCCACAGCCTCGCAAAGTGGTTTATCATCAATATGCGGACCGATGATTTGAACATCATAATCAGCTTTGATTTCCATCGCACCGCCCACATGATCCAGATGACCATGTGTCAGGAGAACCGCCGTGACATCCATGCCAATTTCGTTGACTGCCTCACGGATACGATCTGTATCACCGCCCGGATCAACAATCACACCACGCTTAGTATCTTCATCCCACATCAAGGTACAATTTTGCTCAAACGGCGTAACAGGAACAATCGCAATGTTTAACTTGGGCATGGGAGGAACTTTCAGAAGATATTTAAGTTTCAATTAGTCATACAAAAAGGGCGACTGCCAAGCAACCGCCCTTTGAATTGTAATCTGGTAAAAAGCTAGATTAGCCTTTTTTGCCAAGTAGCATGCCAGCAATACCTGTTAGTGCACCACCGCCAACAGCGCCGCCGCCGATTTGACCGATAAGTGAACCAAGATCAAGACCAGAACCTGCATCACCAGTAGCCGCACCAGCAGCACCACCGATAAGTGACCCCAATGCAGAACCACCAGCGATACCGCCAATGCCGCCTGCTAGAAGTTTTGGCAACATGCTCATTGCAGCTTGCTTAAGAATACCGCCAGCGATACCGCCACCGACCATGCCTGATACTGCTTGGATGATTAAAGGTAGAATAGCTTCCATTATATTTTCTCCCTGAGAGGTTCGTAATGTGAACCAAGATTATTATGACAACCCCTGTCATGTGACAGACACTTTAATAATGCCCGAGCGCACATTACTCTGGTGTTAACCAAAGGTAAACCTCTATGAATGAACTGTTAAACTTTATGGTTAATAAAGTATGAATTAAATATTCTACTAAGAAGCGTGCGCACGCACCGCATTATCGTAATCTTCCATCAGCGTTTTACAAATTTCACCTGGAGTAAATCTGTACTCACCAATTTCAGAAACGGGCGTTACTTCAGCCGCAGTGCCAGTCAGGAAACATTCTGTAAAGTCAGCCATTTCTTCCGGCATGATAGCACGTTCGACAATTTCGATCTGGCGCGCTTTTGCCAAATCCACAACCGTTTGACGTGTGATACCATTAAGGAAACAATCAGGTTTAGGCGTATGAATAACACCGTCTTTAATAAAGAACACATTTGCGCCAGTCGCTTCAGCAACTTGGCCACGATAGTCCAGCATCAACGCATCCGCGTAACCGTTTTCTTCCGCGGCATGTTTGGAAAGGGTACAAATCATGTAAAGACCGGCAGCCTTTGCAAAACATGGAATGGTTTTAGGATCAGGTCTGCACCATTTGGCACGGTCAAGGCGTATTCCTTTGAGGCGCTCCTCAGGTGCAAAGTAGCTAGGCCATTCCCAGACAGCGATTGCAACATTAATGCGGTTGGATTGCGCAGATACACCCATCATCTCGCTCCCACGCCAAACAACAGGACGGATGTAGGCATTGGTCAAACCTTGCTTTTCAAGCGTATCAATACAAGCCTGATTAATCTCTTCAACAGTGTAAGGAATTTCCATACCCAATTCGTTGGCCGAAAAAAACAAACGCTCTGTATGTTCTTGAAGCTTGAAAATTTGCCCTTCGTAAGCGCGCTCACCTTCAAACACGCTACTGGCGTAATGAAGGCCATGCGTAAGGACGTGCACATTAGCACTTTCCCAAGGCACCAATTCGCCATTAAACCAAATATAACCACTCATCTGATCATAAGGAACGCCAGCCATTTTTCTCTCCAAGCAACATAAAACGATAAAAAAACACAAAAAAAGCATATTTTTTGCCAGATTTTGATCAAAAAATCGTAGGAGTAAAATAAATTTATGTCAATACTACTGACATAAATTTATTTTTGTGTAATAATTCACCTCATGGATGATGAACTAAACCCAGTTACAAAAGCGGTTTCAAGTGATGACATTGAGCACTTGGAAACCATTGAACAATTGTTTTTCGCTTATCGGGATTTCATTTCTGATCCCGATTTAATTTTAAAAAATCTGGGCTTTGGTCGCGCGCATCACCGCACTTTATATTTTGTGAGCCGTAATCCAGGCATGACCGTTGCTGATCTCTTATCTATCCTGAAAATTACCAAACAAAGTCTCGCCAGAGTTCTGCGTGAATTGATTGACACTGGATACATTCTACAAACCGAAGGTAAAAACGATCGCCGAAAACGATTACTTTTTGTCACACAAAAAGGCAAAGACCTTGTACTTGCTCTTTCAAAACCACAATCAATCCGAATAGAAAACGCTTTCTCGCATTTAGAACCTGGCGTGCGCAAACAGGTTGTTGATTTTCTGAATGCCATGATTGAGCCGCAAAAATATTAGATACCTCTAATCTACAGAAGATATTACTGTAGTATTCGGATATATAATTTTATTTGTAGATACGAAGCCATGCACTAGACTTTGATTATATTTTAAAGAGATATTGACATGAATAATGCAGCTCCACTTATGACAAAGCCAGAAGACGAAGCGCCTCACGTTTTGGTCGTTGATGACGATAGACGTTTGCGAGACCTGTTATCACGCTATCTGTCGAGCAATGGTTTTCGGGTTTCGAATGCGTCAGATGCAAACGAAGCACGTAAGAAAATTAACAACATAGAATTTGATTTACTCGTCGTCGATGTGATGATGCCAGGTGAAACAGGTATTAGCCTCACAAAATCCCTACGTGAAGTTAAGGAAGTTCCCATTTTGATGCTGACTGCACTGGCTGATATTGAAAATAGAATTGAGGGCCTGGAAGCAGGAGCAGATGATTATTTGCCTAAACCTTTTGAACCCAGAGAACTTGTTCTTCGCATCAATAGTATTTTAAAACGCACAATCAAACCGGAAGAGCCAGTTATTGAGCAGGTAAATTTTGGCAATTATCATTTCTCTGTCACACGCGGTGAACTGAAACTTGACGGCGAACTGGTTCGGCTAACCGACCGCGAGAGAGAAATCCTGACAACCTTTGCGTCAAAACCAGGCGGCACGATCGCGCGCCATGAACTACTGGGGTCTGAAAGTATTGCCGGTGAACGCAAAATTGATGTTCAAATCAATCGTCTTAGACGCAAAATCGAAGAAGACCCAACAAACCCAAAATGGCTTCAAACGGTTAGAGGTGTTGGCTATCGCCTTAGCGTAAATGCCTAAAGCTGAAATTCAGTTGCAATAATATCAAAAATTTTAACCAGTTTTATTCTTGCCTGTAATATGGAATATTAGTGCTTGTTGTTATTGCCGCATATCGGCAAAAGCAAAATAGAAACGCATGGCTAACAGGCAACACATTGACGCTTAAAGACGTAGAAACATCACCTTTACCACTAAAAAATAGACGCAATCCGTTGCAAGTATTTTCTAGGTGGTTTTCCCGAAAAATGCCAAAGGGACTTTATGCAAGGTCTCTACTGATCATCATTGTTCCAATGGTCGTGCTTCAATCTGTTATTGCCTTTGTATTTATGGAACGTCATTGGCAAACCGTGACGCAAAGATTGTCCAAAACAGTAACTGCGGATGTTGCGGCGATTATTCAAATAATTGAAGAGTACCCGCAAGATCCGGAGTTTGCACAAATAACGGAAATTGCCCGTGACAAACTTGGGCTTAATATCTCTATTTTGCCACCAGACCCATTTCCACCAGCTGTTGGTAAGCCCTTTTTCTCACTCCTCGATGACACCCTGAGAACCGAGATTACCGAACAAATCGGGCGTCCCTTCTGGATTGATACGGTGGGCGATTCTGATTTATTGGAGATTCGTATTCGTTTGGAAAAACCTGAAAACGTTTTGCGTGTTTTTGTATTGCGCAACAAGGCCTATGCTTCAAACAGTCATATCTTTTTGATCTGGATGGTTGGTACGTCATTAGTCTTGCTCATCATTGCAATCTTGTTTTTGCGCAATCAAATTCGCCCCATTCAACAATTATCTTTCGCAGCCGATAGTTTTGGTAAAGGACAGGTAATGCCAAAAGACTTTCGCATAAGAGGTGCAAGCGAAGTGCGTCAGGCAGGATTGGCATTCTTACAAATGCGCAGCCGCATAGAACGACAGATAGAACAGCGCACAGCCATGTTAACGGGTGTCAGCCATGATCTGAGAACAATTCTCACACGCTTTAAGTTACAGCTAGCTCTCTTAAGTCAATCAAATGAGACAGAGGAATTACAAGCAGATGTCGATGATATGCAAAAGATGCTGGAAGGTTATATTGATTTCGCAAAAGGTGACACCGATGAAGTAATCGAGACCATCAATATTAATGATGTATTACAACGTCATAACCTTGAAAAAGATTTGCTGGAAAAAGAGTATGAAATTGATTGTCCTACTGATCTTGCAATCCATATTCGCCCAAATGCCTTTACGCGGCTTACCTCCAACATTGTTTCAAATGCCTTTAGATATGCAAATCAACTGAATGTAAAAGTTACAGAAGGAAATGAGCGTATCACGCTAACCTTTGATGATGATGGGCCTGGCATACCTGAAGATATGCGAGAAGAAGTTTTCAAACCCTTTATGCGCCTGGACGAGGCGCGCAATCTTGATGAAACTGGCACAGGCCTTGGACTATCCATCGCACGTGATATCGCAAGAAACCACGGCGGAGATATCAACCTATATGACAGTCCACAAGGCGGGCTGCGTGTCATCGTGGTATTGCCTAAATAACTTAGTGAAGACGCCCGCCGATGGGTACATCTCTATCAACGCTGGCAAGCGTTACATTGCCCTCGACATCTTCAAAGCCTAACGTCAGCACTTCAGACATAAACGGTCCAATTTGGCGTGGCGGAAAATTCACCACCGCCATGACTTGCTTGCCCATCAGTTCTTCTGCGGTATAATTGGCAACGATTTGAGCAGAGCTTTTTTTAACACCAATTTTTTCACCAAAATCGATTAGTAATTTCCAGGCAGGTTTTCTGGCTTCCGGAAACTCTTCAACCTTAATGATTTTACCAACGCGAATATCAACTTTTAAAAAATCTTCGAAAGTTGTCAGATTTTGATTACTCATGATAGTTCCTCAGACCGTTTTTTCGCTGCCATAATAGCTTCTTCAAATAGTTCGCACATGCCATTATTTTCACGCATCAGGACTTCAAGCGCTGCGGCAGTCGTGCCATTGGGAGAAGTCACATTTTTCCGCAAAGTCGCTGGTGTGTCTTCCGACTGTCTTAACAATTCACCTGCCCCAGAAACAGTTTCAATCGCCAATGTCATTGCTAGTTTGTCTGGAAGTCCAGCCTTTACACCAGCCATTGCCATACACTCTGCAAGATGGAAAACATAAGCTGGCCCACTACCGGAAACTGCCGTAACAGCGTCTATTAATTTCTCGTCTTCAACCCATTCGATTTTGCCAATGGCTGCCATAAGCGAATTAACTTGATCGCGTTGTTCGTCAGTTGTTTTGTTATTCTTGCAACCAATGCTCATGCCTCGCAAAACCAGCGATGGCGTATTGGGCATGACTCTTATCGCAGCAACATCCCCCAAGGCATCAGAAATAGAAGAAAGCGCTGTCCCCGCTGCAACGGAAACAACCACTGTATTTTCACCAACAAGCTCAACAAGGGTTGGTAAGACGCTGCCCATCATTTGAGGTTTAATCGCCAGCAACAAAACATCAGGCACTGAAATACCGTCAGGATTTTCAGCATGCCAAATCTTGTTTTTGGAAAGTATGCTACGCATTTGATCAGAAGGGGAAGGATCCAACACTGTAATATTTGTTGGTGACATGCCATTCGAGATCCAGCCTCTCAGCATGGCTCCGCCCATATTGCCAGCGCCAACCAGCACAACAGAAAAATTCATTTTAATACCCTTTGCCTATCGCTATGGAGTATTATTATGCACTGCCATGGGTTTCAAACAAAGCCCCTTCAATGGCTTTTTCTGCTGTATGACCTGCCCAAACGACAAACTGAAATGCCTGATAATAACGCTCACATGCTTCAAGCGCACTTACCATTAGACATTCAAGTTGCTCCCCCGTTGGCACAGCGCCACCATTTAACATCAAGGTTTGACGGAACATCACGGTTCCCTCCTTCATCCAGACATCAAAGTGACCAATCAGCATTTGCTCATTGATGAGGGAAAGCAATTTTGTGGTTTCAGGAATACGGCTTTCAGGAACTTTCAAATCAAATGCACAAGCCAAATGAAGCGCTTCAAAATCTTCCATCCATGATAGTGAAACATCATAATCTGTCCAAACACCCGCAACGGTTAGACAAATTTCATCATCACTAGAGCGTTCAAACTCCCATTGATTATGAGACGCCACATGCTCGATCATATCTACCGGATTAATTTCCCGCTCAAATTCAGCCTCAGCAAGCGACATTGCATTCCCTTAATATATTATTGGACCCGCATCGGGTGTTAAACTTTTCACAGGAAATTGCAGCTTACGAAACCAAGTAATCTTAACACTAAAGCGCTTCCCATCAGCCTCAACCTCGTTGCCAAGAGGTCTGATGGAAAATCAAGTCCGCCACGAATCAACCTGTAATATCAGTGTATAAGGCTGACTCACGAATACCAGTGGAAAGGATTCTGTAAGTCTCTGATTCTGTGGAGAATCCTTGAATCAAAAGATTCAAACTTTGCGCTAAGGGATTCTAGCAATTGAGTTTTTTAAAACTTATTCACTGCTGGAAAATTTTGAAATTATTTTGTCGCTGAGGTTTTCTTTGCAGGCTTTGCTGCAGTTTCAAGAGCCTTAATGCGTTTATCCATAGATTCGATAAGCTTTTTCAGCTCTTCATTTTCAGATCGCGCCTTTGCAGCCATCTCTTGCACAACATCAAAATCTTCGCGCTTGACCAAATCCATGTCTGCCAA
>CALHIB010000060.1 GCA_938030595.1 uncultured Rhizobiaceae group bacterium | reverse complement strand
CGATTGATATTATATTCCTGCGCAACGTTATCGGCTGTTTGAGGCATGGAATCGATACCGTAAGCTTCCTTCATTTTTGGATTAACAAACCGCCAGCCGATGGTTGTATCAAAAACTTCATTGGCACGTGAAAAAGCAGTTTTGGCTTTTGGCATCACAAAAGGTGCACGACTCATGCTCTCTACACCGCCAGCGATTGCCATATGGTAATCGCCAGCCTTAATCCCGCGTGCGGCCATGCCAACTGCGTCCATGCCTGATGCACATAACCTGTTTATTGTAGTTCCGGGAACGTCAACTGGCAAACCTGCCAATAGCGACGCCATTCGAGCAATGTTGCGATTGTCTTCACCAGCCTGATTGGCATCACCATAGATAACATCATCAATTTTTGACCAATCAAGACCAGGATTTCGGCGCATCAGTTCAGAGATTGGCAATGCAGCAAGATCGTCTGTTCTTATTGACGATAGTCCACCGCCATAACGTCCTATCGGGGTACGAACTGCATCAAGGATATATGCTTCCAAAAATCTGACTCCAACTCTGGCTTGATAATTTTAACTACTATACATAAAACATGTTACAAAATCAAAGTTTAATTAAAAAATGTAACAATTAATACGATCGCGGCATTCCCAAAATATGCTCTGAAAGATAGGAAAGGATTAAATTGGTTGAAATGGGAGCAACTTGATATAGCCTCGTTTCACGAAACTTGCGTTCGACATCATATTCTTCCGCAAATCCAAAACCTCCATGTGTTTGAATGCATACGTTCGCCGCTTCATTGGATGCATCGGCTGCCAGCATTTTGGCCATATTGGCTTCGGCACCTGGATTAGCACCTGCTTCATAAAGCCGAAGCGCCTCTTTCACCATCAATTCTGCAGCCCGCATGTTTGCGTAGGCTTGAGCAATTGGAAATTGCACACCCTGGTTTTGCCCTATGGCGCGTCCAAAGACTTCTCGCTCTGTTGCATAGGAAGTTGATTTATCGATAAACCATTTTGCATCACCAATGCATTCTACTGCAATCAAAATACGCTCTGCATTCATGCCGGACAAAATATATTTAAAGCCCTTTCCTTCATCCCCAACAAGATTTTCTTTTGGCACTTTGAGGTTGTCGAAAAACACTTCCGTTGTTGCATGGTTCATCATTGTCTTGATCGGGCGGATTGTCATGCCATTATTAATTGCATGACGCATATCCACCAACAGAACTGAAAGGCCTTCTGTTTTCTTCATGCTTTCAGACAGAGGGCATGTTCTTGCAAGCAAGATCATCAAATCTGAATGCTCAGCACGACTTGTCCAGATTTTCTGACCCTTTACGACATAATGATCACCATTTAGTTTTGCTGTCGTTTTGAGTGCGCCTGTATCTGTCCCCGAGCTGGGTTCTGTTACACCAAACGCCTGCAGCCTAAGCTCACCAGAGGCAATTTTTGGTAGGTATTGTTGTTTCTGCTTTTCAGAGCCATGTCTTAGCAAGGTTCCCATTGTATACATTTGTGCATGGCAAGCACCTGCATTGCCGCCAGACTTGTGTATCTCTTCAAGAATTGCAGCACCTGCAGACAATGGTAGACCCGCGCCACCAAATTCTTCTGGTATTAGGGCCGCCAACCAGCCTGCATCTGTTAGCGTTTTTACAAATTCACTTGGATAAGCCGCTTCACGATCAAGCTTCCGCCAATATTCGCCCGAAAAATCTGCACATAATTTTGCAACTGCCTGACGTATATCATAATAAGTTTCAGATGTGTTTTCCACGCTCTTCTCCGCTTTTCGATAGCCTGTTTAAAATCAACACAACGAGATTATGATACAGGGCTATAGGCCCTTCATTAAAAAACCAAATGTGCGCCCATGTTGCATTTCGCAAAGCCATTTTTCGCCAATGATGCAAAAATAAAACTCTAATGGCAAAAGCATCCTGTTCCCTTAGCTCTGCTTTTTCATCCATAAATTTACGGGCAAGTACTTGAAGTTTATTTGCCATCTGTAGCGTTTCAGACTTGATAATTTTTTCTTCAAACCATGCTGGAATATGCTCTTTATCAAATCCAACTTCCATCACTTCAGTATCTGATTGAAGCCTAGTTTTAGGTGTTAAAAAAACATTCTTGAATATTTGTATATTATTGGAGTTTTCGACAGCATCACCCTGCATATTCAAATACAAGCTCCAACCTTCAGGATATTTTATCGTTTCGCGATAAACATCTTCATATGCCAAACTGGTTTGTGCGAAGCCTTCTTTTGACAGTATATAGAATACTTCCCGCCCTGATTTCGATGTATCAATCCAGCCATCCTTTTTCAAACGATGTAACGCGACACGTGTAGCTTCAGGCTTAATGCCGATGTGCTCAAGAATTACTCTTATTTGCTGACCGGAAAGCGCTCGCTTTTTATCCCTGCTACAATCACCTAATAGAGTAACGATCAGTGACCATGTTTTAATTAAGTCAACACTGACAAGTTCATCAATTAGGTTTCGGGCGTTGCTCAAACTTGAGATTCCAGTGTTACGTGTACAATGCGTTGACTATATCACAGCAAACCGATGTGACATTATCTGCGTGTGCAAACTTAGATTATTTTGAAGGTACATGATATTCATATGCGTTCATGGTTAGCAACTCATATTCAGCTACCAATTCATCATCTTGATTGGTCAAGGTAACATGCCAGCGCACTTCACCGTATTCTTCGTTACGCGGAGTCTTATGCTTAACGCTCAAACGCACCTTAATACTATCGCCTGCTTCAACCGGCTTCATAAACCTCAAATTATCCAAACCGGTATTTGCCAGAACTGGTCCTTCATCAGGTTGAACAAACAAACCAGCAGCAAAACTTAAGAGCAGATAACCATGGGCAACTCTTCCTGGAAAAAATGGATTTCGTTTAGCGGCTTCATCATCCATATGCGCGTAGAATGTATCGCCTGTAAAATGAGCAAAAGTCTCTATATCTTTTATCGTAACTTCGCGCGATGCCGTATAAAGTGTTTCACCAATTTCCAAATCATGAAAGCAACGTGTAAAGGGGTGCTCGCTGTGCGTAATTTCATTTGCGCCTGCTACCCATTTGTTACTGATACGGGATATAATCTCAGGACTGCCCTGAATTGCTGTGCGTTGCATGTAATGCATTACACCGCGAACACCGCCCATTTCTTCCCCGCCTCCCGCACGCCCTGGACCACCGTGCACCATATGTGGCAAGGGCGAGCCATGGCCTGTACTTTCGTTCATTGAATGACGGTTGTTAAAATACAAGCGTCCATGATATGCACCTGCACCCAGCGCAACTTCTCGGGCAACATCAGCATCATTGGTAATTACAGATGCAACAAGACTACCCTGCCCTCGATTTACTAGACCAATGGCATGATCTAGATTTTTATATGGCATAACGGTCGCTACAGGGCCAAAGGCCTCCACGTCATGCACAATCGATGCGGCATCCGGACTCTCGCAATGAAACAGCATTGGAGACATAAATGCGCCATTGCTTTGGCCTTTTTCTTTTAGTGTGAAATCATTTTGATCTCCAAAGACACATTCAGCCTCCTGCCCAATTAATTCAGCCTTACTTAAAACGTCTTGTCTTTGACTTTGTGAAACAAGCGCACCCATTTGTGTTTCTGGATCTTTTGGGTTGCCTACAATAACGCTGCCAAGCTTTGTTTCCATCACGTTTATAAAAACTTCTACTTGGGTCTCAGGAACCAATATTCGCCTGATAGCTGTGCACTTTTGTCCAGCTTTTGTAATCATTTCACGCAAAACCTCTTCAGTGAATAGGTCAAACTCTGGCGTACCAGAAATTGCATCTTCGCCTAAAATCGAAGCATTTAAACTATCTTGCTCTGCGATAAACCTGATTGAATTTTCCAAAATGGATGGCTTGGACTTAAGCTTTAATGCCGTTTTTTCTGAGCCCGTAAAACTGATAACATCCTGGGCGTTTAATCTATCCAACAAGTTACCAAGGTCGCCCGCCACAAATTGCAATGCACCTTTAGGCAACAAACCACTGTCCAACATTATTTTCACACAAAGCTCTGTCACATAACATGTAGCGGTGGCCGGTTTCACGATTGCGGGCATTCCCGCAAGCAAGGTCGGAGCAAGTTTTTCCAACATTCCCCAAACCGGAAAATTAAATGCGTTAATATGAATGGCAACACCCTTCATTGAAGTGCAAATATGTTGCCCAAGAAAAGTTCCATTTCGTGACAGTTGTTCAACCTCACCATCCAGATAAATTTTATCATCCGGCATTTCTCGACGCCCTTTAGAGGCAAAGACAAGCATGGTGCCTATACCACCATCAATATCGATTAAATGATCACTTTGGGTTGCACCTGTTTGAAATGAAATATCATAGAGTGCTTGTTTATGTTTACTCAGATGAAGAGCCAAAGCCTTGAGCATTTTTGCTCGTTCATGAAATGTCATGGCCTGTAGATTTGGGCCACCATGCGAACGCGCATAATCCAGCATGTTCTCAACATCCAAAGAAGCGCATCCTGCACGGGCTATTAACTCACCCGAAATTGCACAATGAATATTTTGCGCATTACTATCGCAACCTACCCATTGACCTGCAGCAAAGCTTTTAACATCGAGTATGGTCATAATGCTTCCTTCAATCTGAAATTCATTGACCAACTGGTCGGTATATGCTCAATTGTTAATTGAGCAAGATGAGAAAATCAAGGAGCATCAATGTCTGATACAATTTTGGTGACGGATCATAATAACTGGATTGAGATCGCTCTGAACCGCCCTGACAAACTCAACAGCTTTAATGATGAAATGCATCAGGCACTGCGTAAAGCCTTTGATGATGCCAAGGAAAACAATGCTAGAGCGGTCTTGCTAACGGGTTCTGGACGCGGTTTTTGTGCAGGACAAGATCTTGGCGATCGTGATCCATCTAAAATGGAAAAACCACCTAATTTAGGAAAAACCCTCACGACTTTTTATAATCCACTTATTCGTCAAATTCGCTCACTTGGCGCACCTGTTATTTGTGCTGTTAACGGTGTAGCTGCCGGTGCTGGTGCAAATGTAGCCCTTGCTTGCGATATTGTGCTTGCATCAGACAAGGTC
>CALHIB010000059.1 GCA_938030595.1 uncultured Rhizobiaceae group bacterium | reverse complement strand
ATCATTTTTTTCTTAATAGATGTTTATTTTTAACCCAACAATAGGTTATAAGTCCTTTTTATTGTGCAATAATGCACGGTCTCGGAAACCACTCTACACCAAGATGAGGGCAGTTTGAACTGGGATGATTACAGATATTTTCTAGCCGTTGCTCGAACTGGCAAGTTAAGTCTTGCCGGGCAGCAGTTGTCTGTTGACCACGCGACGGTTGGCCGCCGTGTGAAGGCGCTTGAAGAATCGTTGAAAATTCATTTGTTTGACCGTAGTCCGCAAGGCTATTCGCTAACAGATGCAGGGCAAAACCTTGTTACCATTGCCGAATCCATGGAGACAGGCGCGATTGCGGCGCAAACGGAATTTGGTGGTGAAGCTGACAGTGTATCGGGTGTTGTGCGGGTCGGCGCACCTGAAGGCATGGCAACCAGTATACTTGCTGAGTGTGCTGCAGAGCTTTGTGAAGAACATCCCAAATTGGAACTTCAATTGGTGACCATGCCGCGCACATTTTCGCTATCAAAACGTGAAGCTGATATTGCGATTGCTGTCTCAGCGCCTACATCTGGTCGTTTAAAATATCGCAAGATTTCCGATTACACGCTACATCTTTACGGAACAAAAGAGTATCTGGATGCGCACCCGCAAGTCAAAGAAATTGCAGACCTGAAACGCATTCGTGGCATCGGCTATGTTTCAGATCTGATCTACGACAAGGAGCTTGATTATATTCCGCTCGTTTCACCAGACATCAAGCCCTTCCTGACGAGTTCAAGCGTCCACGTACAACTAGAGGCAACCTTGGCAAATGGTGGCGTTTGTATCTTGCATGATTTCATCGCCAAACAATATCCGCAACTGCAAAAAGTGCTGCCGGATGAAATTTCTTTCACGCGAACATTTTGGTATATCGTACATGAAGATTATGCGAAGTTACAGCGTATCAAGGTAGTCTCTGACAAGATTATCGAGCATATCCGCAAGCGCTTGAAGCAGGATTGATATGTTTGATTATCTGCTCATCATTTTAGCAGCTTTTGGCGCTGGTGTATTAAACACGATTGCTGGCGGGGGTACGTTTTTAACATTCCCTGCACTTGTTTTTATTGGTGTGCCACCTGTTATCGCCAATGCGACAAGCGGTGTTGCTGTGTTTCCAGGCTATTTAAGTGGGGCGTTTGGGTTCAAAAAAGAACTACAGGTTTTTGATCGCAAACAGCTCATTCGGTTGAGCCTGATAACCATTGCTGGCGGATTGGTTGGGTCATTGCTCTTGTTGGTTTCTTCCAATGATGCTTTTTCGATTGTGGTGCCGTTTCTACTGTTTGGCGCAACGCTGACTTTTTTATTTGGTGACAAAATCAGAGCATGGGCAGAAAGCAAAAGCAGGTCTGTTACACCCTTTGGTGCTTTTGGCTTGTTTCTTGTGAGTATTTACGGAGGTTATTTCAATGGTGGCTTGGGTATCATTTTACTTGCCTTGTTTGCGTTATGGGCCATGCAAGATATCCATGAGATGAATGGTCTAAAGAACGGATTGTCTTTTGTGCTCTCAGCTATTTCAGTCGCAGTATTTGCCATAGGTGGATTGATCGAATGGCATTATGCAATTGTCATGATGATTGCTGCAACCATTGGTGGTTATGCTGGCGCGCCCATTGCACGTGCGCTCCCCAAGCAGGCAGTTCGAACACTTATTGCTTTTGTTGGTTTTACAATGAGTGCCATTTTCTTCTGGCGGTTGGTTGCCTAATTCTTACGTTCAATCGTAAATCGTGCCGCTTCGATTAATATGTCTGCCTTGCTACCAAAAGGCTTGAGCATTTCAATTGCCTGATTGAGTAATTCCTTGGCACGTAACTGTGATGCTTCTAGACCATAAAGCGATACAAGCGTGCCTTTGCCTTTGTCTGCATCTTTTGCGGTTTGTTTGCCCATGGTTTCAGCGTCAGAAGTGACGTCCAGAATGTCATCTGCCAGTTGGAAAGCTTGTCCGATGATTTTGCCGAACTCGAATAGTCTTTTGCGGTCTTCTTTTGAGGCATTGCCAAGTATAGCGCCCGCCTCACATGCACAACGAATAAGTGCGCCAGTTTTCATTGCTTGTAGTGTCAGGATTTCATTTTCGCTGATGGATGGTTTTGTCTCTGCTTCCAGGTCAAGCATTTGTCCGCCGACCATGCCACC
Organism: uncultured Rhizobiaceae group bacterium; assembly: GCA_938030595.1. Lineage (GTDB taxonomy): Bacteria > Pseudomonadota > Alphaproteobacteria > Rhizobiales > Rhizobiaceae > JAALLB01. The sequence continues at coordinate 1,486 of CALHIB010000059.1, read as the reverse complement.
AAGACCTGCGTTTTGTGCATAAAGTTTTACAAGTTCAATGCGGGTGTTAGCGTCTTGGTGCGTTTCTTCTCGCGACAATATATCAAAGGCCAGCGTTAGAAGGGCGTCGCCTGCTAGAATTGCTGTTGCCTCATCATAGGCTTTGTGGGTCGTTGGCTTGCCGCGCCGTAGGTCATCATCATCCATGGCTGGCAAATCATCATGTACTAAAGAGTAGCAATGAATAACTTCCAGAGCGCATCCAGCAAGGACTGCGTTTTCACCCTTGATACCAAATAGTGCTGCACATTCCATAACCAGGAATGGACGAAGGCGTTTGCCACCATCAAGCGATGAATGCCGCATGGCTTCCATCAAACGGTGAGGGCGCTCAATTTCATACTCAATTGCTGTATCATTGAGTAGTTCAATCAGTGATGTTTCAACCAATTCGGCATGAGATTTCAATAAGGCCTTAAACTGAGTTTCCATGTTTGACATTTAAGTTTCTACTAGCAATTCATTTGTGCATTTTCTAAGGAATTTCGTGACACTTTGCCATGTTTGCGTCAAGCAGAGTTTCGCTGATTAAAAGTTTACGATAAAAGAAATTATGGCAACTAAGGCAAAAACAAAATCGACTGCGAAGTCCAGGGCGAAAACAATAAAGTCCAAAAATACCGATGTGGTTGAAAAACAAAAACCGCAGCGGTCTTGGCGACAATTTTTTGTGCGCTTTGTTTTGGCGTTTGGGCTTTTGATTTTCCTTGTCCCGGCATTCTTGCTGGTTTTATATCGCTTTGAATTTGTCCATCCGGTTTCAACTTTGATGGTGAAAGAGGGGCTTGTTGGACATGGTGCAAAACGGGAATGGATTGATATCGATGATATGGCGCCAGTGCTCTATCAATCTGTTTTAAGTTCGGAAGATGGCAAATTTTGTTCTCATTCCGGGGTCGATTGGGAAGCGCTTAACAAGGTGATTGAAGATGCGATTGATGGTGAGAAAACGCGTGGGGCGAGCACGATTACCATGCAGTTGGTGAAAAACCTGTTCTTGTGGCCGAACCGTTCGTTCATTCGAAAAGGGCTTGAAGTGCCTTATGCCATGATGGCTGAACTGATCTTGCCCAAAAAACGGATTATGGAAATTTATCTTAATATTGCTGAGTGGGACAAGGGTATCTTTGGCGTTGAACTGGCGGCGCAGAACTATTTTAATCGCAGTGCTGCCAAGCTTGGCCCTCGCTATTCATCGCTTCTTGCAGTTACCTTGCCCAATCCCAAAAAGCGCAATGCGGCAAAGCCGACACGGTCCATGGACAGGGTTGCCAGAATTGTACAAAGACGGGCAAAAGCATCTGGTGCATATGTGCAATGTTTGAAATAGCAGATTTTGAAAAATATTCTGTTTGGGTATAGCCAAACACACCCAAAATATGTATATGAACATCCAACAAGAAGTTTTCAGGCTCTTGCGATGGGCAACTATCGTTACCAAAGAGCC
>CALHIB010000058.1 GCA_938030595.1 uncultured Rhizobiaceae group bacterium | reverse complement strand
AACTGCTTTTTCACGTGCCAATGAAGTTTTTGATACAACCATCGGCTGGCGGTTTGTTAATCCAAAAATGAAGGAAGCTTACGGTATCGATTCCATGCCTCAAACAGCCGATAACGTTGCGCAGGAATATAATATCAATCGTGAAGATCAAGATGCTTTTGCAGCCCGCTCACAAGCAAGATGTGCTGCCGCACAACAGGCTGGTGTGTTTAATGATGAAATCATGTCTGTGACCATACCAATGCGCAAGGGCGATGAGTTGGTCGTAGATAAGGATGAACATCCACGTGCAGATACATCTCTTGAAAAACTTGGCAAACTGAAAGGTATTAACGGTGCTGACTTGACGGTTACGGCGGGAAATGCCTCTGGGGTCAATGATGGTGCAGCAGCATTACTATTAGCCAATGAAACTCTTGCAAAAGACCATGAGCCGTTAGCAAGAGTGGTTGGAATGGCGGCTGCTGGTGTGTCACCCCACATCATGGGCATAGGTCCAGTGCCTGCAACCCTTAAGGTTTTGGAGCGCACAGGGCTTTCACTTGATCAGATGGACTTGATTGAGTTGAACGAGGCTTTCGCAAGTCAGGGATTGGCAACATTGCGTGAACTAGGAATTCCTGATGATGCAGAGCATGTAAACCCCAATGGCGGTGCAATTGCTTTTGGCCACCCACTGGGCATGTCAGGCGCACGATTGGTCATGACTGCCGCTTATCAGTTACAAAGAATAAATGGTCGTTACGCACTTTGCACAATGTGTGTTGGCGTTGGGCAGGGCGTCGCAATTGTTCTGGAAAGAACCTAGGAGAACCAAAGCATGTATGCACAAATGGTAAAATCAACAGGTAAAGGCGTTCAGGCGTTAGAAGAAATGTCTCGAGAAGAACGCGCTTTTCAAGAACGAATTGACCGTGGAGAAAAGATTGAACCCAAAGAGTGGATGCCAGATGCTTATCGTAAAAACCTCATCCGCCAAATTGGCCAACACGCGCACTCGGAAATTGTAGGTCAGCTACCAGAAGGAAACTGGATAACGCGCGCGCCAACGCTAGAGCGTAAAGCCAATTTGCTTGCAAAAGTGCAAGATGAGGCAGGACACGGGTTATATCTATATTGCGCTGCAGAAACACTTGGCGTGAGTCGCGACGAACTTTTTGAAATGTTGCATTCAGGCAAGATGAAATATTCTTCGATCTTTAATTACCCAACTTTAACGTGGGCTGACATGGGTGCTGTCGGGTGGTTGGTTGATGGTGCAGCGATTATGAACCAGGTCCCACTTCAGCGTACGTCATATGGCCCCTATGCAAGAGCGATGGTTCGTATTTGCAAGGAAGAAAGTTTTCATCAACGCCAAGGTTTCCAGATCATGATGGTCATGGCGAATGGTTCAAAAGATCAAAAGCGCATGGCGCAAGATGCGCTTAATCGCTTTTGGGGGCCGGCGCTTATGATGTTTGGCCCATCGGACAAAGATAGCGTTCATTCAGCCCAATCCATGGCGTGGAAAATCAAGATGAATTCAAACGACGAACTGCGTCAAAAGTTTGTTGATGAAACAGTTCCCCAAGCTGAATATCTTGACCTTAAAGTTCCGGACGAAAATCTGAAATGGAATGAAGAAACCGGTCACTATGATTTCTCTCAACCAGACTGGGATGAGTTTTACGACGTCCTAAAAGGTAATGGCCCATGCAATCACGAGCGATTGGAAGCACGCAAAAAAGCATGGGACGAGGGAGCTTGGGTGCGTGAAGCCATGATGGCACATGCAGAGAAAAAGGCAGCCAAAAAACAGGCTGCGGAGTAAGCTTATGAGTGACAAAAAAGAATGGCCTTTGTGGGAAGTTTTCATTCGCGGGCAACACGGTATGAGCCATCGCCATGTTGGTTCACTTCATGCGAGCGACAACGAAATGGCGATGAAAAATGCGCGTGATGTTTACACACGTCGTAACGAAGGTGTGAGCATTTGGGTAGTCGAAGCGCAGCATATATCTGCTTCTGTACCTTCTGAAAAAGGGCCCATGTTTGATCCGGCAAAAGACAAGGTTTATCGCCATCCAACGTTTTACGAATTGCCTGATGAAGCCGGAAATATGTAATGAGCGCGCTCTTTGAATTTCTGCTGCGTCAGGGCGATAATACGCTTGTACTGGGGCATCGAACTTCCGAATGGTGTGGGACAGCACCTGCATTGGAAGAAGACATTGCACTGGCAAATACGGCACTTGATTTAATCGGCCAAACTCAACTTTGGCTTGGCTATGCAGCACAAGTAGAAGATAAGGGACGCAGTGCAAATGACCTTGCATTTTTGCGTGATGTTTATGACTTTAAAAATGTTTTGATGTTGGAAACGCCAAACCACGATTTCGGCCGTACGATCATGCGCCAGTTCTTGTTTGATGCTTTTCAAGTACATTGGCTAACGGCGCTAACCGATTCAAAAGACTCGCACATTTCTGAAATTGCAATCAAGTCTGTGAAGGAGGCAAAGTACCATTTGGAGCGATCGCGCGATACTGTGATCGCGCTTGGAGATGGTACTGAAAAAAGTAATGTGATCATGCAATCAGCACTTGAATATCTATGGCCATATGCTCGTGAGATTATGTCTGATGATGCAGTTGATGAAGAAATTGCAAGCCTTGAGATTGCGCCACTACCCAGCACAATTCATGAGAGTTGGTTGCAGATTGTAGAGCCTACCATGCGCGATGCCTGCTTGAAAATTCCTGATAGTAATTTTGTCCATAATGGAGGCAAAACAGGCCTTCGTCATACCGAACATCTTGGGCATATGTTGGCGACCATGCAGGTTCTTCAACGTTCTTATCCTGGTGTGACATGGTAGCAGTAACCAAACTCTCAACACAGGAAGTTTGGGCGCTCTTGGATAAAGTTCCTGACCCGGAAATTCCGGTAATATCAGTTGTTGATTTGGGTGTCATCCGTGATGTCCAATGGAATGGCAATACATTGAATGTAACAATTACGCCAACTTATTCAGGCTGTCCTGCAATGTCTGTAATCGCGCTTGATATCAAAACCGAGCTTGCAAAAAATGGTTTGGAAAATGTTCACTTGAAAACTCAAATTGCGCCTGCATGGACGACTGATTGGTTGAGCGCAAAAGGACGAGCAAAACTAGAAGAATACGGTATTGCTCCGCCACAAGTTTCAGGCGGACCGCAGCGATGTCCAAATTGTAAATCTGCACATGTAAAAAAAATTAGTCAGTTCGGTTCAACGCCCTGCAAAGCACAATGGCAATGTGTGGATTGTCTGGAGCCGTTTGATTATTTCAAATGCATTTAAGGAGTGATGAGTAGTGCAATTTCATACGCTCACAGTAACCGATATTCACAAGACAATCAGAGACGCTGTTGTTGTTACATTGGAGCCGGAAAACGCAGACGCGTTTGAATTTGTTCAAGGGCAATATCTGACGTTTAAAAAAGATTTTGATGGAGTAGAATTACGTCGTTCTTATTCCATCTGCTCCAGCAAAACTGATGGAGTTTTACAAGTGGGGATTAAGCGTGTCGATGGCGGTGCTTTTTCAACCTGGGCAAATACTGAATTACAGGTGGGAGACAGTTTAGAAGCCATGCCGCCGATGGGCAATTTTTATGATGAAAACAATATTGCAGAACATCCTCATTATTTGGCATTTGCTGGTGGATCGGGCATCACGCCTGTCTTGTCGATTTTACGAACAGGCCTTGTAGATAATCAGTACAGTAAATTCACGCTCGTCTATGCCAATCGCAATGTGAACACGATTATGTTTCGTGAAGAATTGGAAGATTTGAAAAATCTCTACATGGGACGGCTGAATATTATTCATATTCTTGAAGACGAGAGTCAGGATATGGATATATTCCAAGGTCGGTTGGATGAAGATAAGTGCGCTCAGCTTTTTAAATCCTGGATTGAGATAGAGACAGTTACAACTTCATATATTTGTGGGCCAGAACCCATGATGCTAGTAATTTCGGATGCCCTGAAAGCGCATGGTTTGGCCAAAGAAAAGATTCGCTTTGAGCTTTTTGCAAGTGGTCAACAAGGGCGTGCAAAAAAACGTGCTGCGAGTTCATCAACCGATAAGAGTGGTTTTGCAGGCCGTGTTACTCTAGGTGGTGAAACACGTTCTATTGTCGTTACTGCAGACACAAGCTTATTGGAAGCAGCGTTGGAAAATAACATCGATGCCCCGTTTGCATGTAAGGCGGGTGTTTGTTCAACGTGCAAAGCAAAGGTATTGGAAGGCGAAGTTGAGATGATCGCCAATCATGCCCTTGAAGATTACGAAGTTGAGGCAGGCTTTGTACTTTCGTGCCAATGCTATCCAATATCAGACAAGGTTGTTTGGGATTACGATCAATCCGGGCATTAAGCGTACCTTGGTATCAAACAAGCTCAATTCTTAGCCCATCCGTGCCTACATATAGTTTGCCTGCCCAATGAGGGGCAATGGCCTTTATCCAGGCTTCATGCCCAAAGTTGGGATCATCAGAAGGAACCAGATGGTGCAAGGCCAAAGCCTTAACGCTGGCTTGAGTAGCAATTCTGCCGACATCTTCCGCCTTGGTATGCGAGCGCAGTAGATGTTTCATCAACCGGTCATCACCATTGCCAACACGCTTGAAGAGATCATCAAGCGCTTCTTCCAACATCGCTTCATGAATCAACAAATCAGCACCTGTGGCAAAGTCTGCTAGCTTCGGCAGATAAGCTGTGTCACCAGAAAAAACTACATTGTGCTTGGAGCTTTCAAACCGCAAGGCATAGGTATCAACCAAAGGAGGATGTTCGTTCCGTATTGCGGTTACGCTTACATCCTTGATATGGATTACAGTATCGACATCAATTGGTTCTATCGTGACCAGTGAGGTTAAATCTGGCCTACCTTCATCGGCAATGCGTAAATCAATATCTGCTTTCATGGAGAGGAGGAAATGATGCCAATACTCCTGTATGCCTGAAGGCGCATAGATTTTAACAGGTGTAGATAATCCTGCAGTCCAAGCCGTATGCAGCAATGGACCAAGTTCAAGATAATGATCTGAATGCATATGGGTAATAAATACATGCTCTAAGTCCTTCAAAGACAGGCCTTGATCGACCAGCCCACGCGCAACACTGAGACCGCAGTCTACTACTATTTTTTGACCGCCTAACACAATTAAGCTGGAAGTTGGATTGGTCGAGCCCGGTCTAATCGCTGGCCCACCTTTTGTGCCAAGCAGAGCAACAAAATTATCTGTTCTGGTAATCGTCTTCAAGCAAGCAATCCCTATTTCAGAGCGTTATACTAATGAGTTACACAGGTAGCATAAATTTTTTCTTGTTGCGTAAAAAACTGTGGCGCTCATATGCGTAATAGACATACTATTACCTTAAATGTTAGCTTTCAAATTTGCTTAAGGATCAAGAAATGTCAGTTGAAAAAGTGGGAACGCTAATTGTTGGCGGCGGGCAGGCTGGCATCGCAATGAGTGAGCACTTGAGCAATTATGGCGAACACCATCTTATCCTAGAGCGCAGTCGAATTGCCGAGCGCTGGCGAACAGAACGTTGGGATTCTTTGGTTGCAAATGGCCCGGCATGGCACGACCGTTTTCCTAATATGGAGTTTTCTTGTGTGGGTGCTGATGGTTTTCCTGCAAAGGAAGGTGTTGCCAAATATTTCGAAGATTATGCGGAGATGATCAAAGCCCCTATTCGTTGCGGTGTTGAGGTTCATTCCGTTATCAAGAAAAAAGGCGGTCTTGGTTTTGATGTTGTGACTTCAAAAGGCAAGTTTGAAGCAGAAAACATTGTCGCTGCTACAGGACCTTTTCAACGCCCCATAATCCCCCCAGTCATTCCACAAGATGCAAAAGTGCATCAGATACATTCAAATTCTTATCATAACCCTCAGCAATTGCCGGAAGGCGGTGTTCTAGTCGTTGGTGCTGGTTCATCAGGTGCACAAATTGCCGATGAACTGTTACGAAGCGGCAAGAAAACCTATCTCTCCGTCGGTCCACACCAAAGGCCACCACGCAGCTATCGTGGGCGAGACTTTTGTTGGTGGCTTGGTGTTCTGGGTAAGTGGGACGCAACTGCAATGGAGCCAGGCAAAGAGCATGTCACGATCGCAGTAAGCGGCTCTCATGGTGGCTTCACAGTTGATTTTAGAAAACTTGCATCAAGAGGAATGACGTTGCTTGGACTGACGGAGTGTTATGAAAACGGCATTCTTCATTTTGCATCAGATCTTGCCAATAATATTAATGAAGGCGATGTGAATTACCTTTCCGTATTACAAGAAGCTGATGCTTATGTTGAGCAAAATGGAATAAACTTACCATTGGAGCCGGAAGCGCACATCATCGATCCTGATCCAGACTGCCTTGCAAATCCTATCCGCGAATTAAATCTGGATGAAGAGGGTATTACGTCCATTATCTGGGCTACAGGCTATGCGGTGGACTATCAATGGTTAAAGGCAGATGTCTTTCATGATAATGGCAAGCCAAAACATGAGCGCGGTGTCTCTTCTGAGCAGGGAATATACTTTTTAGGTCTTCCATGGCAGTCGCGACGCGGGTCAGCCTTTATATGGGGCGTATGGCATGATGCAAAATATATTGCGGATCAAATTTCCAAACAGAGAAATTACCTGAATTATCATACTGAGGCTTTAGCTAAAAATAACAACATATAGGGTAGCAGATACAATAATGCTTGTTTGCGATGTTTGTAATCTGCGTCATAAAGGGCGCTTGTGAGGAAGAACGATCTGACGCTTGGTATTAAAAAGATAATTAAATTTCAGGAAGGATCATCGTATGCCCGATATTCAAAAAGATGAAACCATCAATCATAAGCCGCTCCCATCACATGCGAAGGTTGTCATCATTGGTGGCGGTGTTGTTGGTTGTTCCATACTGTTTCATCTTGCTAAGTTTGGCTGGAAAGATGTTGTTTTGCTAGAACGCGATGAACTTACATCGGGGTCTTCCTGGCACGCCGCAGGGCAAATTCATACGATTTCATCTGATCCAAACATCAGCCGTCTGCAATCATATACGATTGATCTTTACAAAGAAATTGAAGAGCTTTCAGGGCATTCAGTAGGGTTGCACATCACGGGTGGTTTTTACGCAGCCTCGACCAAAGAATGGTATGATTACCTCAAGCGTGAGCGTTCCAAGGCGCGTTACATGGGGCTTAATCAAGAGTTTATTAGTCCAAAAGAGCTTGCAGAACGTCATCCTTTAATCGACCCAAAACACTATCATGCCGCACTTTGGGATGATCAGGATGGTGACTTGGATCCTTCAGGTGCAACCTATGCTTTTGCCAAGGCAGCGAAAGTTCATGGCGCTCAATATCATACGCATTGTGGCGTTACAGAAATGAGCCAACGTCCAGATGGGTCTTGGGACTTAACCACACCCAAGGGCACAATCAACGCAGAGCAAATTGTAAACTGTGGTGGCCTGTGGGCGCGTGAAGTTGGTCATATGTCTGGCATTC
>CALHIB010000057.1 GCA_938030595.1 uncultured Rhizobiaceae group bacterium | reverse complement strand
GGTTAGACCCAGAAAAAATATCTTGTGTCGCAAAATGTCTTTGCACAGATTGCGGTACTTCTTGCATGCCTTAGAGCCTTGCAAATGCGTTCTTCAAAGAAAGCCTGATCATATTCTTTTCAGCATTTTGCTTGGCTTGCGAATTGTTCAGTTTTTCTGCAGTGACATGATAATACGTTACAGGCAGGCTTCTAAAGACCTCGCCCGAAGCTTCTTCGCGAAGCGTAGCTGTATATCTGATATATGTACGATCACCTGACGCCGCTGAAGCATTTGGATCGCGATAATTAATATCGGTGACTTCGATTTCCAAAGGGTATTCTGCAGAAACAGAACCCATCGCATCATTATAAACATTTGCCGTGTTCTTGCCCGCATTGCGCATCAAACCGCGCAGACGATTTGAGTTTTCAACGCCGTCAGCCATGTTCACATAAACATCCGTCACCTGAAACTGAGCAGGTGTAAACGTTTGTGTAGTTTGAAAACCATTGTTAGCGGCACACCCGGCAACAAATAGTAGCGATGCAGTATAAAGTGCAATTTTTCGAATCATGATTAGCCCCCGTTGACTTAACGGTAAGATACGAAATTTATGGTTAACCAAGAGTTAACTTTTCACCTAATGACTTGAGAAGATTGTCACTTCTGCTAAGAAACACGCAGTATTTTTATCACAAACAAAAGAGTTGCTTCATGGCCAGTTTTAAAACCCTTGATGATGTCGAAGTTAAAGGTAAGCGCGTTCTGGTACGCGTCGATCTTAACGTTCCTATGGCTGATGGTCAGGTAAGCGACGCAACCCGTATTTTGCGCATCTTACCCACCATTGGCGAGATATCAGAAAAAGGCGGCAAGGTTATTCTGCTGGCGCATTTTGGCAGACCAAAAGGTAAAATCAATCCTGAGATGTCACTCGCACCTGTTGTCCCTACCCTTTCGGACATGATTGGAAAACCTGTTTCTTTCTCAACCGATTGCATAGGCCCGATGGCTGAAGCTGCGATCAGCGCCATGCACGATGGGGATGTGACCTTGCTGGAAAATACACGCTTCCACGAAGGTGAAGAGAAAAACGATGATGCCTTTTCGGCAGAACTTGCAAAAAACGGTGATTTGTTTGTCTCCGATGCTTTCTCGGCAAGCCACCGCGCGCATGCCTCAACCGAAGGTTTGGCACGCCACATGGAGGCTGTTGCTGGCCGCACCATGCAAGCAGAACTCGAAGCGCTGGAAGCAGGTCTTGGAAAACCAGAACGCCCGGTGATTGCAATCGTAGGCGGAGCAAAAGTTTCTACCAAGCTTGATCTTCTTGGCAATCTAGTGGGAAAAGTTGACCGTCTGGTTATTGGTGGCGGCATGGCCAATACGTTCCTCGCAGCACAAGGTGTGGATGTTGGCAAATCCCTTTGCGAGCATGATCTGGGTGATACAGCACGTGAAATCCTTGCCAAGGCTGAAAAAGAAAATTGTGAAATTATTCTGCCAGAAGACGTAATAGTAGCTGGCGAATTTGCAGCTAATGCGCCAAACGTCAACGTAGCGGCAACACAATGCCCTGCGGACAAAATGATCCTTGATGCTGGGCAGGCTACTGTTCAATACATCATTTCAAAAATCGAAACTTCAAAAACACTAATCTGGAACGGCCCGCTCGGCGCTTTTGAAATAGAGCCTTTTGACATTGCAACAGTGCAAGTTGCAAAAGCAGCAGCAAAGCAAACACGCGAAGGCAAACTTGTTTCTGTTGGCGGCGGCGGAGATACCGTTGCAGCATTAAACCATGCAGACGCTTCAAAGGATTTCACCTATGTTTCAACCGCAGGTGGCGCATTCCTTGAATGGATGGAAGGTAAAGACTTGCCAGGCGTTTCTGTTCTCAAGAAATAGGTTTAACAGGGAGCGCTTTTAAGGATCTTAATCCAAAGCGCTCATGCCATCTAATTTCGTCTTCGCAAACTGCAAGCTCTAGATCAGGGTATTGCTCAAACAATATCCTGAGTGCAGCTTTCATCTCCATCCGTGCAAGCTGGTGGCCTAAACAAAAATGAATGCCGGATCCAAACCCGATATGCCGATTGGGTTTGCGTGAAATATCGAATTTATCAGGGTTTTCAAAAGTCTCAGGATCATAATTTGCCGAAAGTATCATTGGCATAATCAAATCCCCTTTAGAAAGAGCAACGCCTTCCACTTCACACGCTTCACGCACATAGCGTGGTTTGCCAGTTTGAACAGGTGAAACAAACCGCATACATTCTTCAACCGCCAAATCCAGTTTTGACCAATCTTCTTTGAGCGCTGTCAATTGTTCAGGATGTTGCAACAAGGCCAGAACGCCTCCAGAAATTAAATGCGTTGTTGTTTCATGCCCTGCCAGCAGAAGTAAGAAAACCATAGCAACCAATTCATCATCACTTAACTGGCCGTCCTCAGTTTTGAGGTGAACCAACTCATGAATCAAGCCCTCCTCGCCATGTTCGCGTTCATAGGCAATTCTATTCTCGATATAACGCGTTAGTGGTTTGAGTTTATTGATTGCAAACAAGAACGACAGCACACCATTGACCGTCGTAATACCTTCCGCCCATTTGGAAAATTTCGACCAATCTTCTTGCGGCAAACCCAATAGTTTGCAAATCACCGCAAGCGGAAAAATTCTTGCAAACCTGGTGATTAAATCAGCCGTCTTATCTTCGGCAAAAAGCTGTGACGCATATTCATTTGCCAAACTATCAATATCAGTCTCCAGTGAAAAAACAGCGTGTCTGTGAAACGCCTGATCGACAATGCCACGCAAGCGCTTGTGTTCTGGCTCGTCAGAAGAAAGCATATTGGAAGTGAGCTTGGTTAAAAGCTTGGGCATCCACCACGAAATTCCAACAACCTTCCCGTTGTTTTTGCGAACTGTAAAATTCGCATCATCTTTGAAAACCTGAGCCGTGGCCGCATGGGTTGTTGTAATCCAGACTTTACCCAGAATAGGAATTTTAAATTCAACCAAAGGCGCTTGTGCCCTGAGCTCCGCAAGCTTTGGCGCAGGGTTACGCATAAAGGACTGGCTTTGAAGTTCGTTTAACATTTCGGATTTCCTAAGCGGAGATACAGCTGAATACTTCAAGATAACCATTGTAAGTCAACTTGGCTTCCCGGACAAATTGATAAACATACATTAACTAGAGCGCACAAAAAGTGCTGGACAATCCATGTACACGAATTGATTTTTTGACCTATCGTCATTAGTATAGCGCAAAATTATAAACTCATTTATTCCAAGGAAAAATCATGAAACCAGGTGTTGTTACCGGAGCAGAATACACGGAGCTTGTTGCAGCTTGTAAAGAGGGCAAATATGCAATGCCTGCTGTAAATATTTCTGGCACGAATACCATCAACGCAGTGATGGAAGCAGCCGCGCAAGCCAAGTCTGATGTTATCATTCAACTATCAAATGGTGGTGCAGGATTTTACGCTGGTAAAGGCCTTCCATCCGCACACGATGGCATGGTCATGGGCGCAGTATCAGCAGCTCAACACGTGCATCTTTTGGCAGAGCATTACGGCATTTGTGCAGTGCTGCACACAGACCACGCAAACCGTAAACTTATCCCTTGGATTGACGGTCTGATTGAACAAAACGCAAAATATTTTGAAGCCTATGGCAAGCCACTTTTCTCAAGCCACATGTTGGATTTATCAGAAGAAGCACCAGAAGATAATGTAGCAACCTGTGTTGAATATCTTCAAAAACTGGACAAGCTAAACATCAGCCTTGAGATCGAATTAGGTGTCACAGGCGGTGAAGAAGATGGCGTGGGTTCTGATGATCTTTCAGACCAGGAAAAACTCTACACAACACCAGAAGATGTTTGGTACGCATACCAAAAACTTCAAGGCCTGGGTCACTTCTCGGTTGCAGCTGCATTCGGTAATGTGCACGGCGTCTATAAGCCTGGTAACGTAACCCTCCAGCCAAAAATCTTGCGCGACTGTCAAACACATGTTGCTGAAAAGCTTGGTGATGGAAACGCAAACCCTTGTGATTTTGTTTTCCACGGCGGTTCTGGTTCTGATGAGGCAGATATCAAGGAAGCTATCGGCTATGGCGTGTTCAAAATGAACATCGACACTGACACACAGTTTGCATTCTCTTCAGGCGTCTACGCCAACATGAAGGAAAAGCC
>CALHIB010000056.1 GCA_938030595.1 uncultured Rhizobiaceae group bacterium | reverse complement strand
GCCTTCATCCCAAAGACGTTTCAATGAAACCTTGTAATTCGGCCATTGATATTCCAGTCCTAAAATCTCTTTTGATTTGCGATTGCTGACCCGCTTGTTCTCACCATAAAAACTGCGCGCCATGGGAGAAATATCTGCGGTTTCAAAATCAATTTCAGGCGGGATTGCCTTGCCCATCAACTCGTGTGCGTAAGTGACCACGTCTTGTGGTGGGGCAGGATTATCATCCGTAATATTGAAAACTTCACCAATGTTTTTGCGCATGGCAAGCGTTACGGACTGACCAATGTCTTCGCGGTGAATACGGTTAAAGACTTGGCCAGGCTTTACCATTCTGCGCGATTTGCCTTTTTCAATATTTACGAACCAATTACGTCCAGGGCCATAAATCCCAGAAAGTCTGAAGATGCTTAGTGGAATGTCATTGTCTTGCGCCAGTTTTGTCCAGGCTTCTTCCGCGGCAACGCGCTGAATGGAACGTTTTGAAACCGGGCGCAATTCACTTTTCTCATCGACCCATGCGCCATCGTGATGGCCGTAAACGCCCACGGTTGAGAGGTAACCAATCCATTCAAGGTTTGGTGCAAATTCAATCAGATTTGGAAAGGCCTGCAAAACCGGGTCTTCGTCACCCGGTGAAATTGACATGACAATGTGAGTAGAATCTGCAAGCTGGGCTTTTAGTTCTGATGTCATTTCCCCATCAAATATTTCGGCTTCAAAACCTTTCGAGCGAAGGTTTTCGATCTTTTCCAGAGAACGCGATGTCCCGCAGATGATATCGAAATCAGCTTTTGCTTTTTCAGCGATTGCAGTTGAAGAAAAACCAAAGCCGAAGATAAAAAGTTTACGCATGCCTATTCCATTCATCGCGAACGGTTTTATCCGTTTCACTGTCCAGTTCTTTCATGCGTATATTGGCAAATGATTGTTGATCTTCAAGTCTTGAAAGCGCCCAAATGCTGGCACCGCGCACCAATGGGTTTTCATCTTTGATATTCTTCAGCGCTAATGTTTTTAAAGTATCGTCTTGCGAATTACCCACTGCGATCATGACATTTCGTAAAAACTTGTCTCTGCCAATGCGCTTTATGGGTGAGCCTGAGAACTTTGCACGAAAGTTTTTGTCATCCAGTTGTGCCAATTCTTGCAAATCAGGGGCCAATAAATCACCGCGGGCTTTTAACTTCATCTGAGCTGTTTCTTGCGCATATTTATTCCACGGGCAAACCGCTAAACAATCATCACACCCATAAATTCGATTGCCCATGGGTTCACGAAATTCAATTGGGATTGCTCCATCATGCTCGATCGTTAGATAGGAAATACAGCGATTAGCGTCCAATTGATAAGGGGCTGGAAAAGCATTGGTTGGGCAAATATCAAGGCAAGACTGACACGAACCGCAATGATCTGTTTCTGGTTCATCTGCAAAAAGTTCAGCCTTTGTCAGAATAGACCCCAAGAATAACCAAGAACCAAATTCACGCGACACAAGATTGGTATGTTTGCCCTGCCACCCCAACCCCGCTTGCTTTGCTAGAGGTTTCTCCATCAAGGGTGCTGTATCAACAAAGACTTTAACATCTTCGCTCGTTTGAGAAGCTAGCCAGCTAGCGAGGGTCTTTAGTTTACCCTTGATAATGTCATGATAATCGCGATTACGTGCGTAAACGGATATCGTCGCTTTGGATTTTTGCTCAAGAGTTTCGAGCGGATCACTATCCGGACCATAATTCATGCCCAGCATGATCGCTGTTTTAGCCTCGCTCCACATAGCTGTTGGTGTTTTGCGGCGCTCTAGCGTTGTTTCCATCCACTCCATTGTGGCATGGCGATTTAATTCGATGGCTGTTTCAAGTTTGCTACCAATATCATCTGAGAGTGATGCAGGGGTGATTTTACAAATATCAAAGCCAAGTGATTTAGCCCGAGTGATTAAATTCTGCTTGAGTTTGTCAGGCAAAACCAAGGATTAAAAATCCAGATCAATGTAATGAGATGCAGGCGGCAAACCCATAACCTTGTCAGCCAAAAGTGGGCGATAGGATGGACGTGACTTCATGCGGGCAAACCAGTCTTTTGCTGCAGGATCATCTTCCCATTGAATTTCGCCCAAATAATCCAAAACAGAGATTGAGGCCGCAGCAGCCATATCAGCTGCAGAAATTGTATTGCCAGCCAACCAATCTCGCGCAGTTACCATCGCAGACAAATATTTCATATGGTTTTTTAAATTTGCTCTTGCCGCCCGGATAATGTTTGAATCTGGAGCGCCACCGCCTTCATCGGCTTTCATCAATTGTTTGAATACACGTTCTTGAACAAGATAGCGCGTTACTTCGGAATCAAACTTTACCAAGAACCACTCTACCAGGCGGCGTGTTTCTGCGCGCTCAAGGGATTTTTCTGAAAGCAAACGCTTGTCACGCATCATGGCACCGCAGGTTTCGTCGAGATACTCGCCAATTACGGTTCCACCGCTGACAAACTTTCCTTCATCCACCATCAAAACAGGTAGGGTTCCCGCAGGATTAATCTGCAAAAACTCCATACGACGTTCCCATGGTTTTTCTTCCAGAAAACCAACGGATTGAGAATATTCAGCTAAAAGTAAGCGAATATAACGTGAACTGGCAGACATTGGGTGGTGATAGAGTGTGTGCATAAGGCCTATTACTTATAAATCCACTGGAAATTATGACGCAAACATGAAAAACAGGGCAATGAATCAGTTTTGCGTTTCTAAAACAATAAAGAGGTGACTCACCTCACGCAAGTTAATCTATATCCTTGAGGCGATTTGATGACACCTGAACAAATTATCGTCCTTGCCATTGTGCAAGGTATTACCGAATTTCTACCGATTTCTTCCTCTGGCCATTTGGCGCTTATTCCGGCAATTACTGGCTGGCCCGATCAGGGTCAAGTTACTGACGTTATGGTTCACATCGGATCGCTCTTTGCGGTCATCGTTTATTTCTGGCGTGATGTCCTCAAACTGATTGGTGGCGGGTTGGATTTATTGCGCTTACGCATGAATGATAATTCCAGAATGGCGCTTTATATTCTCGTTGCCACTATCCCTGCTGTAGCTTTTGGGCTTTTCTTAAAAAAGTCAGGCTATGGTGACGGACTTCGCTCGGTCGAAGTGATTGCATGGAATGCGATTATTTTTGGCGTATTGATGTATATTGCAGATGTTATCGGTAAGCAGACCAAAGTCATGGAAGACATGAAAATGTCACCTGCGGTTATTATGGGATTTGCGCAAGCGATGGCCTTAATTCCTGGCACTTCACGTTCAGGCGTGACCATGACAGCAGCACGCTTCATGGGGTTTTCGCGCCCTGAAGCCGCACGTTTTTCATTTTTATTAGGTATTCCTGCCATTGCTGGTGCGGGTGCTTTTGTAACCCTTGATGCGATTGAATCTGGCATTGAGATTTCTAATGGTGCAATCATGGCCGCGGTGCTTACGTTCTTTGCAGCGCTTGCTGCGATTGCCTTTTTGATGGCTTTTGTAAAACGCTCCAGCTTTCTTGTCTTTACTATCTACCGCATTGCGCTTGGGCTTTTACTATTCGCTCTGCTTTACGACTGGATACCGGGTGTATCAGTTGATTTGTCAGTTTAGTGCAAATCAGATTATAAGATTCAAAGAAAAACCATATAAGGGGAAAAGCGGTGACAATCCGGTTTCATAAAGGCGACTTACCTAATCTAGATAATTATCACGACTCCATTGCAGTCGATACAGAAACCCTGGGCTTGAACCCGCTACGTGACAGGCTTTGTGTCGTGCAATTATCACCAGGTGATGGGACTGCAGATGTTGTGCAAATTGCCAAGGGTCAAACTGAGGCGCCAAATCTAAAAGCCCTTATGGAAGACCCGAATCGCACGATTATTTTCCACTTTGGACGATTTGATGTCGCTGTTCTTGAGCATGGCTTAGGCATTGCCACCAATAATGTCTATTGCACTAAAATTGCCTCTAAAATGACCCGCACCTATACAGACCGACATGGCCTGAAAGATCTGGTTCGTGAGTTTATTGGTGTTGATATTTCCAAACAGCAACAAAGTTCTGATTGGGCAGCTGAAACACTGAGCCAGGCACAATTGGAATATGCAGCTTCTGATGTGCTTCACTTGCATGAACTAATGGCGCATCTTGAAAAACGTTTGGAACGCGAAGGCCGAAGAGAATTGGCACATGAATGCTTTAAATTCCTGCCAACGCGCTGCCGATTAGACCTGGCTGGATGGCCAGAAACAGACATATTTGCTCATAGTTAGGCTCTATCTTAGCCCTATTGTCACCATGAAGCTGTTGTAACAAACTGCAAGATAAAGTGAGGCGCGTAGCTTGAGTAATCAGTTTCAAAATCAAGTGCAGGGAAATTATGTATCTGCAACCCAAGGTATGCAAAGCGCACCTCGGCAAACCCCTGCGCCTAATCTTGATTTTATCTCTACTGATAATCGTGAAAACGAATATCGTGAGGCTTTGAAACACTCTAGCAAGGTGAAGTTTTGGAAAATCGCTTTTCCAATCATAGCCATAGTTTTGGTTTTGGGAATTATCGGTGCTTTTGTACTGAACTCACTTAAGGTGCCTGACGTCTCCGTGGAGAATATCAATTTGTCAGATGGCAAGCTGGTGATGGAAAATCCAAAACTGAACGGATTTGATAAAAACAAGCGTCCGTATAATTTGACCGCAACCAAAGCTATCCAAGATGTTTCAAACCCTAATCAGGTTGAACTGCAAGAAATTCTTGCAGAACTTCCGATGGATGAAAAAATTACGGCGACCATTACAGCTGGCAATGGTGTTTATGATGCAGATGCCAAAACGCTCATTTTAAAGGAAACTGTTAATCTCGTTACCTCAAGCGGAATGGTGCTTAATTTGCAGGATGCAAATGTCGATATTGGCAATTCAATCATGCATACGAATAACCCAATAAATGGAACAAGCGCGCAAGCAGATATTTCTTCCAATGCAATGATGATTGAAGATGGTGGAAATAAACTAATTTTTGAAGGCCGTGTAAGAATGACTCTGCGTCCTGATGAAGCAAAAAAGGCAGATACGACAAATGAATAAAATTAAAACCACTATAGTCTTATGTTGCATATTTCTTAATCTAGGTATCGCTTCAGTTTACGCACAATCAGCAGGAGGCGCTTTTAAGGGGATTGGCAATAATAATGATCCTATTCAGATTGAAGCAGACAAGCTTGAAATTATTGATGATGAAAATACCGCACTTTTGACAGGCAATGTTAGTGTTGTTCAGGGAACGACTTTGATGCAGGCAACGCGTATTAAAGTGTTCTATGAACGTGCAGGTGAACGTGGAAAAACAAAAAGTGGTATTCGCCAAATCGAAGCCAGTGGCAAAGTTGCAGTGCGCTCCGGTGAAAATAAAGTTTCTGCTGATCAAGCAACAATCAATATGATTTCTGAAACTGTTCTAATGACGGGCAATGTGATTGTCAGTCAAACCGGCAATGTGCTGTCAGCTTGCAAGGTAACTGTAAATCTAAAAACGAATGTTTCAAACGTCACCCCCTGCGGGTCGTCATCCGGAAATTCTAACAATGGTCGCGTTAAAATTCTTCTGACACCAAAGAATAGAAATTAATTGGGTAATTATGCCAAATTCTTCTGGTTAAGGAAAATTAACTGTAATTCGTGTATTCATAGCTAACAAAACGTTTATTGGAACTTCACTTTGGGCTTTCTCAAAAACATATCTGGCTTGGTAAAAAAGCCCAAAGCTCGCAAAGTGGAATGGGCTGATACGCCGCTTGAAGGGTCTGTTTCTGCTGGTTCCGAAATTCGTATTGCTGCCCCGCCGACAATACAAAGTGACCAGCAGCAACCAACGCACCAACCGCGGTCTCGCGATGGTGTTTTGATGGTTCAAGGCATTCAGAAAAGCTATAAGGGTCGCAAGGTTGTTGAAAATGTAAACCTTGGTGTCAGGCGTGGTGAAGCCGTTGGATTACTTGGTCCAAATGGTGCAGGAAAAACTACAAGTTTTTACATGATAACCGGTCTTGTGCAGGCTGATGCAGGTAAAATTGAGCTTAACGGGCACGATATTACCAAAACACCAATGTATCGTAGAGCACGCCTTGGGATTGGCTACCTTCCTCAAGAAGCCAGTATTTTCAGGGGCTTAAGCGTTGAAAACAATATTCGTGCAGTGCTTGAAGTGGTTGAGCCCAATAAAAAACAACGTGAATATCAATTGGATGCGCTTCTCGAAGAATTTTCGATAACGCATTTAAGAAAATCACCTTCAATTGCGCTTTCTGGTGGTGAACGAAGACGGTGCGAGATTGCACGCGCGCTGGCAACACGCCCTTCATTCATGCTGCTCGATGAGCCTTTTGCTGGTATTGACCCGATTGCTGTTGGGGACATCCAGGATTTGGTTCGTCATCTGACCCGCCGTGGTATTGGTGTCCTCATCACCGACCATAATGTACGTGAAACCTTGGGACTGATTGATCGTGCTTATATCATTCACGCAGGTAATGTTTTGACCCACGGCAGTCCAAATGAGATTGTCCAAAATCCAGATGTGCGCCGCCTTTACCTTGGAGAGCAATTTACTCTTTAGGAATATCTTTCTGCTAGCTTGATGCAATAAACAGGCCAAATCAAAAAAGAGCCTGTAAATCAACAGGTAGGGAAACATGGCTCTTTCAGCTCGCTTAGTACAGAAGCAATCGCAATCGCTTGTGATGACGCCGCAATTGGCGCAATCCATCAAACTCTTACAATATAGTCATCTTGAGCTTGCAGAATTTGTTCAAGATGAAATTGAGAAAAACCCATTGCTTGAGCTTGGTGGCGAAACCAGCATTGCTGCAAAAGAAAGCGACGGCGATAAGCAGCCGAAAGATGATATTATATCCAATGAGATGAAGCTTGATGCCGGCGAAAATGCCAAAGATCTGGATGCTTCATTTGAAAATGTCTACGATGAGGGTATTGCAGGTGCTGAAAAAGCAAATACAGACACGTCTTTGAGTTTGAATAATACAAGCGCTAGCAATTCATCTTCCAATAATGGTGATCATACAGACTTTCTGGCAAGTGTCGGCGAAACACTAAGTCTTGCTCAACATTTGGGTGAGCAGGTCATGCTTACATTTGGGACTGAGAAAGACCGTGAAATTGCAACACATATTGCCCATGCGCTTAATGAGGATGGATATTTCCAGGAAGATTTGCACGATATCGCCATGCTAACAGGAGTTAGCCTTAGCCATGTTGAGGAAGTCTTATCACAATTTCAAACGCTTGAACCGGTTGGCATTGGTGCGCGTAATTTACAAGAATGTCTTGCAATCCAATTACGTGACAAGAACCGTTATGACCCGGCCATGCAAAAGTTATTGGCCAACCTGCCACTTTTGGCAAAACGTGAGTTTGAAAAACTCATGAAACTTTGCGAAGTCAGTCGCGAAGACTTTAATGACATGATCCGCGAAATCAAAGAACTGGATCCAAGACCAGCGGCTCAATATGAACCAATATTATCTGAAAATGTTGTCCCAGATGTCTTAATACGCCAAAAAACAGATGGAAGCTGGTCTATTGATTTAAATCCTGAAACGCTACCCAAAGTTTTGGTGAACCATAGCTATCATGCAGAATTAACCGCTGCTGTAAAAACGCCCGAGGGAAAAGAGTTCATTGCTGATTGTATGGGTAATGCAAGCTGGCTTACAAAAAGTTTGGATCAACGTGCCCAAACCATTTTGAAGGTAGCGACCGAAATTGTAAAACAACAGGACATGTTTTTTGTAGAAGGTGTAGAGCATCTTCGCCCGCTTAATCTGAAAACAGTTGCTGAAGCAATTAAAATGCACGAATCAACCATCAGCAGAGTAACCTCGAATAAGTTCCTGATGTGTGATCAAGGTCTGTTTGAACTCAAATATTTTTTCTCGTCCTCCATTACATCCAGCGATGGCGATGAAGGTTATGCCTCGCAAAGTGTAAAGCATAAAATCAAGCAATTGGTCGATTTGGAAAACCCGAAAAAAGTACTTTCTGACGACCAAATCGTACTAAAACTGCAGGAAACAGGCATAGAAATTGCCAGACGTACGGTTGCAAAATATCGTGAAGCCTTACGTATTCCTTCTTCTGTACAACGCCGTAGAGAGAAGAAACAACAAGCTTAATTTGGCCTCCTGCAAGCCATAAATATATATTTTTGTTTGGGAATTGCCAAATAAGCCCTCTCCACGCTAGGATTTGATTGTAGCGATAATAAAATAGGAGTTGCAAAATGAGCTTACAAATTTCAGGCAAACACATGAATATTGGGGATACACTAACAGCACGTATCCAGGACAGACTGGATGAAGCTGTCTCCAAATATTTTCCAGGCGGTTACCGCGGGCATGTTACACTTGAAAAGCAAGCTAACCGTTTTGCATGCGAATGTGTCATTCACCTGGATAGCAGCGCCGATCTGCAAAGTACGGCTAACGAAATTGACCCAACCGCCTCATTTGAAGCGGCTGCTGACAAAATTGAGAAGCGACTGAGGCGTTATAAAAGACGTTTAAAAGATCACCATGGTAATGCCGATAAAATGGCTCGCGCACAAGCTGCTTATGCAATTGTCGAATCGCCAGCGCCAGAAGAAGAAATGCCGGAAGAATATAATCCGGTCATTATTGCTGAATCACTTACCTCGATTGCAACGCAAAGTGTTGCTGAGGCCGTGATGAAGCTCGATTTGATTGATGACCCTGTCGTGGTGTTCACCAATGCAGGTAGCGGCAAAACCAATGTTGTTTACCGCCGCCAGGATGGCAATATCGGCTGGGTGGACCCAACTTAACTCGGCATGATTGCTTTTAGATTATTGTAAAAAGCAGATGAAGCAACATCAACGCGCTCACTGGCTAACATTAGGGGCGCGCCATCTGCACCAAACAACGCCCAATAAGTTTGATTATTTTCAAGCTCAGGCGTATCCGGAAAAGCAGATGTAATTTCTTCAACCGTCATCTCGCGCATGTAGGCAACGGCATCAGACCCCATCTGTGCCAAGGCCTCTACAGAATGCTTATTTAACTCAGTATCGTGGAACATAAGACTACTCCTTTGATTTAGTGCCTGATTGAATCGAAATTTTTCGAATAATCCGCTCTGGTTGAATTCTGATTAGATCAATTTCCAGAAGACCATTTTCAAGGTTGGCGCCACTCACCTCTATACCTTCTGCTAGGACAAAAGCGCGTTGAAATTGTCTGGCGGCAATGCCTCTGTGTAAGAAAACCCGTTCCTTATCATCAATTTGCTTGCCAAAAATCGTCAGTTGGTTTTCTTCAATGCTGATATCAAGTTCGTCTTCGCGAAACCCGGCGACAGCAAGGGTAATCCGCAATAAATCGCCTTTTTCACCTGGCTGTGTTTGCAGACGCTCAATATTATAGGGCGGATAGCCATCATTCGCGCTCTTGGTCGCGCGTGCCAATACACGTTCTAACTCATCAAAACCCAGTAATAAGGGGCTTGAAAACCCTGCAATACGTGACATGTGCTTTTCTCACTGTTTCGTTCTACACATATATGGGTATTGCACGCTGATGGTTCAATATTATCCAATGTTTCGCTCGGGGAAAGAGATTGTTTCTATTTTAGAAACAATGTTTCTCATCTACTCTAAATTGACAATACTGCTAATTTTGATAGCCAGTTGGCAACAAAATATTAAATTCAGGAGATGATTATGTCTGACCGTATTTCTGTAGGTAACCTAGATGTAGATAGCGGGCTTTTTGCCTTTGTTAATGAACAAGCTTTGCCAGGAACTGGTATTGCTCAAGACAAATTTTGGGCTGATCTTGAAACATTGGTTACTGATCTTGCACCAACCAATCGTGCATTACTTGCCAAGCGTGACGAACTTCAAACCAAAATGGATGAGTATTACAAAGCAAATAGCACTGATTACTCACTGGAAGATTATAAAAAGTTTTTGACGGATATTGGTTATCTTGTACCAGAGGGTGGCAAATTTTCTGTCGATACATCCAATGTTGACCCAGAAATTGCAATGGTAGCTGGTCCGCAATTGGTGGTTCCTATCATGAATGCACGCTATGCGCTTAACGCTGCAAATGCGCGTTGGGGCTCTTTATATGATGCACTTTATGGAACAGACGCAATTTCTGAAGATGACGGCGCAGAAAAAGGCAAAGCCTACAACCCCAAGCGCGGTGATAAAGTGATTGCCTGGGCACGTGACTTCTTGAACAAATCTGTTGCTCTGGATGGCTCTTGGGCGGACGCTACCAAACTGGAGGTTGTTGATGGCGAGCTTCATGTTACGCTTGAGGGTGGCAAAACCGTTGGTTTATCAAACCCGGCTCAATTTGTAGGTTATCAAGGTGAAGCTTCGGCGCCATCTTCTGTGCTTGTAAAGCGCAATGGCTTGCATGCAGATATTATTATCGATGCTAATCACCCGATTGGCAAAACCGACAAAGCGCATATTGCAGATGTTGTGCTTGAATCAGCTCTGACCACTATTTGTGACTGCGAAGATTCAGTGGCGGCAGTTGATGGCGAAGACAAGGTTCTTGCTTACCAAAACTGGCTTGGCTTAATGAAAGGTGATCTGTCAGAAAGCTTTGAAAAAGGCGGCACGACGATTACACGCAAACTTAATCCAGACCGTGAATACACAGGCAGCAACGGCAAAGACATAACACTTGCGGGTCGTTCTCTTTTGCTTGTTCGAAACGTTGGTCACTTGATGACAAACCCCGCGATTACATTCGATGGTGGCAAGGAAATACCTGAAGGTATTATGGATTGTATGATGACAGCGATGATCGCGCTTCATGATTTGGGTGAAAATGGCCGTAATGGTAATTCACGTGAAGGTTCCATGTATATTGTGAAGCCAAAAATGCACGGTCCGGAAGAAGTCGCTTTTGCAGTTGAGCTTTTCGGTCGTGTTGAGCAAGCGCTTGGTATGAAACCTAATACTTTGAAGATGGGTATTATGGATGAAGAGCGTCGCACAACGGCAAACCTTAAAGAGTGTATCCGTGCTGCCAAAGAGCGTGTTGTGTTTATCAACACAGGCTTCCTTGATCGCACAGGCGATGAAATTCATACCTCAATGTTGGCTGGTCCAATGCTTCGTAAAGGCGACATGAAAGCTGCTGCATGGATTTCTGCCTATGAAGACTGGAATGTGGATATTGGTCTTGAATGCGGTCTATCAGGTCATGCACAAATCGGTAAAGGCATGTGGGCCATGCCAGATTTGATGGCTGCCATGCTGGAGCAAAAAATTGGTCATCCAAAAGCAGGTGCAAATTGTGCATGGGTACCATCACCAACAGCTGCAACACTTCATGCAACACATTATCACCAAGTGAATGTTGCAGAAGAGCAGTCTAAAATTTCAAGCCGTGGTCGCGCGAATATTGATGATATTCTAACGATTCCAGTTGCTATTCGCCCTAACTGGTCACCAGAAGATATTCAAAATGAGCTGGATAACAATGCTCAAGGTATTCTTGGTTATATGGTGCGCTGGGTTGAACATGGTGTTGGCTGCTCAAAAGTGCCAGACATTAATGATGTTGGCTTGATGGAAGACCGTGCAACCTTGCGTATTTCAACACAGCATATCGCGAACTGGCTAAAGCATGACATCACCAACAAAGAACAAGTCATGGAAACCTTGAAACGTATGGCAGCTGTTGTAGATGGTCAGAATGCTGGTGATCCAGAGTATCGCAACATGTCACCAGACTTCGATAATTCAATCGCTTTCCAATCTGCTGTTGAATTGGTATTTGAAGGCGATATCCAACCTTCTGGCTACACAGAGCCAGTGCTCCACCGCAAGCGTTTGGAATTCAAAGCGGCTAATGCATAAAGCAAAGCCAATATCCAGATACAAAAAACCCCGCTCACAAGGCGGGGTTTTTTAATACATAAATTTCATAAATCTTATGTTTGTTTAACAATAACCTTGGCGCCTGGCTTAACGCGGGCATGTAAATCGATAATATCCTGGTTCATCAAACGGATACATCCTGATGATACTGCCTTGCCGATTGACCACCATTCCGGTGTGCCATGCAGGCGATATAAAGTGTCTCTGCCACCCTTAGTTAGATAAAGCGCCCGTGGCCCAAGAGGGTTTGTTAATCCTGGCGGCATACCTTTGCGCCATTTTGCCAATTCTGGTCTGCGTCTAATCATTGGCGCAGGTGGTGTCCATGTAGGCCACTCTCTTTTCCAGCCAATTCTTGCGTTACCAGACCAGGCAAAACCCTGTTTACCAACGCCCACACCATAACGCATCGCCTTTCCACCTGGTTGAACCAGATAAAGATGGCGCGAAGGCACATCTACAATGACCGTACCGACACGTTCTCTTGTTGGATAATCGACAACTTGGCGTAGAAATTCTTTATCCACTTTTTTCAATGGAATGGCAGGTAGCTTAAAACCACCATCAACACGGGCAGCATAATCTGCACGAAATTCTCGTGTTGGGTCTTTTGAAATAGATGAGCAACTTGCTAACGCCGCACTTGAGAGCAATGCTAAAGTGAATTCACGTCTGTTCATTTATTTTTCCTCATTCAACTATTCTGTCTTCATATTTGGGGCAACAGAATATTTCTTGTAAGCTTAATTCACGAAACAAACTCGATTCGCAAATCAAATATCAAAAGTTGACAATAAAGCTCACGAATTGTTGCAATCCAGCAACAATGAAAAAAGTAGAAGAATCAAATGCCAATCATCTCACCACATCAAAATTCTGAAGGTTTTGACGGCAGACAATCTGAAATGGCGATGAGCATCAGACGTGGGATAATGAAAGGTCTGGAAGAAAGTGATCTAGTGTTTTTGCCTGAACTAACCCTTTCAAGTGGAAGACGTGCGGATCTAATCGCTCTTAATCGCAAAGGTGAGATCATTATTTTTGAGATTAAATCTTCAATTGCAGACTTTCAGACAGATTCAAAATGGCATGAATACAAAGATTATTGTGACAAGTTTTATTTTGCTACCCATCCAGGTGTACCCATTGAAATATTCCCTGATAAAGAAGGGTTTATATTTGCTGATGAATATGGTTGCGAAATACTTCGTGAAGCTCAATTGCAAAAATTAAATGCTGCCACGCGTAAGGCTCTCACACTAAGATTTGCACGCAGTGCTGCTTTGCGTACCAAGCGCCTTACATTGCAAGAGCAATTTGATGATATTGTTATCGATTAGCGCGGTGCGCGTTTTGCCAGAATACGCTGCAAGGTTCTGCGATGCATGTTTAAACGTCTTGCTGTTTCAGAAACATTACGATCACAGAGTTCGTATACACGTTGGATATGTTCCCAGCGAACGCGATCTGCAGACATAGGGTTTTCTGGCGGATCGGCTTTGTCTGATGGCTTTCGCATTAAAGCGGTATAAACATCATCAGCATCTGCAGGCTTTGCCAAATAGTCAATGGCACCCATTTTAACAGCTGTGACCGCTGTTGCGATATTACCGTAGCCAGTCAATATAATGGCCTTGCAATCAGGCTTTACGTTACGAATTCCCTCGATGACGTCCAGCCCATTACCGTCATTCAAACGCATGTCAACAACTGCGAAATCAGGTGCGTTTATTTTTATCTTGGCCATGCCTTCCGTAACACTTTCTGCGGTATCAACCGAAAACCCACGGGTTTCCATTGCACGCGCCAAACGCTGTAAAAAAGGACGGTCATCATCGACAATCAATAAATTATTGTTGTCACCAATGTCTCCTGAAAGTTGATTTAAATCAGTCATCTCATGATCTTCTTTATTGCTTTGTAATATATGTGGGTCACTACAACCGATTTGTCAAAGGTTCCAAAAGTCTAATATTTACTTCAAATTAGCCTCAATCGAAGCCCTTGCCCATTTGATCAATACCAAGGCACCACCAAACTCTTTTTCACGATCATTTTGAAAAACCAGACTGGCACCACTTCGTTCGAGTAATGTCTTTGCAATAAACAAACCTAATCCAAGACCCCCGCTTTGAGTAGATTTTGAACGTCTTGTTACAAAAGGTTCGCCAATTCTGGCCAGAACTTCATCGTCAAATCCGCGACCATCATCAATGACTTTTACCCAGATTGATTCCTCATCCCAGTCGGTTTCAAGTATTACCTTTTGATTGGCATAATCGACTGCATTTTCCACGATGTTGCCAAGACCGTATAAAATCCCGGGATTTCTAATACAATCTGGTACACGACGTCCGTCTGGTTTTTTAATTACAACGGAAACGCCAAAATTTCGATGTGGCTCGGCAATTTCCTCCATGAAAGCTGTAAAGGGCATTGTGCCAATATGACGATCGCCTTCACTGGAAAGCGATGTCAGCTTTTGCAAAATATCGCGGCATCGCTCTGCCTGCCCTCTCAAAAGCGTGGCGTCTTCATAAAGAGCAGAGCCTTTTTCCAACTCACGTGTCATTTCCTTGGATACCAACGCAATGGTGGCAAGCGGTGTTCCCAATTCATGGGCTGCTGCTGCTGCCAGACCATCAAGATTTGACAAATGTTGCTCGCGCTGGAGTACGAGCTCGGTTGCGGTCAAGGCGTCTGATAATTTACGTGCTTCATCCGCGACACGAAACGCATAAACGGCTGTAAAAGAAAGACTGGAAATAATCGCAAACCACATGCCGCCAATATAAATATTGGGAAGCTTCAAGGTTACACCTTCCAGCCAGGGCAGTGGCAGGTGATAAAAGGCCAGCACCGTTGTGCAAGCTATCGCCATTATTCCAAGGAATAAAGTGTAGCGAATTGAAAGTGCCGTTGCAGAAATAACAACTGGTACCAGCAACAAAAACGAAAACGGATTTTGAAGACCACCCGTTAAAAACAATAAAACTGCAAGCTGTATAATATCATAGGCCAATAAAGCTGCAGATGATCGCGACGAGAGCCTTTGGTTTGCAGGATATCTGAATTTTAAAAACAGATTTACAAAAACTGAAACGGATATCAGTGCAAAACAAAAAGCAGGTTCAAAACTAAACCCAAGTAAAAGCCATACGGATAGTACAGCGCTTGATTGACCGATGACCGCAAGCCATCTGACATTAATCAATGTCTTGAGCCTCAGATTATGACTAGGACCTCTTTGATTAATCTCTGTAAGTTCTGCTAGCGCCAAAGGCTGCTCCCATGCGCAGGTAACCGCTTATGCGTTGATATCAACAATAACGCGTCCGCGTATTTTGCCATCCACAATATCAGTTGCCGTTTGAATGATATCATCAAAACCTATTTCAGTCGTCAATGCTTCAAGTTTGCTCATGTCCAGATCCGTTGCGATTCTGCTCCACGCTTCCTTACGTAGCTCTTTTGAAGCCATGACTGAATCTACGCCCAGCAATGCAACACCGCGCAAGATAAACGGCATTACCGTTGCAGGAAGATCAAAACCCTGTGCCAAGCCACAGGCTGCAACTGCACCGCCATAATTGGTTTGTGCCAATAAGTTCGCAAGCGTATGAGAACCAACAGCATCAACACCACCTGCCCAGCGCTCTTTACCCAATGGGCGACCAGCTTCTGAGAGTTCTGCGCGGTCAATGATTTCATTTGCGCCCAATTCTTTAAGAAAATCACTTTCTTCAACACGGCCCGTTGACGCAATAACGTGATAGCCAAGCTTCGATAAAATTGAAATTGCAACAGAACCAACACCACCATTGGCACCGGTTACAACGATTGGCCCTGAAGCTGGCGTGATGCCGTAACGTTCAAGCGCCATGACACATAGCATTGCCGTGTAGCCGGCTGTTCCAACGCCCATGGCCTGTTTTGGTTTGATGCCAGAAGGCAAGGCAATAAGCCAATC